>NZ_JAMCCR010000007.1:0-204764 GCF_023371075.1 Pseudomonas sp. GX19020
CGGGCCGGACCACTTCTACGCCGGTCATATAGCAGGGGCCAAGATAGGCACGGATCCCCAGCTCGATGGCGCTGGCGGCAGAATTGGCAAATTCCGCATAGGTTTCCGCCCATTTGCGGTAGAACATCGAGGTGATCGGCAGCGCCGTCGTGATACCATTCCGGATCAGCTGGGCGAAAGCATACTTCATTTTGAAGGTCTGCTCTTCTTCGCTGTACATCTCGATCGGGCCGGATTGCAGATAATCCTCGGGCCAGGTCCGCCCCTTGGCCCAGTCGGGCTGATTGTCGAAGGCCAGCACCGTCGTATCAAGATCGCCAAGCGCATTCAGGTCGATGAAGCCCGGCCCCAGGACGGCATTGCCGCCGTCGATCTCGATATCGACCTGACCCTCGAACGCTTTGCCGACATAGAGGATCGTGTCGCCCCGGAACACCACTTCGCCATTCAGCAAGGTCCGGTGAGAGCGGCCATCCCAGGCGATGACATAGCGGGCACGGATACGGGTGGTGGTCGACGACATGGCTGGTCCTTGGGATTCGATTTCAGAAAGGGGCAGGGCGGCAGGCATGGTCACTTGCGGCGCCTGATCAGCATGAGCCTTGTGCGCGGATCGAGGGAATCGCGCAGCGAATCTCCGAGCAGATTGAACGCCATGACGAGGATGGTGATGGCAAGGCCGGGGACTGCGGCGATATGGGGGGCGTTGAAGATAAAGTTGCGACCCTCACTGGTCATGATGCCCCATTCGGCGGTGGGCGGCTGCACACCAAGGCCAAGGAAGCTCAGCCCGGCGGCGGTGATGACCACGGCGCCGACGATGGTGCAGGAATAGACCACCGACGATGCGATCACATTCGGCATCATCTCGGACAGGATGATCTTGTAGCCCGGCGTTGCCATGGCCCTTGCCGCCTCGACATAGGCCTGATCGCGTTCAAGACAGGCGGCGGCATAGACGACGCGGGTGTTATAGGGGATCAGCGTGACCACCAGCGCGATCATCATATTGCCTATGCCAGGCCCCATAAGCGCTGCCAGCAGAATGGCAAGCAATGCCATCGGGAAGGCGAAAAGCACATCCATCGACCGCATGATCACCGAGCCCGCAACCGGATACCAGGCCCCGAACATCCCCAGCGGCACAGAGATCACCGCGCCGAGCACGACGGGGGTGATGCCGCAAAGCAGCGTGTAGCGGGCGCCATAGATCAGGCGCGAAAGGATATCGCGGCCCTGATTGTCAACGCCGAGCCAGTGGCCGGGCGTGCCGGGCGGGCGCAGGCGCATCGACGGGTCGGCCTCATTCGGAGGCCAGGGTGCAATCCAGGGCGCGAAAACCGCGGCGAGGAAGAAGATCAGAATGATGCCGACCGCAATACGTGCGACCGGATCACCGAGGACGCCGCGCCAGACGAAATAAAGGTTCGAGCGGCGTTTTTCTGCCGGCTGCCTTGCGCGGCCGGTCTCAAGGGACACATCGCTCATGTCTCAGCCTTTCTTGGGGTCAAGCGCGTAAACCGCGATATCTGACAGCAGGTTGCCGATCACGAAGACCACCGCCACGACGAGCACACAGCCCTGGATCATCGGGATGTCGCGTTGCAGGATCGCGTCATAGACCTGCAGGCCGATCCCCGGCCAGTTGAAGATGATTTCGGTGAAAATCACGCCGCCGAACAGATAGCCGATCTGCAGGCCGCCGATACTGGCGAAGGTGGGCAGGGTATTGCGCACCGCGTGGCGCAGAACCAGCTGGCTTTGCTTCAGCCCGCGGGCCTTGCCGGCAAGGATATAAGGCTGCGCCATCACGTCGATCATCCGCGAGCGGGTGACACGGGCCACGACCGCCACCGAGCCCGCCGCAGTCACGGCCGCCGGCAGGATGAGGTGATGGATCAGATCCCAGAACCCACCCGGACTGGCGACATTATACATCCCCGAAATCGGGAAGAGCTTCCATTTGAAGCCAAAGAAATAGAGCATGATGATGCCCAGCCAGAAGGCCGGAAGACTGGCAAGGACCAGTGTGATCACCACCACGACCCGGTCGGTGATGCTGCGGAATTTTGCCCCCGACAGCACCGCCAGCAGAAAGCCGAAGACCAGCACGATGAAAAGGCTGCCCGCCATCAGGATGAGCGAGTTGATGATCTTGGGCCCCAATATCCCGGCGACAGGCAGTTGCTGCGACAGCGAGACGCCGATATCGCCCTGCAAAAGCGCCGTGAACCAGATGCCGTATTGCACGACAAGCGAACGGTCGAGGCCCATCTGCTCGCGCAGGGCCTGAAGCTGTTCCTGCGAGGCCATCCGGCCAAGGATGGAAAGCGCAATATCCCCCGGCACCAGCTGGACCGCGAGAAAGACGATGATGGTGACGCCGATCAGGACCGGGATCGCGGACAGCATCCGCATGAAGGTGAACTGGAGGATTTGCATGAAGACTTTCTCTTGCCTGCCTGTCCCCCGTTTCCGGACGATTGCCGGAGACACTATGTCCGGAAACGGGGGCGCGATCTGAAGACCGGTTCGGCGCGGCTTACTCCTTGACGATGGAGGTCAGATCGAACCAGTGCTGCGGGGCAAGCCGGAAGTCTTTGATGCCCGGAACCGCGACATAGACGGAATTCGTCGCGAAATAGCTTGAGAAAGCCATGTCTTCGGCCACGATATCGCGGGCTTCCTGCAATTTGGCGACCATCTCCTCTTCCGAGCCGGCAGCGCGCGCTTCACTCAGCAGCCGGTCCATCTCAGGGTTGTCGTAATAGCCGGAATTGCAGCAGTTCGGCGGCATCACAGTGGTCGGGAGCAGCTGGTCAAGCCAGGAGAAGGTGCTTTCCCCCCAGGAGGCCGAGGTGATCCCGGTACCGTCGCGCATCCCCGCCGACATCATATCCCAGAAGGCATTGTTGTCGAACATCTCGATTTTGGCGCGGATCCCGACCTTTGCCCAGTCGCGCTGCAGCCATTCCGCATCGCCTTTGGTATTCACATCGGCGCCGCCGCCGAAGGTCCAGTCCATTCTGGTGTCCAGCCCGTCGGGATAGCCGGCCTCGGCCAGCAGCGCCTTCGCGCCTTCCGGGTCATAATCGCAATCGCGGAAGTCCGGATCATAACCGGGGCCGCCGGGATTCAGCACGCCCCAGGTCGGCTGCGCATATCCCATGCGCTGATAAAGCGCCATTTCCTCGCGATTGATCGCCATACAGGCCGCTTTGCGCACCCGCACATCCTTAAAGATTTCGTCCTTTGTATTGAACCACATGACGTAGATCATCGGGGACGGCCCGGTGATCAGCTGAAGCCCCTGAGCTTCGAGCATTGCGATGGAATCCGGCGAGGGTGTGCCGATGATATCGACCTCGCCGGACATGATCGCGAGTTCGCGGGTCGAGACTTCCGGCATCGCGCGCAGGATGATGCGGTCGGTTTTCGGGATCCGCTCCGGGTTCCAGTAATCGGGGTTCTTTGCGATGGTGACGCGTTCCCCGGGCACCCGCTCGACGAATTTGAAAGGCCCCGTCCCGATCGGGTTCTGCTCGATCCCGTCATTGCCGAAAGTCGCCACCGCCGTCGGAGAGACCATGCGCGGCGACCCGGACCCACCCGCCGTCAGACGGCGCAGAAACTCGGCATTCGGCTGGGTGAGCGTGATGGTGAACGTATAGGGGTCAACGACCGCGTAGCTTTCCAGATCGCCCCAGACCCAGCCCATCAGCCCCGGAGAGGCCGGCACGAAATACTCGAAATCAGGGTTGGTCATGCGGTCGAGATTGAACTTTGCCGCATCGGCATTCCACTCGCTGCCGTCGTGGAATTTTACGCCCTTGCGCAGATGGAACGTATAGGTCCTGCGGTCGTCCGAGATTTCCCAGCTCTCGGCCAGGGCGGGGACAATCTCGGGAACGGCGTCGCCGCCTTTCGTCAGATCTTCCTCGACAAAGGTCTCGTAGACATGGCGGATCACTTTAAAGGTGTTCCAGGTTCGCGCCGCTGCCGGGTCCATACGGCTGAAATCTGCCTCGACCCCCATGACGATGGTGCTTTCAGCCAGTGCCGGGCTGAACCCGGCCATGAGACCCAGAAGCGCGGTGGAGGCGATCCCTCGCCGCAGGCCTTTGACAAAAATTGACATTCCAGTGCTCCTGTTGGGATTTTGTTTTGTTGGTTTTTTGTTGTTTTTTTTGGGGTCAGGCGGTGGCGGGGTACAGAAGACAGGCCACGCTGCGCTGATCATGCAGGGTTCTGAGCGCGGGCATTGCCCGGGCGCATTCGGGCATCCGTTGCTGGCAGTTCGAGACATAGGGGCAGCAGGGGCCGGACATGGCGGGGGCCGCCGATTCCAGATCTTCCGCGCGCTCGGCCGCCGCTTCCCAGCGATTGTCGCGCCTGAGGTGCAACACGGTACCCAGAAAATCCTGGGTGAACGGGTGCATGGGCTGACGGTACACCTGATCGCTCTCGCCGGTTTCCAGCAGCTTGCCGCGATACATCACCATGGTGCGGTCGCAAAACTGCCGGACGATTTTCAGATCATGCGAGACAAAGAGGAATGTCAGCCCGAGTTTGGCCTGGAGATCCCTGAGAAGCGTCAGGATCTGCGCCTGGATCGAGACATCCAGCGCCGAGACGGGCTCGTCGAGGAAGAGGAATTCCGGCTCCAGCGTCAGCGCCCGCGCGATGGCGATCCGCTGGCATTGTCCGCCGGAAAACTCATGCGGATAGCGGTAAGCCTGCCCGGGATCGAGCCCGACCAGCTGCAAAACCTCATCGACCCGCGCCTGCACCTCATCCGCACGCATCCCGAAATTCAAAAGCGGCCTGGCCACATTCTCAGCGACCGTCCGCCTTGGGTTCAGCGATTGCAGCGGGTCCTGAAACACGATCTGCGCCCGCCGCCGGTGCAGCCGCAACTCGGCGGGGCCGAAGCTGCGCAGATCGGCACCATCATAGGTGATGCTGCCGCTGTCGGCCTCGATCAGACGCAGGATCATCCGGCCCAGCGTTGATTTGCCCGAGCCGGACCCGCCGACACAGCCAAGGATCTCGCCTTTGCGGATATTGATCGAAATATCGCTGACCGCAGGGTTTTCTGAGATCTCGCGCCTCAGGAACGAGCCCCGCCTGACGCGGAAGGTTTTCGACAGATTGCGGATTTCAATCAGGTTTTTCACTTCAGACCTCGGCAAAATGGCATCTGACGAAGCGCTCGTCGGCAAGGCCGCGCCAGTCCGGAACCTCTGCGCGGCAAATCGCTTCGGCGCGGCCACAGCGGGGCGCGAACCGGCATCCTTTCGGCGCCAGGGCGAGATTGGGCGGCTCACCCTCGATTGACCGCCACTCGGCTGTCGGCTCGTCGGGGTCCGGGATCGCGGCGATCAGGGCCTGGGTATAGGGGTGTTTCGGATCGCTCAGCAGCGCATCAATCGGCGCCGATTCCTGGATATGCCCGCCATACATGACCAGAACCCGTGTCGCGACCGCTGCAACCACGCCCATATCATGGGTGATGATGACAATCGGCAATCCCGTGCTCAGGCTGCGTCGCTTCAGCAGCAAAAGGATGCGCGCCTGAACCCCCACATCCAGCGCGGTGGTCGGCTCATCGGCGATCAGGATCTCGGGCTTGCAGGCCAGTGTCATCGCAAGCGCGATCCGCTGGCACATCCCGCCCGACAGCTGATGCGGGTAGCTTGCCATGACACGATCAGCCTCGTTAAAGCCGACCTGGTTCAGCGACAGGATGGCCGCCTCGCGGGCCGCGGCTTTGCTGAGCCCGGGTTCATGACGTCGCAGCGTTTCGATCAGCTGCGCGCCAATGGTGAAAGAAGGGTCAAGCGAGGCGCGCGGGTTCTGAAAAATCGTCCCGATCCGCCGCCCCCTGACCTCGGCCATCTGCTTTTCGCTGAGACCCAGCAGATCAAGCCCTCTGAGATTTACCGTCCCGCCAAGATAGATCGCCGGCGGTGTGCTGATCAGACGGGCCAGCCCCATCGAGGTCACGGTTTTGCCTGAACCTGACTCGCCGATGATGGCGAGAATTTCCCCGGAAGATACCGAAAAGCTTATATCTTCAGTTGCGACGACAGTTCCGTTTGGCGTGGCAAAGCCTACAGAAAAGCCGTTCACCTCAAGTATGGGTGCGTCCGTCATCTACCTGTCCGAGTGAATTTGTCACCCGAACTTATTCGGAAGTTGAAGAGTTATTATGTCGAAATTTAATAAACATATATCAACAAATGAGGCCAATCATTCCCGCCAGATCTGGTGCAGTCTGCGGCGGTCCTGAGGTGGCGACCAGGGTGATGGGGACCAGATGCGGCGCGCGAGGCTGCGCTCTGTGGTTCAGAATACCGCTTTTCCCGACCGAGCCTGGCGCATCTCCACATCTGACGAAACATGGCATTTCACCGGGGTTACAGATGTGCCGCCCTGCACGACAGCCATCCCTGGTTCGCCGCTGCGCGCAACATGCGGGCAGGCGGCAGGCCAGCATTCGGCGTGCCGGGTGAGGGCGGAGCTGTGCGCGGATATCATCTTGCCGCGCCGCCATACAATGACATAAATTGTATGCGTGCAATCATGGGCAGCAGAGGCGGAGCATGTGGACCCCCTGGATCACCGATGGCGCGAGACTGAAATATCTCGGTATCGTCGAGGCGCTTGAAGCGGATATTCGCGCCGCAAGGATCGGGCCGGGCGAGCGGCTGCCGCCACAGCGCAGCATTGCCGAACAGCTGGGCGTGGATCTGACCACCGTGACCCGTGCCTTCAACGAAGCGCGCCGCCGACGGCTTGTGGCCGCCCAGGCCGGGCGCGGGACTTTCGTGCGCGATGATCCGGCCGAATTCTTCCCCGACGAACCCGCGCCGGTGCTGGATCTGAGCATGAATATCCCGCCTCAGCCCGAGGGGGTCGATTTCCGCAAACTGATCCCGCAGGGGCTGGCTGCGATCCTCAATGGCCCGCGTGGCGGGCTGAGCCTGCAATATCAGGAAAGCAGCGGCGGCATGGCAGACCGGATCGCCGCGACGCAGTGGCTCTCGCGGCGCCATGGGGCGCTGTCGCATGACCGGGTGCTGGTCACCGCCGGGGCGCAATCGGCGCTGTCCGCGCTGACCGATCTGCTGGTTCCACCGGGGGGGCATATCGCCGCCGGCGAGATGACTTATCCCGGGCTGAAGGCCAGCGCGGCGCAGCGTGGCGTGATGATCGACCCGATTGCGATGGATGCCGGCGGGCTGATCCCCGATGACTTCCGCCGTCTGTGCGAGGCGCGGGCGCCGCATGCGCTCTATGTCACGCCCAGCATCGACAACCCCACAACCGCCACCCTGCCCGAGGCGCGGCGCATCGCGATTGCAGAGATCGCGCGCAAATACAGCGTCGCCATCATCGAAGATGACCCATATGCGCCTTTGCGCGCCCAACAGCTGCCGTCTTTCCTTGCGCTGGCGCCGGATCTGACCTGGCATCTGGCCACGCTGTCGAAATCGGTCACGCCTGCATTGCGGGTGGCCTATGTCGTGGCGCCTGATCCGGCGCGGGCCTTGCGGCTGGCTTCGGTTCTGCGGGCGACTGTCCTGATGGCGCCGCCGCTTCTGGCCAGTCTTGCGACCCGCTGGCTGCGCGAAGGCGTGGTGGATGAGATCGCCGCTGCGATCCGTGCCGAGAACCGCACCCGTCAGACCCTGGCGGCCGAGGCCTTCCGGGGGGCCGATTTCCGCGCTGACCCCGAGGGCCATCACCTCTGGCTGAGCCTGCCGCCGCATTGGCGGGCGACGGACTTTGCCGAACATGCCGACCGCGCCGGTGTCTCGATCGTGCCGGCCTCGGCCTTTGCGACCGGCGAACATGTCTCGGCGCATGTGCGGATCTCGCTTGGCGTGGCGCCAGACCGGGGCGTGCTTGAAGAAGGGTTGCAGCAGCTGGCCGGGCTGATGCAGCGGCCAGCGGGGGCTGTGCGGGCCGTGGTCTGATCGCAGCCGTGGTTCTTCCGGTACGGGCTTTGACAGGGAGCATAGTCGGGTTGTTTTCATCTGCACCTCCGAGCTGCGCGCCGGATCTTTGCTTGCCAGTGCATCGGTCATGCCGCGCGCCGGGGGATTGTTTTCCGCAGTGCGGAAGGCATCATCTTGCAGCCGGATCGGCTTTGCCCCACCCCTGAAAGCCGGAACCCATCCGCAAAGCGAGCCAGAGATGTCGCAAGAGCCCGTGCTGTCGTCCCTTGATCAGGGTGTGCTGCTGGTCGAGCTGAACCGCCCCGAGCGGATGAATGCCTTCACCGAAGAAAGTCATCTGCGGCTGCGCGAGATCCTCGCGCGCGCGGCTGAAGATCACGCTGTGCGGGCCGTGCTCCTGACCGGACGTGGCAAAGGATTTTGCGCGGGACAGGATCTTAACAACCGCGATCCCCGCCAGCCGGGGCCGCGCAGCGATCTCGGCCAGTCGCTGGGCCGGTTTTACAACCCGACCATCCGCGCCCTCCGGGGGCTGCAAAAGCCGGTGATCTGCGCAATGAACGGGGCAGCAGCCGGCGCAGGTGTTGGGCTAGCCCTGGCCTGTGATATTGTTATCGCGGGCGAGAGTGCCAGGTTTGTGCTGTCTTTTTCCAGGCTTGGGCTGGTTCCTGATGCCGGGTCCAGCTGGTGTCTTACCAGACTTCTCGGCGAAGCCCGCGCCAAGGCGCTGTTGCTGACCGGAGAGACGATCCCGGCGCCGCGCGCGGCAGAGCTGGGCCTGATCAGCAAGTCAGTTCCCGATATGGAGCTTGCAGATGAAGCCCGGGCGCTGGCTGGCAAACTGGCCGCAGGCCCGACCCTTGGGCTTGGCCTGATGAAAACGCTTATCCAGGAGGCCGGCGGGCGTGATTTCGACAGCCAGCTGGAGGCGGA
Organism: Pseudomonas sp. GX19020; assembly: GCF_023371075.1. Classification (NCBI taxonomy): domain Bacteria; kingdom Pseudomonadati; phylum Pseudomonadota; class Gammaproteobacteria; order Pseudomonadales; family Pseudomonadaceae; genus Pseudomonas; species Pseudomonas sp. GX19020. Next base: position 8,898 of record NZ_JAMCCR010000007.1, read on the forward strand.
ACGGCTGGCACAGCAGTGTGCAGGCTTCAGCGATGACTATGCCGAAGGGGTGACCGCCTTCCTCGAGAAACGCCCGGCGCTGTTTCGCGGCAGCTGAGCCCGCCGGGAAGCAGTCCTTCCGCTCTGCGGGACGAAGCCCGGGATATTGGCTTTGACCTTTCGGACACCCTGCGGTCACTGGAGAGCAGAGAAACAGGCTTGCGGAGGCGAGAATGGCAGCGGAACTCCCGTTGAAAATTGGTGTGGTCGGCGCCGGCGCGATGGGGGCGGGGATTGCGGAAACCGCCGCCGCAAGTGGCATTCCTGTCATCCTGACCGATCTGCGGCAGGGGGCGGCTGCCAGCGCCATTGCGGCAATTCTCGCCCGCGCTGCAAAGCGGGTCAGCAGCGGTAAGCTTTCCCAGGGTCAATATGACGCCCTTGCGGGCGCGCTGATCGCCGCCGACAGCCCGGATGCACTGGCAGATTGCGATCTGGTGGTCGAAGCGATCATCGAAGACCCCGCCGCAAAACAGGCTTTGTTTGCCCGGCTGGAGGATCTTCTGGCCCCCGGGGCGCTGATCGCCAGCAATACTTCCTCGCTGCCGATCGGGGTGATCGCGCGCGACCTGAAACATCCGGAGCGCTTCGCGGGGCTGCATTTTTTCAATCCGGTGCCGCTGATGAAACTGGTCGAGGTGATCCCCGGCCCGCGCACCAGCCGTGAAACGATGGAGCGGCTGCTCGCGGTCGCACGCCATCTTGGCAAGGAACCGGTTGAGGTGCGCGACACGCCCGGCTTTCTTGTGAACCATGGCGGGCGGGCCTATCCGACCGAAGCGCTGATGGCGTTGCAGGAGGGGGTGGCCAGCCCGGCTGAAATCGACGCGATCATGCGCGATTGCTGCGATTTCCGCATGGGCCCGTTCGAGCTGATGGATCTGACCGGAATGGATGTGAATTTCACCGTCTGCGAGTTCCTGCATCAGAGCTATTTCGCCGAGCCGCGCCTGCGTTCGACCACCTATCACCGCTATCTGCTGCAGACCGGCCAGCTGGGCCGCAAGACGCAGCAGGGCTTTTACGCCTATCACGATGGCGCCGAACAGCCGTCGGCAGATTTCATCAGCACCGCCGCGCCGGCACAGCAGGTGGTTCTGGCCGAAGATCTGGCTGAGCTGCGTGATTTCGCGGCCTCTCTCGGCTGCCGGGTCGCGGCAGAGGATGATGGTACCAGCCCGGTGCTGGCCTTCCCGGTCGGTGAAGATCTGGCGGGTCATGCAGCCCGTCTTGGCCTGCCGGCCACGCGGCTGGTGGCGGTTGATCTGGCCTTTGACAGCACGCGGCGGGTGGTGCTGATGACCACGGTCGGCGCCGATCCGGCGGTGCGCGATGCGGTGGCTGCGGCGGTGAGTGCAAGCGGGCGCAGGGTCACCGCGATTGCCGATTCCACCGGCTTTGTCGCGCAACGGATCGTTGCGGCAGTGGCCAATCTCGGCTGTGAAATGGCGCAGATGGGGCTTGCCGCGCCTGGCGATATCGACAAGGCCATGCGGCTTGCGATGAATTACCCCTGCGGTCCGCTGGAATGGGTGGATCGGGTTGGCGCGGCACGGATGCTGACAATTTTGCGCAATATGCAGGCGCTCAGCGGCGATGACCGTTACCGCCCGAGCGCCTGGCTGCGGCGGCGCGCGACGCTGGGGCTCGATATCCGCAGCCTGTAAGAAAAAAGGGCGCCGGGACCGCAGCCGGCGCCGCCTTTACAGCAGTTCCTGCACGGTTTCGCGCAGGATGGGGGCGATGATGCCGCGCATATTGGCGACCGAGATCGACCCGGTGGCAAAGGGCACCGTAATCGCGGCCTGTTCATGCGCGGTGCTGATCCCGACCGATACCGCGCTGATGCCACGGCGCCAGGTGTCGCGGCTGAAAGAGACTCCGTCCTTGCAGGCCGCCTCCAATGCCGCATTAAAGGCGGTGACATTGCCATTTTGCTGGGTGAGCTGGCCACGGATCCGGCTGGCAAGCTGGCGCCGCTCTTTCTCGGGCAGGATCGAGAGATAGGCAGGCCCGGCCGCCGAAGTGGCAATCGGCAGCCGCCCGCCCACTGCAAAGCGCACCGCCAGGATATCCGAGCCGGACACAACCTGGACAAAGGTCAGATACATCCCATCGCGCACACAAAGCGCCGCGGTCTGGCCGGTTTTTTCAGCCAGCACCTTCAGCAACGGCGTTGCACGGTCGATCAGGGCAAATCCGGTCAGCACCGAATAGCCGAGATTCAGGCTTTTCGGGGTCAGTTCATAGCTGCGGCCGGTTTCGCTGTGGCGCAGATATCCCAACCGCATAGCGGTATAAGTCAGCCGGCTGATGGTCGAAGGCGGCAGGCCGGTACTTTTTGACAGATCACTGTTCGACATCGGCTTTTTCTGTTTGGACAGCGCCTCGAACAACTGCAGCCCCCGGGCGAATGCTTCGACAAACTGACGATCTTCCTGCGACATCCCTGGCTCCAGTATTCCGCTCTGCGAAATGAATTCCCTGCCTATGGCATTGCAGAATGCCGGATGAAAATCCAGTCTCCGGCGCAAGGGAAATCCGCAAATGCGGGTTCGGAGTAACCTGGAGGGGATATGCTCACCGGTGATATGTTGCGGCGCTCAGCCGAGCGCTTTCCGGAAAAGCGCGCCATTCTGTGGCAGGACAGGTCCATCAGCTATGGCGATCTGGACCGGGAGGCCAGTCGTTTTGCCCATGCCCTTCTGGGCCTTGGTCTTGGCAAGGGCGGCAAGGTCGGCATCCTCAGCCGCAACCGCATCGAATATGGCAGCGTGTTTTTCGGCACCGCCCGCACCGGCGGGGTGATCGTCAATATCTCCGTGCTCTATGCGGCGGAAGAGCTGGCCTATGTGCTGGATAAGGCTGATGTCGAAATTCTGGTCTATGAAGATGTCTTTGCCGCCCGTGTCGCCGAGGCGGCGCAGTCACTGCCAAAGATCCGTCACCTTATCAGCCTCGGCACCGCGCAGCCCGGTGCGCATGATTTCCAGGCCCTGATCGCGGATCAGCCCGATCATGTGCCCGAAGTGGAAATCCACGAGGATGATCCCTTCTGCATGACCTATACCGGTGGCACCACGGGACGGCCGAAGGGGGTGCTGGCAAGCCATCGCAACCGCGTCACCACCGCGCATACGGTGATGCATCACGAGAATATCCAGGAACGCGATGTGGTGGGGATTGTCACCCCGCTGTTCCATGTCGCGGCGCTGAACATCATGTTTCAGCCGGCAGTGCTGGCCGGAGCGACCTGCACCTTCCTGACCAAATGGGACGTGCAGGACTTTGCGCATATGGCGCAGCGCACCGGAATGACTGCCTGTTTCATGGTGCCGACCCAGGTCGCAATGGTGGTCTCGGACCCGAACTTCCAGGCCTCGAATTATGTGCAATGGGAAAAGCTTGCCTTTGCCGGTGCCCCGATGCCCGATTGGGTGCAGCGCGATCTGATGGAAAAGCTGCCCGCGATCAGGCTGACCCAGATCTATGGTCAGTCGGAAGTGGGGGTGATCACCACCCTTGGCCACTGGCATCTGCCCGAGCGTCTCGGCTCCATCGGCCAGCAGGCTTATAATGTCGATCTTGCGGTCGTGGACCCCGATGGCAATGCCGTGGCGCCGGGGGTGATCGGCGAGCTGGTTTCACGCGGCGCGAATGTCATGCTGGAATATTACAACGAGCCGGAACAGACCGCGAAGTTCTTCCGGCATGGCTGGGGCTGGACCGGCGATCTGGCGGTGATGGACGAGGCGGGCTTTGTCACCCTCGTTGACCGCTCGAAAGACATGATCATTTCGGGTGGTGAGAACATCTATCCCAAAGAGATCGAGAACGCGATTTTCGGCCTCGACGCCGTGGCGGAATGCGCGGTCTTTGGCATTCCCGATGATAAATGGGGTGAGGTGCCGGCAGCCTATATCCTGCTCAAGGCCGGGTCGGTGCTGGAAACCGAAACCGTTGTCGCGCATTGCGAGAAGACCCTGGCGCGGTTCAAACGTCCGCGCATTGTCACTTTCGTCGAAAGTTTCCCTAAGACGCCGATTGGCAAAATCCAGAAGAACCTACTGCGAGAGCCCTTTTGGGCGGGCCGGGAGAAGAACATATGAGCCTCGATATCACCACCTATAAGCGGCTGAAATTCGACTGGCCGGATGCCGGTATTCTGCGCATTACCATGGACAATCCGGGCCGCCTGAACTCGGCCGACCGGATCATGCATGGCGAGTTGTGCCGGGTCTGGCGCGATATCGACGCTGCCGATGATGTTCGCAGCGTCATCATTCGCGGCGCGGGCGAGGCCTTCTCATCTGGGGGCGATCTCGACCTCGTCAAAGAGATGACCGAGGATTTCACCACGCTCACCCGGGTGTGGAAGGAAGCGCGCGATCTGGTCTACAATATCATCAACTGCTCAAAGCCGATTGTGTCTGCGATGCAGGGGCCGGCGGTCGGGGCTGGTCTGGTGGCTGGTCTGCTGGCCGATGTCTCGATTGCCTCGAAGACCGCGCGCATCATTGATGGCCATACAAGGCTTGGCGTGGCTGCGGGTGATCACGCGGCTATCGTCTGGCCGCTGCTCTGCGGTCTTGCCAAGGCCAAATATTACCTGCTGCTCTGTGAATCCGTTTCGGGCGAAGAGGCCGAGCGGATCGGGCTGATCTCGCTGGTCACCGAAGATCACGAATTGCATGACAAGGCGCTGGAGGTTGCGCGCAAACTGGCCAAGGGCTCGCCAAGCGCGATCCGCTGGACAAAATATGCGCTCAACAACTGGCTGCGCATGGCGGGCCCCACCTTCGACACTTCGCTGGCGCTGGAATTCATGGGCTTTTGTGGCCCGGATGCGCGCGAAGGGCTGGCATCTCTGAAGGAAAAGAGACGCCCGAATTTCGACCAGGACTGCCCGCTCTGAGGATCATGTGACCATGAGAGAAGCTTTTATCTGCGCCGGGGTTCGGACCCCGATCGGGCGCTTTGGCGGCGCTTTGGCGACAATCCGGCCCGATGATATGCTGGCGCTTGTGCTGGCAGAGGTCGTGGCACGCGCGCCGGGCCTGGACCCGCTGGAGATTGACGATGTGTTCACCGGCTGCGCCAATCAGGCGGGCGAAGACAATCGCGACGTGGCCCGGATGGGGGTGCTGCTGGCCGGCCTGCCGCAATCCGTGCCAGGAACCACGCTGAACCGGCTTTGCGGCTCGGGGCTGGATGCGGTGGGGCTCGCGGCGCGCTCCATTCTTGCGGGCGATGCCGAGGTGATTATCGCCTCGGGCACCGAAAGCATGACGCGCGCGCCCTTCGTACAGGGCAAGGCTGAAACCGCCTTCTCGCGGCAGGCCGATATCTACGACACCACAATTGGCTGGCGCTTTGTCAACCCGGTGCTGAAACGGCAATATGGTGTCGATTCCATGCCGGAGACGGCCGAGAATGTCGCCGGACGCTTTGGAATTTCCCGCGAGGATCAGGACGCTTTCGCCCTGCGCAGCCAGCAGCGGGTGGCGGCCGCCCAGGCGGCGGGTGGCTTTGACGATGAAATCCTCCCGGTCAGCATCGCACAGCGCAAAGGTGATCCGGTGGTGTTCAGTCGCGACGAACATCCGCGCCCGACCACGCTGGAGGCGCTGGCAAAACTGCCAGCCCCGTTCCGCGAGGGGGGTTCGGTCACCGCAGGCAATGCCAGCGGCGTCAATGACGGGGCGGCGGCGGTGCTCGTCGCCTCGGCAGCAGCGGTAAAACGCTTCGGCCTGACGCCGATGGCACGGATCACCGGGCTGGCAACTGCCGGGGTCGAGCCGGCGATCATGGGAATGGGGCCGGTTCCGGCCAGTCAGAAACTGATGGCGCGGCTGGGGCTGTCCATCGCGGATTTCAGCCGGATCGAGCTGAATGAGGCTTTTGCCGCGCAAAGCCTTGCCTGTCTGCGCCAGCTTGGCCTTCCCGATGATGCCGCACATGTCAATCCGCTGGGTGGTGCAATTGCCCTTGGCCATCCGCTGGGGATGTCGGGCGTGCGTCTGGCCCTCACCGCTGCGCTCGGGCTGCACAAGGCCGGCAGCGGCCGTGCATTGGCCACCATGTGCGTCGGTGTCGGTCAGGGCATTGCCCTCGGGCTTGAGGCAGTATGATGACAGAGAAAAATGATCTGGTGCTGGTCGAGGATCTGGGTGCGGTGGTCGTGCTGCGCCTCAATCGTCCCGAAGTGCTGAATGCGCTGAACATGCCGCTGCGCCGCCAGCTTGCGACAATCTTTGAAGGCCTTACAGATGGAGGCACCCTGCGCGCAGTGGTGCTGACCGGCGATGAGAAATCCTTCGCGGCGGGGGCAGATATTGCCGATATGGCGCAGATCGACAGTGTCGATATGTATCTGCGCCATACCGAGCGGCTCTGGGAAGCGGTGGCCCGCTGCCCGGTGCCGGTGATCGCAGCGGTCAATGGCTTTGCGCTTGGCGGCGGTATGGAGCTTGCGATGCATGCCGATATCATTATCGCCGGAAAATCCGCACGCTTCGGTCAGCCAGAGGTTAAGGTCGGCATCATGCCAGGCGCAGGTGGCACCCAGAGGCTGACCCGCGCGGTTGGTAAATTCAAGGCGATGCGGCTTTGCCTGACCGGCGAGATCATTGACGCAGACGAGGCCTCGGCAATGGGGCTGGTCAGCGAAGTTGTCGAAGATGACCAGGTCTTCGATCACGCCATGGGGCTGGCACGGCGGATCGCCGGCCTGCCACCTATCGCGGTCAATCAGGTCAAAGAGGTTATCCTGCACGGTCAGGATGCCTCGCTTTCTGCGGCACTCGCGCTGGAGCGCAAGGCGCTGCAGATTCTGTTCTCGACGCAGGATAAATTTGAAGGCATGGCCGCCTTCACCGAAAAAAGACGGCCCAGCTATACGGGCCGCTGAACAGCAAAGCGGGAGGAAATCATGGATCTGGGCATTTCGGGTCGGGTGGCGCTGGTGCTGGGCGGCAGCAAGGGTCTTGCCTATTCAACCGCGCGCCATCTGGCGGCGGCGGGGGTGCGGGTCGTGCTGAATGGCCGCGACGCCGAGGCAGGCGCCGCCGCCGCGGCCGGGCTTGGCCAGGGCGCCTTTTTCGTGCAGGGCGATGTGTCGCAGCCGGGCGTCACCGCCCGGGTCATCGCGGAGGCACAGGCCAGGGCGGGACAGATTTCGATCCTGGTGACCAATGCCGGCGGGCCGCCCACCGGGCGGTTCACCGATCATGATATCGAGACCTGGCGCCAGGCGCTGGAGACCAATATGCTCTCGGCAATATCGGCCACCCAGATGCTGTTGCCCGATATGATTGCGGACGGCTTTGGCCGCATCGTGAACATCACCTCTTTCGCGGTGAAAGAACCCTATCCGAATATGGCGCTGGCCAATTCGGTGCGGGCCGGCCTGACCGGTGCGATGGCGACACTGGCGCGTGAGACCGTCGCGCAGGGGGTGACAGTGAACAATGTTCTGCCAGGTCTGATGGCGACCGGCGCGCTTGATCGTGTCATCCGCGCGAAGGCAAAACGCGAGGGAATCACCGAGACCGAGGCCGCCGCTGCCATGGCCGGATCGGTGCCGGCGCAGCGCCTGGGCACGGCGGAAGACTTCGGTCCGATCGCCGCATTCCTGTGCTCGGTCCATGCCGGATATATCACCGGCCAGAATATCGCGGTGGATGGCGGTCTGACCCGCGGGCTGCTCTGAGGTCTTCCGCAGAGCGGAACGCTTTGCCGCATTGTGGTGATGCTGGCGGGGCAAAGAGCGGCCATATTGTCCGCAATGAGAGGGAGGAAGCTCATGAGGATTTTCGTTTCTGCGCTGGCATTGCTGGCCGCAGGTGCCACTGCTGCATCGGCTGAAATTTCAAATAACTCTGTCAAAATCGGCGTGTTGACCGATCAGAGCGGGGTGTTCTCTTCCCTGGCGGGAACCGGCTCTGTGGTCGCAGCTGAGATGGCGATTGCGGATTTCGGCGACCGGCTCGGGAAGATCGAGCTGGTCAGTGCAGATCACCAGAACAAGGCTGACATCGGTACCCAGATTGCACGGCGCTGGTATGATGTCGAAGGCGTCGATCTGATCGTTGACGTGCCGAATTCTTCGGTGGTGCTGGCGGTTCAGGAACTGGCGCGCGAAAAGGACAAGCTGCTGATCGTCTCGGGTGCGGGCACTGCCAGCCTGACCAATGAGAACTGCTCGCCCAACGGCATTCACTGGACCTGGGACACCTATGCGGTGGCGGTTTCGACGGGCAAGGCCATGGTTGCCCAGGGGGGTGACAAATGGTTCTTCCTGACCGCCGACTATGCGTTCGGCCATACCATGCAGGCCGATGTGACCGCGGTGGTTGAAGGCGCGGGTGCCTCGGTTGTCGGCACCGCGATCGCACCGCTGAACACGGCCGATTTCTCGACCTATCTGCTGCAGGCCCCTTCGGCCGGGGCCAATGTCATCGCCCTCGCCAATGGCGGCACCGATACGATCAACTCGCTGAAGCAGGCGCAGGAGTTCGGTCTGACCATGCAGGCCAAGCTGGCCGGTCTTGCGATCTTCCTGACCGACGTGCATTCGATGGGTCTCGATTCCGCTCAGGGTCTCTATCTGACCACCGGCTTCTACTGGGATCGCACCGATGAAAGCCGCGCCTGGTCGCAGCGGTTCTTTGAAAAGCACGGGGCGATGCCGACCATGTCGCAGGCCGGGGTCTATTCGGCCGTGACCCATTATCTGAATGCCATCGCTGAAACCGGCACCGATGCCGCCGGTCCGGTGATCGCGCAGATGAAGGCAACGCCGGTCAATGATTTCTTCACCGAGAATGGCGTGATCCGCGAGGACGGCCGCATGGTGCATGATATGTATCTCGCCCAGGTCAAAACCCCGGCGGAATCCACCGGCGCCTGGGATTACTACAATATTCTCGCAACCGTCCCCGGTGACGAAGCCTTCCGCCCGCTCGCAGACAGCGCCTGCCCGCTGGTGAAATAAAGCCCCGGAGCAGCGGCCCCCTGCGGATGGCCGCTGCCTTTCCCCGCTTCAGCGCAGCCCGAAAGATGTCAAATGTCCGATGATATTGTCCTGAAAGCGACGGGTCTGACCAAGGATTTCAAAGGGTTCCGTGCCGTGGATGCGGTGAACCTGAATGTTCAGCGCGGTTCCGTCCATGCCCTGATCGGCCCGAATGGCGCCGGAAAATCCACCTGTTTCAATCTCTTGACCAAGTTCCTGACTCCAAGTGCCGGCACCATCACCTATGATGGCCGAGATATCACCCGCCTGAAGCCGGAGGTGATCGCGCGGATGGGTCTTGTGCGCTCGTTTCAGATTTCGGCGGTGTTCGGCTCGATGACGGCGCTTGAAAATGTGCGCATTGCCCTGCAGCGACGCCGCCATGGTGACAGCTGGGATTTCTGGCGCAGCCAGAAGGTGCTGGCGCGCCTCGAAGATGAGGCAATGGACCTGCTGGATCAGGTCGGCATGACAGGATTCGCCCGGGAACAGGCCAGCGATCTTTCCTACGGGCGCAAACGTGCGCTGGAAATTGCCACCACGCTGGCGCTGGATCCCAAAGTCCTGCTGCTCGACGAGCCGATGGCCGGCATGACGCAGGAGGATGTCGCGCGCATCACCGCGCTGATTGCGCGGGTTGCTGTCGGCCGCACCGTGCTGATGGTCGAGCATAATCTCTCGGTGGTCGCCACGCTTTGCGACCGCATTACCGTCCTCGCACGCGGCGCCATCCTGGCAGAGGGCAGCTATGACGAGGTTTCCAAAGACCCGCAGGTCATCAATGCCTATATCGGGGTGCCCAATGGCTGACAGGCTTTCTCAGAACCCGCATTTTCAGGTCACCGATCTTGAGGCCTGGTATGGTGAAAGCCATGTGCTGCACAGGGTCAGTTTCGACATCCGCGAAGGCGAGGTGGTGACGCTGCTGGGCCGCAATGGCGCCGGCAAAAGCACCACGCTCAAATCCATCATGGGCATGATCAAACGCCGGCAGGGTTCTGTCCGGCTGCGGGAAAAAGAGCTGGGCCGCGCCTCCAGCCGGGCCATCGCCCGGGCCGGGATCGCCTTTTGCCCGGAAGATCGCGGCATCTATTCCAGCCTGACCGTGGAAGAGAACCTGATGCTGCCGCCGGTGGTGGCCAGCGGTGGCATGAGCGTGGCCGAGATCCACACGCTTTTCCCGAACCTCGCCGAACGCCGCCGGAGCCAGGGCACCCGGCTTTCAGGCGGCGAACAGCAGATGCTGGCGATCGGCCGGATCCTGCGCACCGGCGCCCGGCTTTTGCTGCTTGATGAGCCGACCGAGGGCCTGGCTCCGGTGATTGTGCAGCAGATCGGCGCCACCATCCGCCAGCTGAAAGAGCGCGGCTATACCGTGCTGCTGGTCGAACAGAATTTCCACTTCGCGGCGTCGGTGGCCGACCGCCATTACGTGATGGATCACGGTCAGGTGGTCGACATGATCCCTGGCACGGAAATCGCCGACAACATGGCGAAGCTCAGCACATATCTGGGGGTCTGAGGCGCAAATATGCTTATATTCGGAATACCACTGCAGCTGCTGTCGACCCAGATCCTGCTGGGTCTGATCAATGGTGCATTTTACGCGATCCTCAGCCTTGGGCTTGCGATCATCTTTGGCCTGCTGAACATCGTAAATTTCGCCCATGGCGCCTTTTACATGATGGGGGCCTTTGGCGCATTGCTGATGCTGGATCACTTTGCGATGAATTACTGGCTGGCGCTGCTTGTGGTGCCGCTGACCATCGGTCTGCTGGGCTGTGTTATCGAACGGCTGATCCTGCGCCGGATTTATGATCTCGACCATCTCTATGGCATGATCCTGACCTTCGGCATGGGGCTGGTGATTGTCGGGCTGTTTCGCAATCAATATGGCGCGACCGGCCTGCCCTATTCGATGCCCGCGGCTTTGCAGGGCGGGTATAATCTCGGCTTCATGTTTCTGCCGGCCTCGCGCGCCTTTGTGATCCTCGCCTCAGTGGCGGTCTGTCTGGTGACCTGGCTGGTGATCGAGAAGACGAGGCTTGGTTCCTGGCTGCGGGCGGCAACCGAAAAACCGGCGCTGACCGAGGCTTTCGGCATCAACGTGCCTTTGCTGATCACCCTGACTTACGGCTTTGGTGTCGCCCTTGCAGGCTTTGCCGGTGTCCTCGCCGCGCCGATCTATTCGGTCAATCCGATGATGGGGTCTGACCTGATCATCGTGGTGTTTGCGGTGGTGGTGATCGGCGGCATGGGGTCGATCTCGGGCGCGATCCTGACCGGCTTTATGCTGGGGCTGATAGAAGGGGTGACCAAGGTCTTCTGGCCACAGGCCTCGACGACGGTGATCTTCGTGATCATGGCAATCGTCCTTCTGATCCGCCCTGCCGGGCTGTTCGGCAAGCAGGCCTGAGATGGGCCGTCAGAAACCAAGGCCCTTCAGACCGCAGGAGCATTGCACATGACCACGCAACCCGAGATCACCGCTGCCGGCCTGCCTGGCATGAGCGCAAGCCATCGCAACCTTTTCTTGCTTTTGCTGGTGATCGTCGCTGTGGCGCCCTTCCTGGCCTATCCTTTGCTGGTGATCAAAGTCCTCTGCTTCGGGCTGTTTGCCCTGTCGCTCAATCTGATGCTGGGCAATCTGGGGCTGCTTTCTTTTGGTCATGCCGCCTATTTCGGCCTGTCATCCTATGCTGCGGCCCATGCCGCGAAAGTCTGGGGTTTCACTCCCGAATTCGCACTTGGCTTTGCGGTGCTGGTGGCGGTTGCGACCGGGGCGGTGTTTGGCGCGCTTTGCGTGCGCCGCCAGGGCATCTATTTCGCCATGGTGACACTCGCCTTCGCCCAGATGATCTATTTCTTCTCGCTCCAGGCTCCGTTTACCGGCGGCGAGGATGGCATTCAGAATGTGCCGCGCGGGGCGTTGTTCGGCCTCTTCTCGCTGCAAAGCGATATGGCGCTTTATGCCCTTGTCGCTGTCGTGTTCTTCGTCGCGGTGCTGGCCCTCTACCGCATCACCTGGTCGCCTTTTGGTCAGGTCCTGCGGGCGATCCGCGACAATGAACCGCGTGCGATCTCTCTGGGCTACCGGGTCGACCGCTACAAATGGGCAGTTTTCGTGCTGGCCGCGGGTTTCGCCGGGCTGGCGGGTGGGCTGAAGGCGATTTCCTTTCAGCTGGCGAGCCTCACCGACGTCTATTGGGGCATGTCGGGCGAGGTGGTGCTTATGGTGATGATCGGTGGCATGGCGACATTCTTCGGACCGCTGGTCGGCGCGCTGCTGGTGATCTGGATGCAAAATGAGCTGGCCGCTTTCGGAGCCTGGGTCACCATCATGCAGGGGTTGGTTTTCATGGCCTGCATCCTCGTCTTCCGCAAAGGCCTGCTCGGAACCATTGCCGACAGGCTGGGCCTTAAGGTCTGAAGATCATCAGGGTTGTCCGGCGCCGCCTCACAGGCGCCGGATGGCCGGGTCCCCCGTGTTTCTCAGCACCACCACAGGCCTGGTCCCGGGCCGTTTGCTCCAGGTTGCGCAGGGCCTCCGAAACCGCCTGGCCGCCCGGATATGCCAGAGGCAGCAGCGCAGAGGTCCTTGCGCAAAACCGCGCCCTTAAACCGAGCTGATCTGCGCGTGCAGCCGCTCTCCCCCCAGGGGGGCAAAGGCGCGTTGGCGGCAGGTCAGGACGATGATCTGCTGATCCTGCGCCACCCGGTGCAGGGCGGTGAACATCGCTTCGATCCGGTCATCATCACTATGGACCAGGGCATCATCGAGGATCACCGGCACCGATCTGCCCGACTGGGCAAAGAGCCGCGCAAAGGCCAGCCGCGTCAGCACCGCCAGCTGTTCCCTGGTTCCACCGGACAGGATCTCGATCTCTTCATCCTGACCGTCGCGCATCAGTGCCACCGGCAGGAGGCTGGTATCGTCTATCCTGAGCGATGCGCCCGGATGCAGGATCGACAGAAGCGGGTCAAGTTCGCGCAGGACCGGGCCAAGATAGGCTTCGCGCGCCTCGCGTCTGGCCGCTTCGAGCGCCGTCCGCAACCGGGCAAGCGCCTTCACTTCGCGTTCATAACGGGCCGCGCGGGCAAGGGCGGTCGCTTCGCGGCCCCGCAGATCGCCAAGCGCCTCCTCGATCCCCTCATCGGCCAGCGCCCCGATTGAGCCGCTCACCCCGGCAAGGTCGCTTTCCAGCCGTGCCCGGTCGCGCCGCCGTCCCTCGATCACCGAGGCAAGGCGGGTGACAGCCGCCCGGGCGGTCTCCAGATCGGGGGCGTTGGTGGTCAGCCGGGCCAGGGTCCCGGCGGCCTGGGTTTCGGCCCCGGCCAGCCCGGTCTGGACCTGGGCGAGGTGCAAAAGCCGCGCAGCAAGGTCCACCGGATCACCGGCCTCGGCTCGGACCGCGTCCAGCACCTGCCTGGCGGCCAGCTCCGCCGCACGCGATGCGGCGCGCGCCTCGCGCAGGCGGGCATGACGGGCTTCGGCCTCGCGCCTGTGCACCTGCGCGCGCTCTTCGGTCTCTCTGGCACTGCGGAGCTGGCTTTGCAGACCGGCAATGTCTTCCGCCGATGCCGCATCCGGCGCCGCGCCCGGCAGATCACCCGCCTCGCTGCGCGCCACCGCCAGCGCGGTACGCAGGGCGTCAGTCCCCTCGGGCGCCAGCTCTGCAAGCAGCGCCCTCGCCTGGGATATGGCCGCATCGAGCCGCCCGGTCTCGGCAAAGGCGTGACGCGCGGCCGCCAGATCCGCCGCGCCGCAGGCCATCAGCGCTGTGGCCAGCCGGTCCTGCGCCTGTTGCAGCTTTGCGCCGATATCGCCTGCCGCAACGAGGCCCGGGTCGATCACCATCCGGCCGATGCCGGGCAGATCCAGCGCGGTGCTTCCCCTGAGCTTCAGCCCTTCCGTGCCAATGGGCTGACCTGCGGCCGTGACCCGCGCCGCGCCCGAATAGGTGAGGGTCACCGCAACAAGACGCGCTTCGTCCTGAAGCGCCAGGCGGTCGCGCTCGCCCTGGGCTTTTTCCGCCAGATCCAGCAGGTCGCGCGTGACCTTCAAAGGGCTGCGGGCCGCGAGATGGTCATCAAGCGCCGTGCGCTGACGGTCGGCGCGTTCCAGCCTTGCGGCAAGACCTGCCATGCGATCGCGTGCGGCCAGCGCCAGCCCGGCCCGTTGCGCTAGATCCAGCCGCGCGGCAAGGGCCTGCACCGCCCCCGCGGCGGCGGCCTGTTCGCGGGCCGCTGTCGTATCAAGGGCTGCGGCCTCGCTGGTCAGGGCCTCGGTTCTCGCCAGCTCTTCCGAGGTCTTCGCCTGCGCGGCTATGGCCTGGCCAAGCCGGAGCTTCAGATCTTCAAGCCGCCGGATCGTTTCCGCGCCCTGCCCTGCGGTCAGCTGCGCCAGTCGCAGGTCGCTTTCGGCCTTGCGGGCCTGTTCGGCATGGGTTTCGGCCGCGCGCAATGCCTGGCCTGCCTGATCAAAGGCGGCCTGGTCGCGCGCCGCCTGATCCGGGTCGGCCAGCCGGATCAGATCGCGGGTGATCGCCGCGCGGTTTGCCAGTTCAGAGGAAAGCCGGGCCACCTTGATCTCAAGCCCCGCGCGGTCCTGTGCGAGCTCCTCGGCCTCGTCAGTGGCACGCGCCCATTCCCCGCCCGATCTCGGCCGCAGCGTATTGGTCGCAAGCTTCGCAAGCGCCTCATTCACCCGCGCAAGGACCTGATCCATACGCCGCCCGCCGGTCATCATTTCGATCTCGCCCGCGACCGAGGACAAAAGATCGCGCCGCGCTGTCAGCGCCTTTTCGCGGTCCGATTTATCGGCGGCACCGGCGCCTTCCGGTTCCATCCCAAGAAGACCCTGGCGCACCCATAAAAGCCCCGAAGGCCCGGCCAGCCCCTGACCTGTCAGCCGGTCAATCCAGGCCTCGGCCTCGTCCTCCTGCGCGATCAGCCTGCCCGTTGCATCCAGCACCCGCGCCGTCGGGCGCGAGAGCCAGCGTTTTTCCAGCCGGAACCGGCCCTCGGGAAGGTCAAGCTCTACCGCGACCTCGGGGGCACCGCCCGAATGGGGCTGCAATGCTTTCACCGGCGCGCGCGATGACCGATGCGCCTGGAAGAACAGGGCATGCAGCCCGTCGAAAAAGGTCGATTTGCCGAACTCATTGGGCTGCGACAGCACCGAGACCCCGTCGCCTATGCCCTCGATCCGGGCACGTTTTGCGCCGAAGCGGCGCAGATTGGTCAACTCAAG
Organism: Pseudomonas sp. GX19020; assembly: GCF_023371075.1. NCBI lineage: Bacteria > Pseudomonadati > Pseudomonadota > Gammaproteobacteria > Pseudomonadales > Pseudomonadaceae > Pseudomonas > Pseudomonas sp. GX19020. The sequence goes on from NZ_JAMCCR010000007.1 coordinate 24,206, forward strand.
CGCGCGGATCTTCATGCCTCGACCTCCTGCACCAGCGCATAGAGCCGGGACAGTGCCATTTCGGCCAGCTGGCGGTCGATCCGGGCCAGCGCCGGGTCGCGGGCCTCATCAAGCAAACCTTCTGCGGCCCGGCGCAGCGCACCGCCCCGGTCGATCAGGTCGAGATCATCCGGCTGCACATCTGTGCCAAGGCGGGAAAGATCGGCCTCGAACCAGCCGAAATCCGGGGCGATCGCGGCCAGCGCGGCCTCAAGACCGGCGCGTTCGGCCAGGGTCAGACGGCCGCTGGCCTCGATCCGAATGAGACTGTCCCGGCGTTGGTTTTCGCCGGGCAGAAGCCCGGCAAGATGGCCCGCAATATCCTCGCCCGGCAGCAGATCAAGCTCTGGCCGCAGCCAGTGAAACTGACCGGTTGGGGTGACTTCCACCCGTGCCGGCGCGCCGCCGGCGTCAAGGCCGACCGCAAGCGCGCCCGGGGCTGTGGCATGTTTGAACCCATCCGCCTCGGGTGTACCGCAATACCAGGTCGCGGGGCCGATCTGCATCCGCCCATGCCAGTCGCCAAGGCCCAGGTAATCAAGACCCGACAGCCGCGCCCGATCCGGCGGGATGATCCCCGGGCTGCCCTCGCCATCGGTGAAATCCATGATCGCGCCATGGCCAAGGCCGATGCGGATCGCGCCCTCCGGGGTTGGCGCCGACATCGCTTCGGTCAGATCGCGCCCCGGGCGGCGTTGTGTCGGGGGCGCCGGCAAAAGCCAGATACCGGGCGCAAGTTCCAGCGCGCCGGGCCGGTCAAGAACCGTCAGATTGGCCGGCGCATCGGCAAGGATCCGGCGCCAGAGCTCGGTCGCCGCGAGGCTGTCATGGTTGCCGGGCATCAGGAACCAGCGCAGATCGCCCTCAACCGCCATGGCCCGAAGCGCGTGGCGCAAAGTCTCGGGCGAAGGGGTCTCGGCGTCGAATGTATCACCTGCCAGCAGCACATCGCGCGCGCCATTGTCGCGGGCCGCATGGGCGAGACGGGAAATGACGGTATGGCGCGCCTCGCGCAGGCGGCCGCGAATGTCTTCGGGAAAGCCGCCAAAAGGCCGGCCCAGATGCAGATCAGAGGTGTGAAGAAAGGTATAGGTCATGCGGGGTTCCAGGCGGGGGATCAGGGCGGCCCGGCCGCTGATCGCAGTTTGATGCGATACGGACGAGGCGCGCAAGGCGCGGCTTGCCGCAATACTGGCCCCGTCCGATCTGATCCGGTTATCAATGCGGCTGAAATGGACATATCCTTGTGCCACGACAACCGGGATCTGCTCTGCGCGACCGCTTTTGGGTCTTATGATGCCGGAGCCCTTACGGAGACCTTTGGCCTGTCATCACGGCAACAGCACCTAGAGGCGGCGCGAGACAAGGATCAGATAAAGCCCGCCCAGCAGCCCTGTGGTCAGCCCGATCGGCATAGCAAGGCCGAAAGGCGCATTCTGGCTGACGAGATCCGCGCTCAGCAGCAGGAGAGCCCCGGCAATTGCTCCCGAAACCACCGGTACATCGGGCGAACGGGTCAGCCAGCGCGCCAGTTGCGGCCCGGCCAGCGCGACAAAAGCAATCGGGCCGGTACAGGCCGTCGCAACGGATGCCAGCCCGACCGAGGCCAGCACCAGAACCAGCCGTGTGCGACCCGGGTCAAGCCCGAGCTGGCGCGCGAGATCATCACCCATCGACATCACCAGAAGCCGCCGTGCATTCCACAAAACCAGCGGCGCGAAGACGACCAGCCCGGCACAGGCGGTTGCGACATGGGTCCAGTCACGCGCGGCCAGGGATCCGGCCAGCCAGATCTGGGCTGACATCGCACGTTCCAGATCGCCCATCACCATCAACAGCGTGTTCAGCCCCGACATCAGCGCGCCCATGCCGATACCGACAAGGATCAGCCGGTAGCCGCCGCCCCCTTCCCGCCCGCCTTTCCGGCCGCGCGCCAGCCAGAGGACGACCAGCGCCGTCATCACCCCCGAGGCCACTGCCGCCAGCGCGGTCTGCACCGGCCCGGCATTGAACAGGATGATCTGCGCGATTGCGCCGCTTGCCGCGCCTGTGGTGAAACCGATCACATCCGGCGATCCGAGCGCATTGCGTGAGATCGACTGAAACACCGCGCCGGACATGCCAAGCGCCGCCCCGACCATCGCGGCGGTCAGCAGCCGCGGCAGCCGGATGCGCAGGACAAGGCGGTTGATCACATCGGTTTCGGCCTGGCCGGTCAGACCCGCCAGCGCCCCGGCAGGCGTAAGCCGCATTGTGCCGCTGGCCAGCAGGAAAAGGCCAAGGAGCAGGCCAAATGCGATCAGCAGCCCGCAGACCAGCATGGCGCGGGGGCGCCATAACAGGCTGAGCCCGCCGATCCGCAAGACGCGCTGGCCTCTGACCCTCACAGCCGCACCAGCCGGAAACGCCGCGCGACATGAATGAAGAACGGCCCGCCAAGGATCGCCGCGACGATGCCCGCTGCCAGCTCGGCCGGAGGGGCCACGATACGGCCAAGGATATCGGCCGCGGTCAGGATGCCTGCGCCGATAATCGCGGAAAGCGGCAGGAGGCTGCGATTGTCCGGCCCGCTCAGCGCCCGCGCCAGATGCGGCGCGACCAGCCCGACAAAGGCAATCGGCCCGGCGCTTGCAGTTGCCGCCCCGGCCAGGATCATCACCGAAAGGCAGGACAGCGCCCAGACCGGCCCCGGCCGCAACCCGAGCGCGCGACCGATCTCGACCCCCATCGACAGGGCATTCAGATCGCGCGCCAGCACCAGCGCCAGCCCGCCGCCCAGCACCAGGGCCGCCCACATCACCAGAGCGACCGCCATGCCGCGCCCCTCCAGCGTGCCCGAACCCCAGTTGCGGAATATATCCAGCACATCCAGCCCGGAATTCAGAATCACAAAGCCGGTCGCCGCCCCCAGAAGCACCGAAAGCCCGGCGCCCGCCAGCACAAGACGCACCGGATCGGTGCCCGACCCATGCGCGCGGCCCAGAATAAAGACCGCAACCCCCGCCAGCCCGGCACCTACAAAGCCGAACCAGACATATTGCGTGATCTGGGTCAGGCCAAAAGCCGATGCCCCCAGGACAACCGCCATCGCCGCACCGGAATTCACACCCAGAAGCCCCGGCTCGGCCAGGGGGTTGCGCGTCACCGCCTGCATCACCGCCCCGGCAAGGCCAAGCGCGGCACCGGCGCCAAGCGCCAGCGCGGTGCGGGGCAGCCGCAATTCGCGCAGCACAAGATGCAGGTCATTGCCGGGATCAAATGCGGTCAGCGCGCGCCAGAGCTCCGACAGCGGCACCGCGCGCGAACCGATGGCGAGACTGGCAAGCGACAGCAAAAAAAGCACCGGCAACCCAGCCAGCCAGATCCCTGCGCCCCTTCTGCCGCCATTGCCCGTCATCTGGCGAAGTAACGCCCGATGGTCTCCAGAATATCGCGGCCGGAATAGTAATCGACGCGGAACGAGGTCGGCCCCAGCGGCCAGACCTGGCCGGATTTCACCGCCGGCAGATTGGCCAGAACCGGATCGGCCATAAACGCCTCCACGCTTTCTTCGGTGCCGTTCAGGAGAAAGACCCCCTCGCCGGTGATCGCCGCGCCAAGATTCTCATGCGAGATGAAATCGAAATCCGAAGCCCGGGTAACATTGCCCGCCATCGCCTCCGGCAGACCCGTCACCGTGAAGCCAAGGACCGAGAGCAGCTTTGCCTGGGCGCTGGTCGGTTTTGACACCGCGTAAGTGCCGCTGAAATTATACGATACCAGCGACACATCCCCCGGCGGGATCTCAAGCCGTGCCGCCAGATCGGCGGCGCGCGCGTCGAAATCCCGGATCACCGCCTCGGCGCCCGCCTCATGCCCGGTGGCACGGCCAAGCTGGCGGGCAAGGTCTTCCCAGGACCCGGAGGAATAATCCAGTACAACCACCGTCATGCCCTGTGCGCGCAACGCCGGGACATAGGGCAGGATCGCATCCCCGCCGGTCGAAGAGGCCACAACCAGATCCGGGTCGGCCAGGATCAGCGATTCTATGTCAAAGGTCAGATTGCCGTAAAGCTGCGCGACGCCGCGTTCATCCGCCGTCTTCGCCCATTGCAGGAAGAAGCCCTTTTCGTCGGTCAGAGGCCCGATCATCGCCATCGATGTCGATTTCACCGGCGCGTCGATTGCCAGCAGGATCCCGGTCAGGCTGGGCGCGGTCGAGGCGATATTGACCGGCTTTGCCGCGATCACGACCTCGCCAAGCGCATCGGTCACCCTGCGCGGCCAGCCTTCTTCGGCCCTGGCAGTAAGCGGGGTGATCAGGGCAAAAACGGTCAGGGAAAGGCGCAACATACGGATACCTTTTGTCATTCTCAGACCGGCAGATCGATATCGCCAAGTGTTTCCAGGGTGAGGCCCCGGGCGCGCAGCGCCTCATATTCGGCAAGTCGCGCGCGGTCGAGATCCGAGCTGCTCATCCCCTTTTTCCAGTAGCCAAGCACCTGGAGATCGGCGCGCGCCACGCCGGCCTTGCGCAGATGATTGCGCAGATCGCGCATCTCGACGCGCTCGCCTGCGGCCCAGACCGTCCAGTTATGCGGATCGGGCAGGGCCTTCGCCGCCTGAAGCAAACTCTGCGCTGTTCCCGCGGCGACGCCCGCCGGGCGCAGGATAAGATGCAGATCGACCCCGTCAGGGCGCGGCAATTCGTCAAAGGCACCACGGTCCGGGGTCTCGATCCAGGCGGAGCCTTTCAGCCCGGCAGGCCAGGCCTTCAGGATCGCATAGACCGCCGGGATCGCGGTTTCATCGGCAAAGATCGCCGCCCGCCTGTCGCCCGAGGGCAGCGGGATGAAATGCTGGCGCGGCCCGATCACTGGCAGCACCGTGCCAGGACGCGCGGCTTTCAGCCAGCGCATCGCCGGGCTGTCATCCTCATGGATCACGAAATCAATCTCGACTTCGCTGCGCAGAGGATCGAAGGCGCGGATCGTGTAAACGCGCACCACCGGGCGCTGCCCTTCGGGTTCCCCGACCGCAATGCGCACGGCCTGGTTTGGCGGCATCCAGGGCGCGGGATCTGCCGGTGCGATCCGGCCGGTGACCCGCGCGACCGAAGCGAAAGGCCTGCTGATCGAGATGACTTCCATCCCGATCCGCTCCATTCCGCGCATGTGATCCTCTTCCTCAAGAATCCCGCTGCGGTCTTCGACGGATTCTGTACTGATCCTGGCCATATGCTCATCCTTGCGCGCGCAGCTCCGGAGCCGGGCGCGAATTTGCCTCTGTGCTGCCGGGGATACTGTAGGGGAATGGCTGGCCCCGGCCGGAAACGACATCGGAAGGGGGTAGCTGTCTCCCATATTGCAGAGCGCATCCCGCAATGCAATACGAAGAGCCGCCAAAAAACCCGCCGGGCCTGCGGTCGGGCGAAAGGAGAATATGATGCAGCACCGCCTGAGCGCCGAGAATGTGACGCTGCGCTATGAGACGCGGATGATCTCGCGGGATCTGTCGCTGGAGGTGCCGGACCGATCTTTCACGGTGATCGTCGGCCCTAATGCCTGTGGTAAATCCACTCTTCTGCGGGCTTTGTCGCGGCTTTTGACCCCGGAAAGCGGGCGGGTGCTGCTGGACGGAAAGGCGATCCATACCCTGCCCTCGCGTGAGGTGGCGCGTCGGCTTGGCCTTTTGCCACAATCGCCGGTCGCGCCCGAGGGGATCAGCGTGGCGGATCTGGTCGCGCGGGGACGCTTTCCGCATCAGAGCTTTCTGCGGCAATGGTCGCCAGGGGATGCGGCAGCGGTCGAGGTGGCGCTGCGCGATACCGGCACAGCCGATCTGGCCGACCGGCCGCTGGCGGAACTGTCAGGCGGGCAGCGGCAAAGGGTCTGGATCGCGATGGCGCTCGCCCAGGAGACCCCGATCCTTTTGCTGGATGAGCCGACGACCTTCCTTGATATCGTGCATCAGGTTGATTTGCTTGAAATGCTGGCACGTCTGAACCGCGCCGGGCGCACGGTAGTGGCGGTTCTGCATGAGCTGAACCTTGCCTTCCGCTATGCGACCCATCTGATCGCGATGCGCGAGGGGCAGGTCATCGCGACCGGCGCGCCTGATGCCATCGTCACCGAAGATCTGATCCGGCAGGTGTTTGATCTGCCGGCGCTGGTGATGCCCGATCCACTGACCGCGCGTCCGATGGTGATCCCCTGCCCGCGCGCGGCGGATCAGGGCTGATCCAGCGCGGTTTGACCACCTGTAGCGCGGTTTATCAGCCTCGCCACATCCTGTAGTGCAAGCCGGTCGCCCGGCGCATTCAGCTTCCCCAGATCGGTGACTGAGGTCACCACACAGACCAGTTCGCCCTGGGCATCGAGGATCGGAGCGGCCTGGCCGGTGATACCTGACAGAAGATGGCTTGTCAGTTCGACCCAGCCGGTGCGGCGGATCTGGTCAAGCTGCGGACGCTGTACCGGGTCGCCGGCGAAAGCGGCGGGCTGGATCCGGCGCGCGGCCTCGGTCACCGCGCGCGGCAGAAAGGCCTGAAACACCTGGCCACAGGCTGAATTGTCGATGGGCAGCACATCCCCCAGCTGCACCGGCGAAATCGCGAAAAGCGCGCTGCGATACCAGCGGACAAGGGTCGGGCCCCGTTCGGTCCAGATCGCGACCCCGCCGCTGATCGCGTGATTAGTGGCCAGCTGCTTCATCTGCATCCCGGCCATTTCAACAGCATCAACCCGGCGCAGCGCTGCAATGCCGATCGACAGAGCCGCCGCGCCCAGATCGTAATGGCTTGAGACCGGATCCTGCACCGCGAGCCCCTCTTTCACGAGGCTTTGCATATAGCGATGCGCGGTCGACCGGCCGGTGCGCGACAGCCGCGCGAGCTCTCCCAGAGGCAGAGCACGTTCGGCGGCGGCGAGGATGTTCAGGAACCGCATCGCGACCGAAATCGACTGAATGGTGGTCACCCGCCTTGTATCGACAGCGCCGGCATCCTCGTCGGGGAAAATCTCGAATTCCATCATCCCTGGGATTCCTTTGCCTCGGGCAGCGACCATGAAAGGCTCTGCGAGATCTTAATGCAGCATGGGCGCCGGGGTAAAGGCCCGCACATGGCAGCCGAATTGACATGCATAACACGTTATGCAATTCGGAACTCATCATATGCCGCCAGCCCATCGCCCGCCTCCGCATGTGCCTCACCAGAAACCGGGGAACATCATGCCGAACTTTCATCATGGCCGGCTGGCGCGTGGGGCCAGCCTGCTGACCATAATTGCAGCCCTCGCGGCCCATGCCGCCTATGCCCAGGACACGCCCGTCGATCTGGGCACGATCTATCTGACCGGCGAAAAACAGCAGCGCGATCTGAAGGATACCGCGAGTTCGGTGACCCTTGTGACCGCAGAAGAGCTTGAGCAGGACAAGCCGGGCAAGGATGAGGTCCGCACTGTGCTGCAGGGCACGCCGAACGTCATCTATACCGACAATGTCTCAACCCCCGTGATCCGGGGCCAGAACTCTGAAGGCCCGCATACAGGCGCGACGGCGTTCTTTGCCGGGACCATGCCGCGCGCGACGGTCAATGTGGATGGTCATTATCTCAGCTGGGCCGAGCTGTATTTCGGCGGCACTGCCACCTGGGATGTCGGCAGCGTCGAGGTCTTCCGCGGGCCGCAAACCACCAGCCAGGGCGCCAATGCCATTGGCGGCGCGATCCTCGTGAATACCAAAGACCCGACCTGGGAGCCCGAGGGCAGCTACCGGCTGGAATTCGGCAATTACAACCAGCGCCGCGCCTCATTTGCCTGGAGCGGGCCGATCAATGACCAGCTCGCGGCACGGATCGCGCTGGATTACGCGGCGCGCGACACCTTTATCGATTATGTCAGCCCGCGCTTTATCCAGAACGAAATCGGCCAGGATTTCAGCAATTTCACCGGTCGGGCCAAGCTGCTGTGGCAGCCCGCCGATATTGACGGGCTGACGGTCAAACTGACCTATTCGCGCTCGGATGTGACCCGGCCAAGCGCCGAGGGTGCGGCGGAAGACCCCGAATACAGCGATCTGCGTTCGATCACGATCTGGATGCCGGGCTGGGATACGGTGACCGATACCGCTGTGCTGGATGTCGATTACGATCTGGGCAACGGTCTTGTACTGACCAATAAATTCGAGACCTCGAAATCCGATGTTGAACGCCGCGTCGGCACGCCCACCGCCGGAGACGCCAATATGTGGCGCAAGAATTTCTCGAATGAATCGAAGCTGGCCTTTGGCACGCCCGAAGATGTTTTCTCTGGGGTGGCCGGTCTTTACGTCGCCTATAGCGATCAGGATGAATGGCTGAACCAGGGCGGTATTTCGACCTTCAACGACAAGAAGAACCAGCTAGGCGTCTATGCCGAACTCAGCTGGCGTATTGATGACCAATGGACGCTTTCGGGCGGGCTTCGCTATCAGCGTGACCATCTGCGTCGCACCGGCGATGTCTCGCCGCTCTTTGCCAACAGCGATATCGATTATGATCAGACGTTTGAGGAGGTGCTGCCGAAGCTTACCCTGTCCTATGCGGCGACGCCGGACTGGACCGTCGGCGCGATGATCTCGAAGGGCTATAATCCCGGCGGCATTTCGCTTGATTTCGTCGGCACCCGCGACTGGACGAAATACAAGGAAGAGACCGTCTGGAACTATGAACTCTTCAGCCGGGCAAGCCTGATTGACGAGACGCTCTTCCTGACCGGAAACCTCTTTTATATGGATTACACCAACGCCCAGCACAGTGTGACCCAGATGACCTCGTCCGGGATCAACCAGACCCAGACGCTGAATGCTGAAAAAGCCCATTCCTACGGGCTTGAGATCGGTGCGGATTACAAGCCCGTCGACAGCCTGACGCTGCGCGCAAGTGCCGGTTTCCTCAGGACGAAGATCGACGAGATGTCTTCGGCAAAGGCCTGGGAGGGCAATGAATTTGCCCGCTCGCCCGGCAAGACCTTCACCCTTGGCGCAAGCTGGGATGCGAGTGACAAGCTGAAACTTGGTGGCCAGGTGCGCTTTATTGACGGCTATTATTCCAATACCGCCAATACTCCGGCCTATGAGGTGGACAATTACACCCTCGTGGATATCCATGCGAGCTATCAGCTGCGCGACAATCTTGAAGTCTATGGCTATGTGAACAACCTCTTCGACGAACGCAGCCCGACCCTGCTCGAGGCCGCGCGCGGCACAGTGGCCTTCACGCAGGGCTCGATGACCTCGCCGCGAATGTTTGGCATCGGCATTCGCGGCACGTTCTGAGCCATCGCGACAGAAACTGCGGCCGGCCCGTCTCTGGGCCGGTCGTTTCATGAACTGACGAGGCAGGGCGATGAAGCTCCGACCGAAACTCTGCATTGGGATCTCGCTGGCGCCGACCTGGCTGTCTGGCGAAGGCTGGCGGCTGGATGGCAGCGGCATCGAGGGGCTCTATTCCAGCGATTTTGCACTGGAAACCGCACAGCGCGCCGAGGCCGCCCATCTCGATTTCGCCTTCCGCCCCGATGCGAGCTTTCTGCCTTTGGCGATCATGGATCAGTCCTTTGGCTTTTCCAGCCTGGACGCGACTTTGCTGATGACTTCGGTCGCGCGCGAGACGCAGCGGATCGGCCTCGTGACTACGATCTCGACCACATTCGGCCATCCCTATCAGGCCGCGCGGCAGCTGATGTCGCTGCACTGGCTCAGCAAGGGCCGCGCCGGCTGGAATGTCGTGACCGCCTTGCAGGGCAATGAGAATTTCGGCGTGGCAGAGATGCCTTCTTCGGATGCGCGCTATCTGCGCGCGCGCGAATTTACCGATGTCGTGCGCAAACTGTGGTCCAGCTTTCCATCCGGGGCGTTGCTGGTTGACCGCGAGACCGGGCGCTATGCCGATACCGATCTGATCCTGCCGATCAACCATCGCGGCCAGGGATTCGAGGTTAAGGGGCCGCTGAACCTGCCGGCATTTCCCGGACCGGGGATCCCGCTGATGCAGGCGGGCGGGTCGGCCACCGGCATCGATTTCGCGGGCGAGGTGGCGGATATGGTCTTTGGCATGACCCCCGATCTGGCAACGGCGCAGCAGATGCGCAGCCAGCTTTCCGCCCGCGCCGTGGCGCATCGCCGCGCGCCGCGTGATATCCGGCTTCTGCCCGGGCTCAGCCTCTATCTGGCCCCGACCCGCGAAGAGGCGCGCGCGCTGTTTCAGGACAACCACCGCCGCGTCGGACGCGCGCAGCGTCTCCAGCGCATCCAGGAAGCTATCGGGCTGGATCTGAGCAGTTGGCCCGAAGATCGCCGCCTCACCCCGGCCGATCTGCCGAAAACGCATCACTCCATGCGGTCTGCCAGCCATCGCGCCCTCTTGCAGCGGATCGTGTCTGACACGCAGCCGACGGTGGCCGAACTGCTGGCGCGGCCCGAGATCCTGTCATCGGTGCATTGGCAGATCGTCGGCACCCCCGAAGACGCGGCCCGGGAAATCGCTGTCTGGCATGACGCCGGCGCGATTGACGGCTTTATCGCTGTGCCCGGCGGCTCGCCCGAAAGCCTGCGCCTGACACTGGAGGACCTCGTGCCACGGCTGGTCAGCGACGGGCGCTTCCGCCGGGACTATGCCGGCGACACATTCTTTTCGCATCTGACGGAAGACTGACCCGGGCGCCGGTCCGGGCCAGGCCTGTCCGGGCTCAGAACCGGGTGGTCAGGCCAAGATGGAGCCGGCGACCTTCGGGCAGAACATCGCCCTCATGCCGGTCGTTCAGGTTATAGACCGCCAGCACGCCGCTGACCCGGTCACTGAGATCAAAGCTCAGGCCCAGATCGACAATCACATGCGCAGGGATCGGCGGCTGCCGTCCCGAAGCGGGCGCGCGGCTGCGGGCGCGGGCCTGACCCCAGAGGTTCAGCCGATCTGCCACCTGCCAGTCGAGCGAGAGATTCAGCATATGCAGCGGCAGGTTGTGAAAGCGTTGCCCGACATTGCGGCCCCGGGTTACGCGCGACTCCGAATACGTATAGCTCGCGGCGATATTCCAGTCGCCCAGGGGCAGATCCAGCGCCAGCTCAGCCCCGCTGAGCCGCGCGCTGTCATCGTTGATATATTGCGTCACGGCAACATATGGCGTTCCGTCCAGCAGGCAGCCCGGCGCCTGGCCGGTCGGCGTGCGGCACAGATCGGCCCGGGCGATCCGGTCGTAAAAACGGCTGTGCCAGAGCGTCGCGCCCAGGTGCAGCCCTTCGGGCCCGGTCCAGATCAGGTCAAGCTCGACATTGGTGCTGCGTTCCGGCCGCAACGAGGAATTGCCCCGGTCGCGCGATCGTCCATCGCCGCCCGAGGGCTCGGCCACACCATCATCGGCCTGTTTCAGCGCAGGCACCTTATAGCCGCTGCCAATGCCGCCTTTCAGCACCAGATCCGGTGTCATATACCAGATGAAAGAGGCGCGCGGCGTCAGCGCGAAGCCGTATTTCTGGTTCTGATCGGCACGCAGGCCAAGGGTCAGCGTCACGTCTTCGCCCAAAGGCAGCGCGCCTTCCAGAAAGACCGAATGATGCCAGCGATGCAGGCGCGGATTCGCCAGATCGGGCAGCCGGTCCGGGTCGTGCCTTGTCCGCTCCCGGCGGTATTCATAGCCCAGGGTGAGGTTGCGCCGCCCCTCGCCCAGCGTGGTGCGGGTGTTGAAGACCAGCGCATCATGGCCGCTTTCATTGACCGATCTGAAATCGGTTGCTTCCCATTGCAGAAAGCTGGTGGTCTCGCAATTTTCGCCCCAGTTGATGCGATGTGACAGCGCCGCGATGCGGTCGGTCACCCTTGTATCGGCAAGGCTGCGCGCGGACAGGGGGCTGCGGCTGAAATCGACGCGACTTTCCTGCAGGCTCAGCTCAAGGCTCTGATCCGCCACAGGGATCCAGCGCAGCCGAAGGCCCGATATGCTGCGCCGCGCCGCGCCGAGGCCCTGGCTCTGATAGCCCGCGCTGATCCGGTCATCTTCCTGCCGGGCCGTGAGCGATGTGAACAGCGCAAGCCCCAGCCGCCCCGGAACCAGCGGCCCGCCCAGCCAGACCCGCGCCTCCTGGCTGTTCCCCGAGGCCGGATCACGGGCCTTGCCAAAGCCCAGCATGGCCTCGCCGCCCCAGATCCCGGGAATGTCGCGCGAGATCACATTGATCACGCCGCCCGCTGCTGCCGACCCGTGAAGCGCCGATAACGGGCCACGGATCACCTCGATCCGGTCCAGCGCCAAAAGGGGCGGCAGGAACCCGATCCGCGTGTTCAGCCCATGGCCGTTATAGCTGGCCTCTTCCGAGGCGCTGAGCGGGCGGCCATCGATCATCAGAAGCACATAGCTTTGCCCCATGCCCCGCAGGGAAATCGCCGGCAGCCCTTCGCGCCCCGGGCCGGGCACATAAAGGCCCGGAACGCTGCGCAGCGCATCAGCGAGGCTCGCCATCGGGCGGCCCGAAAGCCCCTCTGCCGGGATCACGGTCACCGAGGCGGGCGCATCGATCAGATGCTGCGGCTGGCCGCTTGCTGTCAGGACGATGGTCCCGAGATTCTCGGCCGGTGATACCGGTGCCGCCGCAGGCAGCGTGACGACAAGGCTGCCATCCGAGGTGAACCTGTACACCGCGCCGCTGCCCGACAGCACCTGATCCAGCGCCGCCTGCAACCCTGTAATGCCCCGGACCGCCGGAGCATTCAGCCCGGCGCTGTCGCCTTTGATCAGAACCGAAATGCCCGCGCTTTCGCCGATGCGGGTCAGCGCCCGCGCCAGCGGCAGTGCGGGCTGATCAAAGGTCGCGACCGGCTCGGCCGGTGATGGGGTCGGGGTAAGGGATGTAAGGCACATGGCCAGCGCCGCCGCGCACAAAACACTGCCGCGCGCGGCCCGGCAGTGGGGCGGCGACGCGGGGCAATATGGTCTGGCGCGGCTGGCTCGCATCCTGTCCTTTCTCTGGCCGTGCCCGGCACGGGCCTTTGCCTCTGATCTTCACGCATGAGGCCATGCCCCACTGAACCCGCGCCCTGGCGGATTTGCGGCAATATCGCTGGCAGAGGGAGGGCTGGCAGGCGATGTCGCTGGCCCCGGCGGCTGGCGAGAGGGTCACATCAACAGATTGCCACCCGGCAGGGCGAAGATGCGAAAGCCCATCGCCTCTGAAAGCGCCTGCAATTCGGCGCCGGTATCGGAGAGGCTGATACTGCCCGAGATCTTGCGATCGGCCAGTGCCGCATCCCCGAAAAGGATCGCGCCGGCACCATGGCGGGCCAGCACCCCGGCGACTTCGCGCAGGGTCACATCGTAAAAGATATAGCGCCCGTCGCGCCAGGCCAGCGCCTCGGGCGCATCACTGCCGGCAAGCTGCGGTGGCGCACCAGGGCGCAGGCGCACTTGCTGGCCGGGGGTCAGATATATCTCGGCGAGGCCGGGCGTCGTGATCGCGATACTGCCCTCTTCCAGCGAAATCTCAACGCAATTGCCGCAATCACGAACCCCGAATTGCGTGCCAAGCGCACGGATTTCGGTCTCGCCCAGCCGCACGGTAAAGGGGCGGCCGTCTTTTTCAACATCGAACCAGGCGGCACCGGTCAGCAGCGTCACCCGGCGGCTGTCGCTGTCAGCGGTGAAATCCAGCGCCGAACCACCGTCAAGCAGCGTGCGGCTGCCATCCTGCAGCGCGAAATCGCGGATCTCGCCCGCAACACTGACGTGATCCGCTACCAGCCGCAGCCGCAGATCCGGGCGCACCTGGTTCAGCCAGAATGCGCCCACCAGCGAGGCCGCCAGCGCGATCCCGGCGCCGGCCCGCCAGAGCCGCTGCCCGACAGGCCGCAGTGGGATGACCGCAACCGGCGCCTCTGCCGTGGGTTCCGCACCCACCAGACCGGCAATCTGCCAGGCCTGTTGCGCTTTGGCAAAAGCTGCGGCGTTGCGGCTGTCGGCCGCAAGCCAGGCGCGGAAAGCCCTGTCCTGCTCCAGTGCCGGATGCGCGGTCACTGCGACCAGCCATCCGGCGGCCTCATCACGGATCTGATCCTGGGAAACGGGGCTTTGCGCCAAAAGAACCGGCCTCATTCGCTGCGCTGTTGGGCGGGGCTGTCTGCGGGGGGATCTTCAAGCGCGCGGGCGCAGCGCGCCACCGCCTTCGCCATATGTTTTGCCACATTGCGCTCCGACATGCCACAGCGGCTTGCGATTTCCTGGAAGGTCAGGCCCTCGGCCCGGTTCATCAGGAACAGCCGGCGCGTCGTTTCCGGCAGATCGCGGATCGCGCGTTTTACCGCCTCCTGCGACTGGCGCGCAGCGATTTCCGCGAAAGCCGGATCGGCGGGTGCGGTTTCGGGCAGCGCACTGCTGGTATGGCTGTCGCGCACCTTTTCACGCCGCAGATGGTCGATGGCCGCATTCCTCGCGGAACGGCTGAGAAAGGCCGAAGGATTGCCGGAAAACGCACCTGTCACCCCGCGTGTCCGTTCCCAGACCCTGAGGAACACCTCATGGACCAGGTCGCGCGCAATCGCGGGATTACCCGTTCGCCGCGCAATCTGCCGCTCAAGACGGGCGCTCTCCTCGCTGTAGAGGCGGCCGATTTCGTCGGACTCGGTGGAAGACATCAGGGGCGCCAGAGGATCCGGGACAGGGATGAAAGATCTGGCATAGAGGGGCGCGATGGCCCGCATCCGGCTGGAGCCAGACCCTATTTCGCGCCCCGGGCCCTGTCCACCGGCTGCGACGGTTCCGGCGGGCCCGGGCGGGTCGCTGTTGCATATTGGCGCCATTTTCCCCGCCCCGTCGCCGGTTTTGCAAAGGCGCGGAAAAAACCGACAAAAAAACTTTGCACGTCGGTTCAGTGACCGCCTCTCTGCTGCGTGAACCCTTCATGAAACCGAATTTTGCTCTGGGCCCGACCTGGCCCGGCTGGGGGGATGGGATGAGAAACAACCACAAAATCAGGGCCGGGCTGTTATCGGGCCTGCCGGTCTGGGCCTTTGCGCTGGCCATGATCGTGCCGCAGACGGCTGTGATGGCCCAGACCCCGGAGACCGGCAAAGAGGAAGAAGCGCAGAACCTTGGCACCATTGTTCTGACCGCAACCGGCCAGGCTCAGGCCCTGCCTGACGCGCCTGCGACGGTCACAGTGATCACCGGTGAAGAGATCGCCTCACGGCCCTATGCCTCGATCGCCGATGTGCTGCGCCGGGTGCCGGGCGTGGTTGTGTCCTCGCCGTCGGCGCGCTCCGGTGCCGAGACCATCTCGATCCGGGGGCTTGGCGAAAGCTATGTGCTGACACTGGTCGATGGCCGCCCCATCGGCAATTCGCAGGAGGCGACCTATAACGGCTTCGGCTCCGGCCTCGCGATGTCTTACCTGCCGCCGCCTTCCGCCATCGAACGGATCGAGGTGATCCGCGGCCCGATGTCATCGCTTTATGGCACCGCAGCATCGGGTGGTGTGATCAATGTCATCACCAAGCCGGTTGCCGATGTCTGGTCGGGATCGCTGATGCTGGGGAATTCCACCTGGCAGGACAATAATGCCGGTTCTGCGCATGAGGGGCGGTTCTATCTGAGCGGTCCGCTGATCGAGGGGCGCCTTGGCCTTGCGGTCTATGGCTCGATCCATGACCGCTCGAAGCCGGCGCTGCAGGTTGCGGGCACCGGCGCGCGCCCTTCGCAGGATACCGAACGCAAATCCATCGGGGCCAAGCTGACCTGGATGCTCGACGACAATCAGGGCCTGGATTTCGAGGTTGCGTCCGGCACCTCGGACACCGTGAACCTGACCCCCGGCGGCACCCCCGGCGGCGTGAAGGTCGAGCGGATGAACTACGCGCTTGGTCACAAGATCACCTGGGGCGAGGGCTATGAAACCAACAGCTTCGTCACCTATGAAGATGTCGATTTCAGGAACGGCACCAATATCTCGGGCTATGAGCTCTGGAACCTGAATTCGAAAACCAATGTCAGTTTCGGGCGCCATGACCTGACACTGGGCTTTGACTACCGCGACGAGACCACCCGCCATTCGCCGAACCGCGTCAGCGTCAATCCGGTGATGACGCGCTGGAACTGGGCGGTGTTCGGTGAAGACAATTTTCACCTGACCGATGATGTGACGGTGACCTTTGGCCTGCGCTATGACGAGAACGAGCGCTATGGCTCGCATGTCACGCCGCGCCTCTATGCGGTCTGGCATGCCTCTGACGCGCTGACGATCAAGGGGGGTGTCTCGGGCGGCTATAAGACGCCGTCGCTGAAACAGGCCGACAGCAATATCTTTGAACCCTCGGGCGGCGATGGCCGGGCGCGCGACCAGGGCAATACCAATCTGAAACCCGAAGAGAGCACCAATTTCGAGATCGGCGCGATCTGGGAATCGGAGGGTGGCGTGCAGATCGGCCTTACCGCCTATCACACCCGCTTCAAGGACCGCATCACGACCGAGCGGATCTGTATGAACCCCGTCGATCCGGTCAATTACCCCGGCCTGCCCACCAATTGCGGCATGAACACCCCCACCGATCCGATCAAATGGATCAACCAATATGTGAACCGCGACGCGGCAGAGCTGAATGGGGTCGAGGCGACCGTCGACTGGGTGTTGGGCGATGTCGGCTTCAACCTGAACTACACCTATGCCGACAGCAAGGTGACCAAAGGGGCGCGCACCGGCACAAGGTTCAACAACAGCCCGCTGCATGTCGCCAATCTCGGCGTCGACTGGCAGGCGAATGAGGCGCTGTCGCTCTGGGGCAATGCGCAATATCGCAGCGCTTCCTTTGACACCGGCAACAGCAGGATCAAGGAACATGCGATCTTTGATCTCGGGCTCGATTACGAGTTCAACGAGAACGTCAAAGGGTCGGTCGCGGTCTATAATATCGGCGACAAGACCTTCGGCTCCACCAATTACAATGATGGCCGCCGCTTCTTTGTCGGGCTGACCACCACCTTCTGAGCCAATCCGATCCCCGCCCTTGTCACGGGGGCCGGGCGCTTTCTCACCGATCTTCCAGGAGCCGTCATGACCCGCCTTTCCCGCCCTGTTCTCGCGCTCGTCCTTCTGATGGGCAGCAGCTCGCTTGTCGCCGCCGATGCGGTGTTTGACACGCCCGCGCCCTTTACAGGCCAGATTTCCTTCTCGGGGCCGAACCGCAGCCCCGCCTATGCCGGCGGCGCGGTCGAGGTCTCGGGCGAAGGCTTCGCCCCTGGCCAGATCGTCACCCTGAGCCGGGGCGGCGATCTGATTTCGCCCGAGGGCCTCAGTGCCGATCAGGAGGGCAAATTCGCCTTCCCGCTGACCTTGCCGGCGGATGCGGTGACCGGCCAGCACCCGATTGTGGTCGAGGCCGAAGGCCCCGACAGCGCTGCCGTGGTCGATCTGAAAATCTCGCCCGAGATCCCGCTTTCGGGTGGTGAGAAATACACCGGCATCAGCGTGAAAACCGCGCCGGGCGTCTATCAGGTCGCCCATAGCGCCAAAAATGGCACCGTTTTTACCGCATCTGCCACCGGGCGCGGCGACAAGGGCACCTCTTCCATCGTCAAATTCGACGCGACCACGCTGGAAAAACTGGCCGAGGCCTCGCCCTATTTCGACAAGGAAAACGGGCTTTACGGCGCCTTTGGCATCGCGGTGGATGACGAGAATGGCACCGTCTGGGTGACGAATACCCGTACCTCTTCGGTCGCGATCTATAAGCAGGATGACCTCTCGCTGGTTAAGCAGTTCGAACCGGGTTCGGTCGAAAAGCCCCGCGATGTGGTGATCGACCAGGCGCGCGGCCGGGCCTGGATCTCGACCCACCGCACGCGGATCGAGGAATTCGATCTGAAGACGCTGGAAAAACTGGAAGGATTAGAGGTGCAATCGGCCGAGCGTGGCGGCCAGTTCGGCACCATGAGCCTCGTTCTCGACGCAGATAAAGGCCAGCTTTACACCGTGTCACTGCGCACGCCGGAAGTGGCCCGGATCGACCTCGCCAGCCGCGAGACCACGATCATCGCGCTGCCCGGGGCGAAGACCGCGTCGGGCGTTGATATCGACCCGGCGACCGGGCGGATCTTCATCGCCTCGCAAGGCAGCGATGACGTGATCGCGCTGGAGGCCGACGGCAAGGTGCTCTTTGACACGCCGGTCGGCGCGCAGACGCTGAATGTGGTCTTTGATGCGGTTTCCGGCCAGCTCTATGTGGCGAACCGGGCCTCGGACACGATCACCGTTGTTGATGCGGCGACGGGGGCGATCACCGCAAATCTCGACGGCCATTCCTTCCCGAACCACCTCGCCATAACCCCCGAAGGCGTGGTCTTCGCGGTCAACAAGGCGCGTGGCCCCGAGGATACCAAAGGCGATCAGCTGACCCGGATTGCCCCCGCAGAGTAAGCGGTTCCCCCCATTGCGGCACACCGCTCCCGTGCCGCAGATCTCCCGCAGCTTTCCCGATCCGGATTCCGATATGCCAGCCCGCGCGCGCCAGACCGAAGCCGTAAGGCCGAAACCCGAAGATGAGGGATTGCGTTACCGCCTCGCAGTCACCTCGCGCAGCCTTGCGGCCCTGGCGGGGGGCTATTTGCTGGCGAACCTCTTTGTGTTGGCCTTCCGCGCGCAGGTACCGATGGAGCCGCGTGACGCAGGCCAGCTTGCGCTGATGCTGTCCTTTGTCGTCTTCGCCCTGGCCGCGATCTGGGCCTTTGCAACCCGTGACGCATGGCGCGCCTGGATCGGCATTCTGGTGCCGGTGGCGCTTTGTGCAGCCCTGTGGTGGTTCGCCCCGGGGGCCCGCGCATGAAAAACGGCTTCCGTCAGTCGATGGCCTGGCTGCACACCTGGACCGGGCTTTTGCTCGGCTGGCTCCTGTTCGCGATCTTCCTCACCGGCACCGTGGCCTATTTCCGCACGGAGGTGACCTGGTGGATGAAACCCGAACTGCACGCTTCGGTGGTCGCCGAAGACCCCGTTGGTCTCGCTGTGTCGCGGCTGAAGGAGCTGGCACCTGCGGCGGCGTCCTGGTCGATCACCCTGCCCGAAAGCCGCAGCCCGCTGCTCTCGGTCTCCTGGGCCAAGCCCGGCGAGGCCCCGGGCCGGCGCGGCGCGCCCGCCACTGTGCTTGATGCCACCACCGGCGAGACCCTCACCCCGCGCGAGACGGCGGGGGGCGAATTCCTCTACCGTTTCCATTTCGAATTGCACGGATTGCCGCGTGAGCTGGCGCGCTGGATCGTCGGCATCGCCACAATGGCAATGTTTATCGCGATCATCTCGGGCGTCATCACCCATAAGAAAATCTTCAAGGAATTCTTCACCTTCCGCCCCGGAAAGGGCCAGCGCTCCTGGCTCGACATGCATAATATGACCGCTGTTCTGGCGCTGCCTTATCATATCATGATCACCTTTTCCGGGCTGGTGCTGTTTGTCGCCACGCTGATGCCTTTTGTGATCGAACGCGGCCCTGCGCGTGGCCCCGCGCCTGCCGAGGAGGTCGCAGAAGCCCTGCCACCCGGCCCGCTGGCCCAGCTGACCGCGCTTGCACCACTAATGGCGCAGGCCGAAACCACCTGGAACGGCATGCCGGTCGGGCGGATCCAGATCGAAAAACTGGATACCGGCCGGCCCGAGATCCTTCTGATCCCGCTCCGCCAGTCGGTGGTGACGGTGCAGAGTGGCTCTGGCTCCAACGGGTCCGAGAGGATGCGGTTTGACGGATTGAACGGCACGCTGATCGAGGCGACCGGACGGCCCGGGGCCTCGGCGGTGGCCAATGTGAATATGGCGCTTGGTGCGCTGCACCGGGCGCGGTTTGCCGATACCGGGTTGCGATGGCTGTTTTTTGTCGCGGGTGTCGCGGGCACAGTGATGGTCGGATCGGGCCTGGTGCTCTGGGTGTCGAAACGGGCGTCGAAACATGCAAAATCCGGGGTGCAGCCTTTTGGCCTGCGGCTGGTTGACCGGCTGAATGTCGGCGCGATTGCCGGGCTGACAGTGGCGACTGCGGGCTATTTCTGGGCCAACCGGCTGATCCCGGCAGGGGCGAAGGACCGGGCAGATCTCGAGATTTATGCCTTCTTCGCGATCTGGGCGCTGGCGCTGATCCACCCTTTCCTGCGCGCGCCCGCGAAATCCTGGTGTGAACAGTTCGGCCTTGCGGCGGTGCTTTTGCTGACGCTGCCGATCCTGAACGCGCTGACCGGCCCGTCAGACCTGATCCGGGCGCTGTGGCAGGGCAATATGGTGCTGGTCTCAGTCGATCTGATGGCGCTTTTCAGCGGGTCCGCCTGCCTTTACGCAAGCTGGAAAGCGCGGCCCGGGCGGCAGAAACAACCTGCCAGACGCGCCCGCAAACCGGTGGCGCCCCCTGCCCCCCAGATCGCCGGAGAATGATCATGTATGCGTGGTCTGCCCTGATCCTGAGCTATGCCGGTTTCACCGCCCTTGCCCTTGCGATGCCGCGCCATCACGAGGAACTGCGCGGCGGGAAGCCGGGCGAGGCGGCAAAGCACCTCTTCCGCCTGGCCGGCATCGTTTTTCTTAGCCTGTCTTTTCTGGGCGCGATGCGGGCCTGGTCGAACCCGGCGATTGCAGTCTCGGCCTGGCTGGGGCTTCTGACCGTCTCGGCCTTCGCGCTGGCAATGGTGCTGACTTATGCAACCGGGAAGAACCGCCGCCTTCTGCCGTTTCTGCCGGCGCTGGTGATGCTTGGCGCTGGCCTTGCCAGGCTTTGATGTTCAGGATCCGTATTAATGACCATAATTATGGACGTAATACGCTTTTATGTTCAGTTTAATGATCACTCATTGACAAGGATCCGGCTGCAGCAGCATCATGTCCGGAATTATGGACACGATCTCGTCTTATGTCGGGAAAACCGGACAAGGCCCCGTCATGCCGCGCAGAAGAACCTATTCCCGCGTCACCCGCGAGGCGCTCCTGATGCTGGGTCGCCTGATCCGCATTGGCCGGGCTGAACGCGGGCTGACGGCACAGGATCTTGCCGATCGGGCCGGGATCAGCCGCACCACGCTTTCCAATATCGAAAAGGGCGCGCCCGGTCCCGAGATCGGTACGGTGTTCGAGGTCGCGGCGCTGGTCGGTGTCGCGCTGTTTGGCGAAGAGGAACGCGGCCTGAAGCTGCAAAATGCGCATCTGGGCGAAAAGCTGGCTTTGCTGCCGAAAGCGGTTCGCCGCAGCGTGAAGGAGGCTGATGATGACTTCTGACACGCCCTTCAGCGCCCCGACAAGCGCTTATGTCTGGGTCTGGCTGCCGGATGCGACAGAGCCGGTTGTGGCCGGGCGTCTCGACCGCGACGGCCAGCGGCTGAATTTCACCTATGGCGCAAGCTACCGGCGCCTGGCCGGGGCAATTGCACTTTACACCCCCGAACTGCCGCTGCGCGAGGGGCTGATCGAACCGGCACCCGGTCTGCAGATGGCCAGCGCGATCCGCGACGGCTCGCCGGATGCCTGGGGGCGCCGGGTGATCCTCAACCGGCTGACGGCCAGACGCCCGGATGCCCCGGATGTGCCGGAACTGAGCGAGCTGACCTTTCTTCTGCACTCGGGATCAGACCGGATCGGTGCGCTGGATTTTCAGGCTTCGGCAACGGAATATATTCCGCGGCTTGCCACCGAGGCCTCGCTCGGCGAACTGACAGAGGCCGCAGCCCTGATCGAACAGGGTATACCGCTGCCGCCGGCGCTGGATCAGGCGCTCAATCACGGCACTTCGATCGGGGGCGCGCGGCCCAAGGCGCTGATTGACGACGGCGATCGGAAATTCATCGCCAAGTTTTCCGCCAGCAATGACACCTACAGCGTGGTGAAGGCCGAGTTCATTGCCATGCGGCTGGCGCGGGCCTGTGGCCTGAATGTTGCCCCCGTGCAGCTGACCCGCGCCGCACATAAGGATGTGCTTCTGATCGAACGCTTTGACCGGCGGCACACGGGCCATGGCTGGACAAGGCAGGCGATGGTCTCGGCCCTGACCATGCTCGGGCTTGACGAGATGATGGCCCGCTATGCCTCTTACGAGGATCTGGCAGAGCTGATCCGCCACCGTTTTACCGATCCGAAGGCGACGCTGCACGAGCTTTACGCGCGGATCTGTTTCAATGTGCTTTGCGGCAATACCGATGATCATGCGAGGAACCACGCGGCCTTCTGGGACGGCAGGATGCTGAGCCTGACACCGGCCTATGACATCTGCCCCCAGGGCCGGACAGGCAGCGAGGCCAGTCAGGCGATGCTGATCAAGGGCACCGCGCGCACAAGCCGCCTGGCGACCTGCCTGACTGCCGCATCTGATTTCCATCTGAGCGAGGCGGCGGCACTGGCGGTGATGCAACACCAGATCGAAACGATTGCGACCCTGTGGCGGCCGATCTGCGAAGAGGCGGCGCTCAGCCCGGTTGACCGGCGCTTGTTCGCGGGTCGCCAGTTCCTCAATGCCTATGCGATCGAGGCGCTGACGGGCCACCCGGCGCTGCGTGACGCATTCGACCAGGCGCGCAGCAGCATCATGGCAGACTGAACGCATCTTAGCCCGCCCCCGGGCCGCGATGCGCGCGTGGTTTCGGCGGCCCTCTTGACACATATCCCAATTTGAAACATATGAAGTTACATGAAACGTGACAGCCGCCTTTCCTCGGTCCTGCATGCGCTCTTGCATATGGCAGAGCATGACGGGCCCATGACATCCGAGGCGCTCGGCCTCTGCCTTGGCACCAACCCGGTCGTGGTGCGCCGCACCATGGGGCTGCTGCGCGAAGCCGGGCTGGTGGCTGCCGCGCGCGGCCATGCCGGGGGCTGGCGGATCTCGGCCGATCTCAGGACAGTCAGCCTGCGCCAGCTGCATGAAGCCCTGGGGGAGCCCGCGATCTTCGCCATCGGCAATCGCAACGAGACGCCGGACTGCCTCGTTGAACAGGCAGTGAATGCGGCGCTGGACCACGCTTTCGAAGAGGCCGAGGCGCTGCTGCTGAAGCGTTTCGCCGCCGTTTCCCTCGCCGATCTGGCCGGGGATTTCGCCCGCCGTCATGCCGCAAGGCGGGCCGCTCAGGAGTAGAAAGATGCAGGATGTAATCGTAATCGGGGGCAGCTACGCCGGAATGGCAGCCGCCCTGCAACTGCTGCGCGCGCGCCGCAAAGTGACGGTGATCGACGCGGGCGAAAGGCGCAACCGCTTTGCCGGCCAGTCACACGGGTTTCTGGGCCAGGATGGGGTCGACCCGGCGCTGATCTGGTCACAGGCGCGCGACCAGCTGCTGGACTATCCGACCCTGACCTGGATCAGGGACGAGGCCTCAGGGGTCTCCGGCCAGCGTGACGGGTTCCAGGTTGACCTGGCGGCGGGAGATCCCGTCCGGGGCCGGCGTCTGCTGTTTGCCAGTGGTGTGAAAGATCAGCTCCCCGAGATCCCGGGACTTGCGGAACGCTGGGGCAAATCGGTGTTTCACTGCCCCTATTGCCATGGCTATGAGCTTGATCAGGGCCGGATCGGTGTCATCGCCACGGGGCCGATGTCTTTGCATCAGGCGCAATTGCTGCCGGAATGGGGCGCGGTCACCTTTCTGACCCACGGCCTCTGCGCGCCCGATGCGGCAGAGCGCGCGGATCTGGCGCGGCGCGGTGCAGAGATCGAGGCGACCCCGATTGCCCGCCTTTCCGGACATGCCGATCTTGAACTGACAGACGGCCGGGTGCTGCAATTTGCCGGGCTCTTCACCGCGACGCGCACCTCACCGGCCTGCCCTCTGGCCGAAGACTTTGGCTACGCGATGACCGAGACGCCTATGGGCCGCCAGATCCTCACCGGCGACAGCAAGGAGACCACGATTTCCGGTGTCTTTGCCTGCGGCGATACCGCCCGCGCGCCGCATTCGGTCTCGCTGGCGGTGGGCGATGGCGCCTGGGCCGGGGCGCAGATCCATCGCTCGCTGGTCTGGCCGGAAGGGTGAGATCCCGAGGCTGAGCCCCCGGCATCTCACGCTGGCAGCAGGGCAGGAACGCGATGCGCCGCAGCCGGATGGCCGGGGCCAAGCAGCGCGCCCCGGCCGGGAAACAGCTTTTCGCGCAAGGTGCCCGGCGCATAATCGGTCTGTGCCAGCCCGCGCTGGCGCAGAACCGGCATCACATGTTGCGCGAAATCGGCAAAGCTGCCCGGCAGGGTCTGATAGGCGATGTTCACCCCGTCAATCCCGGCGTCGCGCCACTCTGCCAGCCGGTCCGCGATGGTCTCGGGCGAGCCGATGATGCGGCCATTATAGCTCATCGCCGTGCTCAGATCACGCAGCCGCACCACCTTGCCGGGATTGGCCTCTTCAACAAAGGTGGTGAAGCCCTGCAACCCTTCGATCTTCAGCTCGCGCACCGGCTGATCAGGGTCCAGCCTTGCCAGATCCACGCCGAGGTCCCGCCCGACATGTGCCGAAAGCGCGTCGAAATTGACCCAGTCATCGGCTTCGCGCGCCTTGCGCTGCGCCTCTTCATCGGTCGAGCCGATCACGAAAGACAACCCCTGGAAGAACAGGATATCGCCGGGGGCACGGCCATTGGCAGGCAACTGGCTGTTGATATCGGCAATCGCACGCCGCGCGCCATCCGGCGTCAGGGCCACGATAAAAGTCGCCTCGGCATGGGCCGCGGCAAAGGCACGCCCGCTGGGCGATGACCCGGCCTGGACCAGAAACGGCGTCCGCTGCGGCGATGGGGTCGAACTATGCACGCCCCTGATACGGTAGCGCGGCCCCTGGTGATGAATGTCATGCACCAGCGCCGGATCGGCGAAACGACCCCCCGCCCGGTCTTTCAGCAGCGCACCCTCCTGCCAGGAGCCCTCCCAGAGCCTGTAGGTGGCCTCGACATAATCCTGCGCCCAGGCATAGCGATCATCATGCCGCGTAAGCCCGTCATGGCCGAACAGATCCGCCGAGGCCTTATTGGCCGAAGTGACGATATTCCAGCCGACGCGGCCTTTCGTGTAATGGTCCAGCGTCGAGACGCGGCGGGCGAATTCGACCGGATGCGCCTGGATGATCGACGAGGTGAACATCAGCCCCAGATGTTCGGTCGAAGCCGCCAGCGCGCCCACGAGGATTGACGGATCATTCGAGGGGAAATGGATACCCTGTTCGATATAAATGTCGCGGCTGTTGTTATAGACCGGGTCGACGCCCATCACATCGGCCAGAAACAACCCGTCAAACCGCGCCTCTTCCAGCAGCCGGGCGAGATTGGTCCAGACCTTCAGATCGTTGAAATCGACCTGACGGCTTTCGGGATGGCGCCAGTAGCCGTGATAGACATGCGACAAAGCATTCATGCAGAAGGCATTGAAAATCAGTCTCTTGGTCATCGTAAGGTCCGGGATTGAGGCGGGACAGGGGGGCTCAGGCGCGACATTTCGCAACCGGGCAGAGCCCCGGGGCTGGCCTCATTGCCAAGGGGAAAGACATCTTGCCTCGGCTGAAAATTGCGGGCGTGGGGGCGCTGCGGGTGGG
The DNA here is from genome assembly GCF_023371075.1 of Pseudomonas sp. GX19020. Lineage (NCBI taxonomy): Bacteria > Pseudomonadati > Pseudomonadota > Gammaproteobacteria > Pseudomonadales > Pseudomonadaceae > Pseudomonas > Pseudomonas sp. GX19020. Next base: position 49,765 of record NZ_JAMCCR010000007.1, read on the forward strand.
GCCGCTTTGATGCGATGAGTATAGCTGCCGATGCGGGTATTTGATTTCAAATACAGGGTCAGTGCCGCAGTGCGGAAACCAAAGCCGGGCAGCCGCCCCGGCAGGCAGGGCTCTCATGCATCTGCCCGCGCGGCCCCTGTGCTGGACGGGTGCCGGAATCAGACCCCCGGCATCACGCATGTTCAGGCCGGCGCCGCAGCCGGGGCGCGCACGCCAAGCGCGATCAGCAGACCGGCGAGAACCAGAAGCACCCCGCCGAAAGCATAGACCCCGTTCGCCCCGGTCGTGTCGTAAATAACGCCGCCACTTGCCGCACCAAGCGCGATGGCGAACTGGATCGCGGCCACGATCAGGCCCCCGGCGCTTTCGGCATCATCCGGCGCGATCCGCGTGTTCCAGGTCGTCCAGGCCACCGGCACCCCGCCAAAGGCCATACCCCAGAGCGCGATCAGCGCAAGGCTCAGCAGCGATGCAGTATGAAGCCCCGACAGGATCAGCGCGCAGACACCCGCGATCAGCGGCATGGCAAAAAGCGTGAAGCTGACACTGCGTTTCAGGAGCGGCCCGGCCAGCAATGTGCCGATGAAATTCGCCACACCAAAGCCCAGCAGAAAGGTCGTGAGCCAGCCGACACTCGCGCCGAGGGCAGTTTCGATAAATGGCCGGATAAAGGTGAAAAGCGCGAACTGGCCGGTGAAGACCAGGGTGACGCAGACGATCCCCTGCCAGACGCCAGAGCGCAACAGAACGCGGAAGATGGTGCCGATGCTTGCGCTTCCGGTTGCGGCCATCATGGGCAGGGTCCGCCATTGCAGCAAAAGCCCGATGGCGCCGAACCCGGCCGACCAGAGGAACACTGCGCGCCAGCCGACCAGCGCGCCAAGCCAGCTGCCCAGTGGTGTCGACACAACCGTCGCCAGCGAGACGCCGGCAAAGATCAGCGACAGCGCTTTGGGCACATCCTCGCCCGGCACAAGCCGCATCGCGGTCGCGGCCGACATGGTCCAGAACCCGCCAATGGCCACACCAAGCAAAAGCCGCCCGGCCAGCAGGGTCGGGAAATTGAGCGCGGTCGCCACCAGAAGGTTCGACACGACCAGCAGGACCGAAAAGCTCAGCAGCACATGCCGCCGGTCGATCCCCCGCGTCAGTGTGGCAATCAAAAGCCCGGTGAAGAGCGCGACCACCGCAGTCGCCGTCACGCCCTGGCCGGCCATGCCCTCGCTGATCTGCAGGTCCTCTGCCATCGGTGTGAGCAGGCTCATCGGCAGGAATTCGGCGGTGATCAGGCCAAAGACACCGACGCTCAGCGCATAGACGGCGCTCCAGCGCGGGGTGATCCGGTCGGGGCCGGCGGGGAGGGAGAGCGATCCGTGCATCTGTCAGAACTTTCGAAGGTCATTCGGGACTGGTGGTCTATCCTTCCTGTTGCGGACGATCTATGATGGCATGTCCGCAATTTTTGATCAGGCGTCCGCCATGCTCGACCGATCTCCCAATGCCACGCTGCCGATAGGCGGCGCCAGTACCCCCGACATGATGAGCGAGCTGTTGATGGGCATGCGGCTTAATGGCATCAGCTATCGCCGGATGCAGCTGTCGGCCCCCTTTGGCATCGGATTCGGCGGCGCGCCCGGCAAGGCGCAGCTGCATTTCGTGGCCAGGGGCGAGGCCTGGCTGGTGATCGACGGCACGCCGCGCCGCATTGGCTGTGGGGATGCGGTTTTCCTGCCGCGCGGTACCGGACATGCGCTGGTCTCACAGCCGGGTGCGCCGCTGCGCGACCTCGCCGATTTTGCCAGCGCGCCGATCTGTGACGCGGTGGATGAGATCAAAAGCTGTGATCAGGCGGCCTGTCGCAGCCAGGATGTGATCCTGTTCAGCGGCTGTATGGATCTCGACCTTGGCACCATGCTGCCACTGATCGGCATGATGCCCGAGGTGATGCAGCTGAGCCAGCTTGCCGACCGCCAGCCCGAAATCCTTCCGGTGCTGGAGGCGATGGAGCGTGAGGCCCGCACCCGGCGCGCGGGTTTTGCCGGCATCCTTGCGCGGCTGGCGGATGTGGTCGCGGCCTCGATCATCCGGGGCTGGGTCGAAAGCGGCTGTGGCAGCGCCTCAGGCTGGGTCGAGGCTTTGCGCGATCCGAAACTTGGCCGGGTGCTGCTGGCTTTGCACCAGGATCCGGGCCGGGCCTGGACGGTCGCCACGATGGCCCATGAGATGGGCGCCTCGCGCTCGGTCTTTGCCGAACGGTTCCTTGCAGTGACCGGCCTGACGCCGATCCGCTATATCACAGATCTGCGGATGCGGCTGGCCGGGCAATGGATCGCACAGGGCGGGATCGGGATCGAAGAGGCGGCGCATCGTCTGGGCTACAGTTCACAGGCCGCCTTCAGCCGCGCCTTCAAACGCGCAACGGGGCAGCCGCCTGGCCTTGCCCGCCTTGCGGTGAAACAGGCCTGACCCAGGGATCAGCCCGGACCAATCCGCAGCGCGAGCGCCGCGACCTCGCTTTGCCGATGGGTGCCGGTTTTCCCGAGGATCGCCTTCAGGTGAAACCGCACCGTCTCGCGCGAGACCTGCAACAGGCCCGCGATCCGGTCGAGGTCGTGGCCATGCCCGATCAGCGCCATGACCTGCGCCTCGCGCGGGGTCAGATCGAACACCGCGCGCAAAGCCGCGGCCGAGGTCTGCGGGGTGGTGGAAAGATCCACCAGCGTCAGGAGCGCACCTTCCACGCCAAAGGCCCCGATCATCGCCCCGTGATAGGGCGAGGCGCGCAGAACCAGCGGCGCAATGCCCTCATCGCCGGGCAGCATCAGGGGGCCAGGGCTGTGACCAAGGGACAGGCGCGACTGCGTGGCGGCTTCGATCATGCCGGCCAGCGCCGACTGACGGCCGGGGTCACTGGCCACCAGGCGCCCCGCACTGACCCGGATCGCGCTATGCGACAGACGATCGAAACAACTGTTGGAAAACAGCACTTTCCCCCAGCCATTCACGATCAGCGCCGGCGTGCCCGCCCGGTCTAGGCCCTGTAAAATGCCGCCAGCCTGGACATGGGCCACCTTGCGTGCGAGTTCGGCCGCATTGCGCAGATGCGGCAGGAGCTGCGCGAGTTTTGCCAGGTCATGATCGTCAAACAGGCCCTGCGCCTCGGTCCGCTGCAACGAGAGCGCGACATAATTACGGGTCCGGTCTATAGCCAGGGACGCCGCACAGAACCAGGGCACTCCGGCGGAACGGGCAAACCCGTCATAATAGCGGCTTCGGGCAATCTCTGCCCTGGAAAATAAAAGCTGATCGGTCACCACCTCATGCGCGCTGACATAGCGCTGTGCGGCGATGGTGCGGGCATCGCACAGATGCCAGTTCTCCTCGAAGAACTGCTGCAGCACCGGCTCCATCCCCTTTGAATGCGGCAGGGCCCCTTTCACAAAGGTCGCGGCGGGCAGAATGGCGCCGCGCGCATTGAAGGCAAGGGTGATCAGATCCAGCGCTTCTGTCCAAAGGTCCGAATTCAGCGCCGCCGCATAGAAACGGGCCACAACCTCGGGCAGCTCGGCAACGGCACTGGTCATCAAGGTCTCCCGACCTGGAAATCCGCAGCGGCACGATCCCGGAGAGATTTACGGTGACTAACTCGCAGGGCGGGCAGGTTGCGGGTCTGGAATTTCATCATCCTACCCGAACGGGGGAGGATTTCCACAACAGCCTGTCGCTAGCTGGTGCCGGGGAAAATGGAGGGTCTGATGGTGTTTTTTACTCCTGTCGGGGGGCGGGTTGCGGCCCTTGCGCTGAGCGCGGCGCTGGCTCTGCCGGTCATGATCCCAGGCGCGGCACGGGCCGAAGCCCAGCGGCTGAGCAGCGGGCCGGATGGCGAGGTCATCTTCGTCACGCCATCGGGGAATATCGGCTGCATCTATATCCCGGCGGGCGGCACCTCTGTCTATGAAAGTGCCGATGGTCAGGCCGAGCTGCAATGCGACCGGGTCGCGCCGGGCTATGTCACAGTGATCCTTGGCGCGACAGCGAAGGCAATGCGGATCAATGAGCCGGGCGAACAGGGCTGTTGTTCCCTCGATCAGCCGCTGCAATACGGCAACAGCTGGTCGGAGGGGCCATTTACCTGCCTGTCGTCAAAAACCGGGCTGACCTGCAGTTCGCAGGCCGGGCACGGCTTCTTCATCAGCAAGGCAAAGATCGAGGTGCATTGATATGAAACGCATCTCTCCGGCTCTGCTGTGCCTCGTGCTGGCCGTCTTTCCGCAGGCAGGCTTTGCGCAGTCACAGATATTCGAGCTGCCCCGGATCAATGGCGCCCTGCTCGACTGGTGCTACAATTGGGGTGCCGATTGCGGCAAACCCGCCGCCGACCGCTTTTGCGTCATGAACGATTACGCCGAAGCCGTGGATTTCGGCGAGAAGCCGGGGCCCCTTGGCGAGCCGACAATGCTGATCAGCGATGGCCGGATATGCGAGGCCAATGATTGCGGGACTTTTGAATATATCGCCTGTGAAGGCAGTCTCGCGCCCGGTCCCACCGGCAGCACCCGGTTTGAAGCACCCGCCTTCAGCGGGATCAGGCTCGACTGGTGTTACGCATTCGCGGCGCAATGCGGCGCGCCATCGGCGGATCGGTTCTGCTCCTCGCAGGGCTTTGCCAGGGCCTCGGCCTGGCAGATCGAAGAGAATATCGGCCATACCATCACGCTCGCGACCGGCAAGGAATGTGACGCCGGGAGATGCGACGGTTTCACCTATATCGACTGCACGAAGTGAGGAGGCCGGAATGAACCGCCAGATCTGGACGCTGGCCGGAGTGGTGCTGCTGCTGGCGGCGGGAGGCGGTGGCCTGTGGCATTACGGGGCCCGGACCGCGCCGCAACCTGCCTCTTTGCCTGCGGATCAACCCGATCCCCTGCCCGGGACAGACTGGAATGACCCGCTGAACTGGCCGCTGACCGTGCCGGTTGGCCCGGATGGCAACGCCCTCCCCCCTCGCGCGGACCTTGGCCTGCGCAAGGCGCCGCCGGTGCAAAGCCGGACCTCGGCGCTTTTGAAACTGGCCCGGGGCCAGCGCAGCGGCACGGATCAGCTGATCCTGGCGCGTGGGCCCAGCCCGAATCCCGGCCCGGTCAGACTGGAGCCGATCGGCCCGGGGACGCATACTATGTCGCCCCCGGGTGGTGGCACGGGAAGCGGCACGAATTACGGCGCCTCACCGGGGGGCGGCAAGGGCTGGGAGAGCGGCTTCCGCGGCTCTGTCAGCCATGGCGACGGCTCTTATGATTACTGGGACGACAGCGGCCACTGGCATGGCGATGCCCCGCGCGAAGATGGGTCACGCGACGGCTGGTATCGCGACAATGACGGCAATATCGACCGGTTCTTCGATATGGGCGATGGCTGGATGTCGCATTACGACCCGAATGGCGACATCGAACTGGCCGGGCCGGACGGCTCGCGCGAAATCGAACATGCCGATGGTTCGCACGAATATATCGACCCGGAGGGCAATCGCAGGATCGATCTGGACCCGGAAGAGAACTGGCACGGCACCAATGGCCCGGCCGGACCCGATGGCGCCGGAAACGGCGGCAAAGGCAGCGCCAGCGGCATTGGAGAGCCACATTTTCTGACCTTTGACGGCACCGGCTTTTCCACCCAGGCCGTGGGCGAATTCGTGCTGGCCACCGGCATCGCGGGCCAGGAGTTGCAGGCCAGGATCCGCCCCTGGAAGGACAGTCGTTCCGTGAGCGCGATCACTGGTTTTGCGATCCGCGCCGGGGGTGTGGTGATCCAGGTTCTGGCAGATGGCAGCCTGCGCATCGATGGTGCCCTGGTCGGGCCGGGCGAGACACTGCGCTACGACCTGCCGGATGGCGGCGCGCTTGGCCTCTGGCGCGAAGGCGATGAGATGAAACATGTGGTGCTGATCTGGCCCGATCTCTCCACGCTCTGGGTCGACCGTCACGCGGGGTATCTGGATTTTTCGGTGCAATGGCGGCAGGCCGATACGACGCGGCGCGGGCTTTTGGGGCTGGATGATGGCGACGCGACAAATGATCTGACCGGCCGTGACGGCACCGTGGCCAGGGCCGGTGATGCCGTGCAGCTTGCGGGCTTTGTCAATGGCTGGCGGGTGAGCGATGAGGAATCGCTGTTCTCCTATGCGGATGACGAGGGAACGGCAGATTTCACCGACCTCGGTTTCCCCTATGAGGCGCCGGCCCGGATGGCTGCCGACCTCGCGCAAACTCTCTGCGGGAGTGTCAGCCATCCCTTCCTGCAGGAGGCCTGCCTCTTCGATGTCGCCGTCACCGGCGAAGAAAGCTTTGCCCGATCCGCGATCGCTGCAGAGACCCGGCTGACGACGCTTGCGCCAAAAGACGCGCCATTTGCATCCGCGGACGGGCTATGCAAGACAGAGGGCGACGACATCACCACCGCCACCACGCCCGCAGGGGGCACCATCGAGGTGACCACGACCGCCGCCGCCCCGCGCCTCTACCGCATTGAAACAAATGGCGGAATTACGGTGATGACACAGGCAGGCATCTCCTGGTCAGGCGCCTATGCCGAGGGTCTGCCGGGCTATTGCCTCTTTGATGCGACCGGCGCGACGATCATCCCGCTCACCCATTCCGGCAGCGATTCCTCATTCTCGCGCAATGACCAGGGCGATATCCCGGCAGGCATCTACTACCTGAAAGTGGTCGGCACAGGCGAGACGCGGCTGAGCGTGGTGACCGGCCCGTGAAATCCTTGCTGAAAGACCGAAAGGCCGAAGCCATGCGCCTGATATCTCCGCATTTCGCCGCTGCCCTTCTTCTGCCGGTCCTGTTCGCAGCGCATGTGAAAACCGACAGGCCGTGCTCGGCCCCATACCAGGATTTTCACACATATCCTGCATAACCACGGTATTTCTGGAGATGCAGAAGCTTTCGTCGTTTTTCAAGAAAGCCGTAATCCGCACTGGCCTCAGGCAAAGGTCATCAGGCGGGTGTGACCGCAACAGATCGTCTTTGGACTGGATTTCCGGGGCCCGACCATGGCATCTGGGGCGAAGATCCTGGATGTAAATGCAATGGTCTTTTCCTTTCTGAGACGTGCCGCTACCCCTGCCCGCCGGCCGGCCTTGCGCGCGGATGAGCGTATGACCACCCGTCCAGGCCTGCCGCCGCCCTGCCCGGATGAACCGGTGTGCCTTCTGGGCGACCTGCATGGCCGCAGCGATCTCCTGAAGCGGTTTCTGACCCTGCGCGCCGCGCATTTCCCCAATGCCCGCATCATCTTTCTGGGAGATATGATCGACCGGGGCCCGGACAGCGCCGGGATACTGAGCCTTGTGCGCGAAGAGGTCGCGAAAGGCGCTGTGGCACTTTCGGGAAATCATGAGGCGATGTTTCTCGATTTTCTCGACCAGCCGGAAAAGGGCCTCTCCTGGCTGAAACATGGCGGGGTCGAGATGCTGGCCAGCTATGGGCTGGAACCCGACCGGCCCGATTCCCTTTGCGACCGCATCCGGGCCACACTGGGCGAAGACATGATTGCCTGGCTGCGGGCCCTGCCGCTTTCCTGGCAAAGCGGCACTCTGGCCGCGGCCCATGCCGGGATGGACCCGCAGCGCCCGGTCACCGATCAGGAGCCGCAGGTGCTGCAATGGGGGCACCGGGATTTCGGTCGCATCCTGCGGACCGACGGGATCTGGGTTGCGCATGGACATACGGTGATGGACCGTGCCTTTGCCCATGCCGGCCGGATCGCACTGGATACCGGCGCCTATGCGACCGGCCGGCTGAGTTTCGCGGTGATCGACCCTGACCTGCCCGAAACCGAACGGCTGATGATCGCCGTCACCCCGTAAACCGGCGGACCCTGACCGGCGGTTGCCGGCGCGCCAGCCGGGCCGCGATTTCGCTTCGCGGTCCGTCGGCTGATACAGGGCCCCCAATCGTCGGGAAAATGATCCCCGGATCGTTTTCTGATCCTCCTCATATCCCGACGCGGCTTCGGCGCTGTTCTGCGCCCCACCTTCGCCAGAGCGCACGACCGGGGTATTTCAATGCCCGCCGTGTTCGTTTCCTGCGACCACGCCAGCGGTGACTGTCCTCCACGGCTTGGCGTTCTTGCGGGAAGAAATGACAGCCCGGGCGCTGCGGTCAGCATTGGCATCGCAGCATTTGCGGCTGTCGCAGGTGACGCCGCCGATCTGCTCATGCGCCAGGATCTGTCTGAGCAGACCTGGTAACACCGGCGCATCGCCGATGTGGCTGCCTGTGATCTCCACAGCCCGAACCTCCCGAAATCCCGCATCGTCTCTCGGCCCAGTGGCCAGCGGCTTCACCTGCAAGGAACCGATCCCAGCCACGCCATGCGTTCCGATTGGTTTGCCTGGCCGAAAAATTTGAGACATAAAGGATCACAGCTGGATGTGAGAATGAGCATGGCCGATCCCGTCGAAGACCGTGAACTCGCCCGACAGAGGTTGCGCCTGTGGGTCTCGATGCTGAAATCGGTCCGCAGCATCGAGACCGAATTGCGAGGTCGTCTGCGCAGCAGTTTTGACACCACATTGCCCCGTTTCGATGTGCTCGCGGCGCTGCATACCGCACCGCGGGGGCTGACGATGACGGATCTGTCGCAGCAACTTATGGTGTCGAATGGCAATGTCACAGGCATTGTGGACCGGCTGGTCGCGGATGGTATGGCGCTGCGGCAAAACGAAGAAACCGACCGCCGTGCCTTTCGCATTTCGCTGACCGAGGCAGGGCGCGCGAAAATGACGGAGATGCTGGAGGAGCATCACGGCTGGATCGACGAGTTTTTCGCGGGAATCTCAGAACATGACCTTGCCCGGGGCATCGCGATCATGATGGACCTGCGCCACAGCTGTGGCCGCGCGGTCTGAGATCGCGCCCGCGAAGCCCGGTCAGAACTGTCGCCTCTTCCCCGTATGCGGCAAGATCGCAAATATTTTACGCGCTTATATGATTTAAGCTTGAAGTAGTTCGGCTTCATTTCGCATGATAATCACAGGCTCATGATCGCGGAGACCGCCATGCCTGGCGCGACGGCTCATACTGACGGCCTTACCAGTGATGATTTGCTGACCGAACCCGGTATGCCGGTCCTCCTGCCAGGTGCTTCCATATATCCCGAACATCCCGATGCAGCGGTCGAACTGACTGGCCAGATGGTGGACAGGGGCACCGCGGACCGGATCCGGCGCCACTCGTTGACGCGCGTCTTTGAACCACCCCATTGAAAGGAGTACCGATGTGGTATCACATCTCTGACTGGAACGCAGTCTATGACAATGCGCCCAATATCCCGCGCGGCGCGGACTGGCCGGCGGCCTGGGTCGAGCCAGCTGCCACGTTTCGCACAGACCAGGCTGCGAAAGGCCTGCTGGAGGCGGGTCTGAGCTATGGCCCCGGCGCGCGGCAGATCTTTGACCTGTTCCACCCCGCCACCCAACCGAAGGGGCTTGTGGTCTTTGTGCATGGCGGCTTCTGGATGGGGCTCGACAAGAGCTATTGGTCGCATCTTGCCGCCGGGCCGCTGGCGCAGGGCTATGCGGTCGCAATCCCGAGCTACACTCTGGCGCCCGAAGCCAGGATCCACGCGATGACGCAGGAGATCGGCGCCGCGATCACGGCGGCGGCGGCGAAAATCGCGGGCCCGCTGCGGCTGGTGGGCCATTCGGCGGGCGGCCATCTGGTGACGCGGATGGTCTGCGAGGATACACCGCTGGCGCCGGAGCTGCGCGACAGGATCGCGGCGGTTCTGTCGATTTCGGGGCTGCATGACCTGCGCCCCATGCGCAATATCTGGCGCAATGCGACGCTTGCGATCGACGCGGCAGAAGCGGTCTCGGAAAGCCCGGCCTTGCAGGTGCCCCTGGCAGGAACGCGGCTGACGGCCTGGGCGGGCGCGATGGAGACTTCGGAATTCCTGCGGCAGAATGCGCTGATTGCGAATATCTGGGCCGGGCTCGGCGTGGCCACAAGGGCAGTGGTCGAGCCAAATCGCCACCATTTCAACGTGATCGACGGCCTGGCGCTGCCGGATCATCCACTGGTCGCGGCGCTGCTTGATCTGCCTGCCTGAGGACGCGGTATCAGAAAAGCCCGGCCTTGCGGCCGGGCTTTTGTCTTTCGATCAGAGGGTCGCCACCGGCAGCCGCCGCTTTGCGCATAGCGTCATCAGAACGATGAGGAACAGCGCTTCGGCAATGACAAAGGCGGTGAAGGCCATCGGAAACCCGCCGCTGCCGCGAATGATCACGCCCATGATGCTCGGTGCGACAAAGCTCGACAGGATGCCGAAGACCTCGGCATAGCCGATCGCGGCCGAAGCCAGCGCCGGGGCGTAGGTGTCCGAGATCAGTGCAAAGATCGCACCGCCGCCGATCACGGCGATGCCGCTGATTGCCGCCATGAGAACCAGAACCGCAAAGGGCAGCGCCCAGAGCGTTGCGGCCAGAAACATCAGGCCGGTGAGGATCGCCATGATGACCGAGACGCGGATCAGCTTCAGCTTGTCGCCTTTGTCGGCCATAAGTCCGCCGATCACCAGGAAGACCACCTGCGACAGGCCCATCAGCGTGCCGATCAGCGCAGCGCTGGCCTCGGGCATTGCCTGATGCGTGATAAAGGCCGGTACAACCCAGGTGGCCGTGCCCGCGATGGCAAAGGTGCAGGACGCGATGCCGAAGCCCGCGATATAGACCCAGGGCTTGCGGAAGATCGAGGCAAGCTCCAGCCTGTCGGGGTTAGGTGGCTCGCCAGACCATCTGAACCCGGCAAAGGCTGACCCAAGCGCCGCCGGGCCGGGTTTTGCGAACAAAAGCACCAGCCCCGCCGCAAGTGCGGTGCCGCAGGTCAGGATCGCAAAGAAATTGCGCCAGCCATAGCTGATGGTCAGCGGAATCCCGATGGCGAAATCCAGCGTGATCGCAAGGCTGTAGGCCGCAAGGATCAGACCGACCACCAGCCCGCGCCGTGCGGGCGGGAACCAGGCCAGCAAAAGCTTCATCACCCCGATAAAGACGCCCGCGTCGAAAAAGCCGATGATCAGCCGCAGCGTCAGCAATTGACCGTAGCTTTGCACATAGATCTGCAGGCCCATGCCGATGGTGGTGCCGATCAGCCCGGTCAACAGCATCGCCCGCGCCGACCAGTCGCGGCTGAGCGCCGACCAGACCACCATGCCAAGCCCATAGGTCAGCGCGAAAATGCCCTGGGCAAAGCCGGCCTGGGCCTCGTCCAGCCCGAGATCGGGTGACAGGAAAGGCAGAACGGCGGCCAGACCATACCAGTCCGCCGCCAGCATGATCTCGCAAAACAGCCCGAGCGCCAGCACACCCCATTGCCAGCGCCTGATCCTTGCCTGATCAGGCGGGGCAAGATTGTCCCATGTTGTCATTTCATCAGTCCCTGTTGGTTTTTGTTTTTTCGCCGGTTCCAGGCCGTCCCCCCCTCCCGCCCCGGCGCGGGAGAGGGTGCCGGGGTCAGGCCCCGGCGGGTGGCGGCAGGAAGTGGATATTGTGCAGTGCAGCCAGGCGCACCACCTCGGCCGGGTCCGGCACCTGATGGATCGCCTCGAAGAGCGCGCGCAGATCGCGGGTGGGCGCGACCCAGAACAGGCAGGTGGCTTCACTGCCCGAGAGATTGAAGATCCCATGCGGGATGCCGCGCGGCATCACCACCAGATCGCCGGGACGGGCCTTTTGCTCGGCCCCGTTGAGGCGGATCGTATATTCTCCGCTGAGCACCCAGATGAACTCGTCCTGATCCGGATGGACATGCGGCGGCACGAAGGTGTCGGCGGGGAAAATCGCATGCCAGGCCATGCTGTCAGGCCCGGCCTGTTTCAGCGTATAGGTCTGGCCGAGAATGTTCCAAGTCACGCCGTCCCAGGCACCAGATTGCGCGGTGATGCCGCCGGGCATGGCGGGCACTGTGCGGGCAAGGAAACCGGTCACGAGGCCGGCGCTTTCAGGCGTTTCTTCCAGAACGAGGTGACCCGTCGCCGGAACCAGCGCAAGCTCGGCCCCGGGCAGCTGTGCCAGCCAGTCCTGCGCCTGACCGGTCGGGCGCAAACGGTCTTCTGCTCCCCAGAGCAGCAGAACCGGCATCGTCAGACGCCAGAGCCTGCGTGCCAGATCCGGGTTCCCGTCGGGATGGGGTGCCGAGAGTTTCAGAAAGCCACCGACCTCGCGCCCGAGGGCCGCATCGAAAGCCGGATCCGGGGCGGCGGGGAAGAGCGGCAGGATCCTGGCCGGATCATGCGCCAGATAGGCCGGCAGTTCAGGCGGGGTGATTGAGGTCATCGCAGGTGCGGGGGCGGCCTCGCTGATCAGACCGGCCGGTGCGATCAGCACGAGGCCCGAGACGCGCCCGGGCTGTCGCACCGCGAATTCGGCCGCGATCCAGCCGCCAAGCGAAAATCCCGCCAGCGCGAACTGCTCCATCTTCAGCGCGTCAAACAGCGCCATGTAATGGAAGACCACATCCTCGATGGTCGTGATCCCGGGCGCGTCGTCGCTGAGACCAAAGCCGGGATGGAAAGGGATGACCACCCGATGCGTGGCCGCCCAGTGCCGCGCGGCCTCGAACCCGGTAAAGGTGCCGGTGCCATGCAGAAAGACGAGATCGGGCCCTTGCCCGAGGGTCAGAACGGCGGTGCGGATGCCATTCACGACCAGATCCTGCCGGTGAAATCCGGCGGTCAGATTTGCGAGTGGGTCAGACATGTCTGCTCCTGTGATGTTGGTGGGGCAGCGCCTCAGGCGGCGCAGCGGATTTCACGCAAAGACGCGGCGAGCTGGGCCACGCCGGTCTCGAGCCGTTGTGCCAGCGCCCCGGTCGGGGCGTCATCCGCGTCGAGTTCCGGCGCGCAGGCATAGACTGCCGTGGGCATGGTCAGCGCCTCAAAGAAGCCAAAAAGCGGGCGCAGCTGATGTTCGACCACCAGCGCATGACGCAATCCCCCGCCGCAGGCCGTGATCAGCACCGGGCGGCCTTTCAGGACACCCGGCGGGATCTGGTCGAAGAGATGCTTGAAGAGGCCCGGATAACCGCCCTGAAACACCGGGCAGCCGATGATCAGCGCCGGCGCCGCCTCGATCCGCGCGATAAGAGCCTGAGCGTCAGAGCCCATCTCCTCGCGGCGAAAGGCGGCAATGCCGGGGCCTGCATCCAGCAGATCGCAGGTCTCTGCCCCGATCCCATGCAACCGGTCCAGCCGGTCGACCGCCGCCTCGACGAGGCGGCGCGGGCTGGCGGGGCGCCAGCTCGTTGCGGAAAACGCGAGGACCGGGGGCACGTCATTTGCCCCCGTCTGCCACGCCGAACACCGTCCAGGGCGCATTGGGATCGGTGGTGCCCATCAGCGCGCGGCCGCATTCCTCAAAGATCTGATCCGACATCAGGATATGCTGGGTGCCCGCGTGAATATCGCGGTAAACCCGCTGCATGACGGTATTGTGCAGCGAGGCGCCGCGCGCCGCCCTATGGGCAAAGGTCGCAATGTCAGAGATCACATCATGGCTGTAGCGCAGGCAGAGCTTGATCATCGTCATCTGATGCTGGCTGAGCGGTTGTCCGGCCTCCAGCGTGTCCGATGCGCTTCTCCAGGTCTCCAGCACCAGGGCCCGCATGGCGCGGAATTTGGCCTCGTTCTGGGCAAACTGGAACCTGAAACTGGCGCTCTGGGCCGAGGGGCCAAAGGCATCGCGGCGGGGGACGATGACCTTGATCAGCTCGTCGAGTATCCGCCGCCCGGTGCCAAGCGCAAAGGAGGTATGGGCCCAGGCGCTGAAGCCGGCAAGCCCGATCGTGCCCTGATGCGAGCCGCGCAAAGGCGCCTCGATATCGAAATCATAGACCATTTCATCGGGGACAAAGATCTCGGTTCCCTCTTTGACGGCGTAATCAAAGCTGCCGGTGGCGCGCAGCCCCAGCACATCCCAGTTGCCTTTCAGCTCGATCGTCTCGCGCGGGTGATGGGCGATGATCACTTTCGGGCCTCCCGGCCCCATGATCATCTCGCCCGCCTCATCCACAAGGAAGGCGCCGGTATGGATCCAGTCGGCGTGCTGGATACCGCTGCCATAGGCCCATTGGCCCCAGATCATGTAACCGCCATCGGTCTTGCGGGCGAAACCGCGCGGCACGCCATTGCCGGCGATGGTGATATCAACGCCTTTTGCGAAGACATGATCCACCCCGGCCTGGTCAATATAGACCGCCATGGTGGTGCCTTCCATATTGTTCACGCCGACATACCAGCCGGCGGAAGCATGGGCATAGGTGATCTTTTCATGGATCAGCATCGCATCGAAATGGCTGATCTCAGGGCCGCCGACCACGCGGGGATAAAGCATGGTGAAAAGCCCGGCTTTGCGCAATTCGCGCACGACCTCATCGGTCAGATGCCCGAGCCGTTCCGCTTCGGCCGATTGCGCCTCGATCAGTGGCAGAAGCGCCTCTGCGCGTGCCATCAGCTCTGTGGCGGTCGGCGGCTCTGCGGTCACGTTGATGTTCATCCGGATACCTCTCTGTAGCGCGGCTCGTATCTGCACCCCTTGCCGGGGCTGGCCGCTTTTAAAGAACTGCACAAATCGGCCCGCCGCGCCGCGCGGGCGGAGACAGGGCCGATCTGTCGGACGATCCTGGTGGTTGGGGCCGGCCCGCCTCAATCCCCCCGAACAGGGGGGCTGTTGCGGCGGGGTTGCGGCAGGAATGCTTTGACTACGAAATTTTTACACCCGAATGATCGTGAAAGTTGCAGACAGAATTGACCGAATCATCCTCTCCTCTGAAACTGTGCGACGCAGGCCACTTCCGGCCGCACTTTCGGACTGGACCATGACCGCAGCGCCACTCTCTGCCGATCTCAGCGCTGCGGAGCTGATGGAGGTTATTTCTGCGGCCTCCATCCCGTTGCTTGGCGCGCAATGTCATGCCGCGCTGGAACGGCATTGCGGCGCTTCGGGAATGGGGATCTATGTTCTGCGCAGCGGCGTGCCGGATCTGCTGTATTCCAGCGGCGTGCCGGGTGGTTTTCTGGAAGATTATGCAACGCTTTACGGCACCGATGATCCGCTGATCCGGCAGCTCAGCGCGCAGGTGCCCGTCACCGATGGCCGGACCTGTCTTGGCGAGGCGGACTGGGCCCGCAGCGGGTTGCGAGAATTGCTCAGCTCCTGGGGGCTTGGGCATAATATGTGCGGGCTGATCCCGATCGACGCGGCGACGATGGGGGTCATCTATACTGCCACGCTGCAGCGCACCGGACCTTTCACGCCCCAGGCGCGCGAGCAGCTGGTTTTTTTGTGCCGTGGCGCCGGGATCGCACTGCGCTCGCTGGTGCGGCCTACCCCTGTCGAAGGCGACCTGCCGCCGCAGCAGGCGCGGGTCGCAGCCCTGGTTTGCGAAGGGTTTTCAAACAAGGAAATCGCCCGGGCCGTGGGGCTTTCGGAACATACGATCAAGGAATATGTCCAGCGCCTTGCGCAAAGGCTGCGGGCCGACAATCGCACCGCTCTTGCCGTCGCCCTGCTGCGCCAGGGGTTTTTGCATTAGGCCGGGGGATCTGGCCCGGGGGGCAGAAGCAAAAAAGACCGCCCTGGGGCGGTCTTTTCGGGTCAGGGCCGATGCTGCGGCTTACAAGCCGCAATCATTGACATAGGTGTCCTGGTAGTCATCGAAGATCTTCTCGACCACCGAGGTGGCATAGCGGCCATCCTCACGTTTCACGACTTTGGTCAGGTAGAAATCCTGAATCGGGAAGTGGTTCTTGCCGAACGAGAAATCGCCGCGCAGCGAGGTGAACTCGGCTTTCTGCATCGCGGTTCGCAGCCCGTCCCGGTCCGACATTTTGCCATCCACCGCTTTGACCGCGCTGTCGATCAGCAGCGCCGCATCATAGGCCTGCATCGCGAAAGTCGCGGGCACTTTGTCATATTTCGCGATAAAGGTATCGGTGAAGGCCAGTGATTGCGGCGTGTCGAGATCAGGTGCCCAGTTCGACCCGGCAAACATCTCAAGCGCGGCATCCTGCTGTGCCGGAAGGGTGGATTCGTCCACCGTAAAAGCCGAGAGGAAGGGAATGCCGCTCATGCCGGCCTGGTTGAACTGCTTGACCAGATTAACACCCATGCCGCCCGGCATGAAGGCATAGATCGCATCCGGGCCGGTCGCGGCGATCTGCGCCAGCTCGGCCGAGAAATCCAGCTGCCCCAGCGGGACCAGCATCTCATCGGCAATGCCGCCTTTATAGGAATGCTTGAAGCCTTCCATCGCGTCTTTGCCGGCCTGATAGTTCGGCGCCAGCAGATAGACATTCTGGTAGCCGCGATCCTGGGCTACCTTGCCCGAAACCTCGTGGATCTGGTCATTCTGATAGGAGGTCACGAAGAGGTTCGCGTTGCATTCCTTGCCCGCCAGCGTCGAGGTGCCGGCATTGGTCGAAATCAGGAAAGCGCCGCCTTCTGTGACCGGCGGCATGATCGCGTTCAGGATGTTGGAAAAGATCGGGCCGACCACGAAATCGACCTTATTGCCCTCGACCAGTTCGCGCGCCCGGCTGACGGCGACTTCGGGCTTTTGTTCGTCATCGACAATGATCAGCTCGACCTGCCTGCCGCCGATCTGGCCGCCCAGATCGTCAAGCGCCAGCTGGAAGCCGTCGCGCGCCTGTTCGCCAAGGACGGCCGCCGGCCCCGACAGCGTGTAGATCAGGCCGATCCGGACAACATCATCATCGGCCCGCGCCACGGATGCGAGCCCGGCGAGGATGCTGCCAGCCAGCAGGGATGCTTTCACTTTATTCATTTATTACCTCCATCGGGCCTGTTGGCGCCCAGTGTTTTCTGGTGGCCGGTCTGTTGGCGGCCAATTTTTGTTGGACGCGCGCGCGCCAGGCGGGCGCGCGCCGTCAGGTCTCGTGATCAGTCAAGCGCCGGGGGCGGCACGAATTCCAGCTCGTGGAAGCCGGCGATCCGCACCACTTCGGCCGGGTCCGGCACATTATGGATCAAAGAAAACATTTCCCACAGCTTTGCCGTCGGGGAAACCCAGAACATTGCGACCACGTCCGCCCCCGACCGGTTGAAGAGCCCATGCGCAATGCCGCGCGGCAGGACAACCAGATCGCCCGGGCCAGCACGGCGCAGCTTGCCGCCGACCTCGGCCTCGAGTTCGCCCGAGAGGATATAGACGAATTCATCCTGGGTGAAATGAATGTGATGCGGCACAAAGGTGCCGGGCGGGAAAACCGCATGCCAGGACATCGAGCTTTCGCTGCAGGATTTCGGCGTATAGGTCTGGCCCAGAATGTTCCAGACGATGCCTTTGATGCCATCTTCACCGGCGACCACACCGGGGGGCATGGGAACGGGCGGCAGCGGATAGGTCGGGGTGGTCATCTTTTGCTCTCCTTCTTCATCTCATTCAGATTTAAAAATTTTGTGTGTAAAGCTATTTCTGCGCCTCACTGGCGTTTCCGGGTCTGGTCATCCGAAAAACCGGCGGTCGAAGCATAGCCGCGCACGATGGCGGCGCGTTCCTCAGACGTGATCACCTGGTCGAGATCGGAGAAGCCCGCCGGCGCCCGGCGCTCGACCTCGTCGATCAGCCCTTCGGGGCCGCCAAGCCGGTTCAGCCGCACGATCTCGGCGGTGACGGGGCGGCGCGCCGCATCATAGGCGGCAAGTGCGGCCCGGATGGCATCCGGTGTCGTCGCCCCGGCCAGCAGATCCGCCAGTGCTCTGGTGTCAAGGATCGCCTGGCTCGCGCCATTTGATCCGACCGGATACATCGGATGCGCGGCATCGCCGATCAGCGTCACACGGTCATGGCTCCAGCCCGGCAGCGGATCGCGGTCGCACATCGGATATTCCAGGAAGACCGGCGTGGCGCGCACCAGCGCCTCAAGGTCGATCACATTCACATCAAAGGCGCGCACATGCGGGATCAGCTCTTCCAGCGTGCCCTGACGGTTCCAGTCCTCGCGTTTCGGGGTCGGGCTGCCTTCGGCGCCGGGGCGGTAGGTTACGACCCAGTTCATCAGCACCTTGCCGGGCGCGGATCCGGGTGCGATCGGGTAGAGCACCAGTTTATAGGTAAAGCCGCCCGCAACGATCATTGTGCGGCCATCTGCGAAAGCATCCGCCTCGACCGCGCCGCGCCACATCATGACGCCATTCCATTTCAGGCCGGGTTCGTTCGGGTAAAGCTGTGCGCGGATCGGTGAATGCACCCCATCCGCCGCGACCAGAAGATCGCCCTGTGCTGACTGGCCGGTGTCGAATTCCAGCCTGACGCCATCCGCATCCTGGTGGAATCCGGTACTGCGATGCGAAAGCTGCACGGCAGCGGGGCCAAGCCGGTCCAGCACCGCCTCGCGCAGCATATTATGCAGCCGCCCGCGATGGATCGAGAATTGCGGGTAGTCGCCGCCGGCCTCGACACCGCGCGGTTCGCGCCAGACCTCCTGGCCCTGCCTTGTCTGGTAACGCAATTCGCTGGTGCGAATGGCGATCCGGTCCAGCTCGGGCAAAAGGCCCAGCTCGGTAAGTTCGCGGATGGCATGCGGCAGCACATTGATGCCAACACCCAATTCGCGCATTTCGGGGGCGGCCTCGAAAATCTGGCAGGAAATGCCGCGCGCCTGCAACATCAGGGCCAGCGTCAGCCCGCCAATGCCGGCGCCACTCACCAATACATTCATGTCTTTCCTCACTTCCCTGTCGCGGCTGCCTGCTGTTATTGCCTGCGGCCGTCATTTGGGCCGATGCTTGAGGGCAGGGGCCGCGCCAGCTATCGCCACAGCGCCAGACTATCAGCAGAGCGCCATCTGATACGCTTTTTCCCGCATGCAGGGCCGTGAGGGACAAAAGACCTGCGCGGTCAGATACAGCCTGTGCAGAAAGCTTTTGCAAAGGTCGCCCGGCCCATGGTTGAATTGCCGTCTGAAACTATAAGCCTGAAATAAATTCCGCCCCTCACTGACCCGGTTGATCGCGTTAATGCACACCTTGCCGCCGCCGCCCTTGCCGCCTCTGTCGCCGCCCCCTTTGTGGAAGCGCAGCAGCTCGCTCGAGGAATTCGAGGCGGTGATGTCTGATCTCTTGCGCCCCTGCCGGGTGCGGGGCAAGGCGCGGCGCGGATACCGGACCGAGATCCTGCATCAGCGGGTCAATGGACTGGGGCTGACGGCGGTACGTCTGGGCGCGCCCGCTTCGGTCAGGGTGGCACCCGACCGGGCCATTTCGCTGTTGCAGATCCCCGTCGGGGGCACCTTCCTTGCACGCAGCGGGCGAAGGGGAGAGGAGAGCTTCCGCTCGGGCCTTGAGGCCCAGGTGGTCGATGCGCCAACCGCGCTGGATCTGGATTTCTCCCAGGACAGCCGGATGCTCATCGTCGATCTGAGCGCGCCGCAGATCACGGCACTGGCCTGTGGGCCGCTGCCCTCGGGCAGTCTTTCGCTTGCCACGCCGGAAGGTGCGCAGCTGTGGCGGCTGGCGCAATATCTTCTGACGGAACTGGAATCCGGCGTGCTGGTGGGCGACAGCCCGCTGGCGCTTGGCCTGGAGCAAAGCCTGATCGGCGCAATCGCCCGCGCGCTGAAAGCCCATATGCCGGCGGGCGGCGGGCGCGGCGCGGCCTGGGGCGCCGCCGCAGAAGCGGCGCTGCCCCCTCAGCCCGGCGCAGTGGCCGTTCAGTCGCCGAACACCAGCTCGCAAAGTGACAGGATGCTTTTGCGTGCCGAGGCGTTCATGGCCAGCCATCTTGACCAGGTGATCGACCCGGCGGCGATAGCGCAGGCGGTCGGGACAAGTGTGCGCAGCCTGCACCGGCTGATGCGTGACAAGCGCGGCACCACGCCGCTGGCAGCCCTGAAAGAGATGCGCCTGCAGCGCGTGCGGGCCGAGATCGAGGCCGGTCTTTGTCCGCCAAATGGCATCACCGATCTGGCACTGCGCTTTGGCTTCAACCATCTTGGCGCTTTCGCCACCGATTTCCGTCGCCGCTTCGGGGCGCCGCCATCCGAGCTGTCCCGCCGCCACGCGCAGCGCTGACTTACGGGGCGCTGACCCGCCTCAGACCTTGAGAAACCGATCCTTGATCCCGGGGCTGTCTTTCAGCGCCTGCGTGGTTCCTGACCAGACGACCCGGCCCTTTTCCACGACATAATGCCGGTCAGCGAAGCGGGTCAGCGCGTCGACATTCTTGTCGATGACAAGGATCGCCTCGCCTTCCGCCTTCAGTTTTGCAAGGCAATCCCAGATCTGATCGCGGATCAGCGGCGCGAGCCCTTCGGTCGCCTCGTCCAGCACCACAAGATCCGGGTTGGTCATCAGCGCCCGCCCGATGGCCAGCATCTGCTGTTCACCGCCCGAGAGCTGGTTGCCCATATTCGACGCCCGCTCTTTCAGGCGCGGGAAAAGTGCGCAGACGCGCTCAAGCGTCCATTTGCCCTTCTTTCCGCCGGAACGGGCGGTGGCGATCAGGTTTTCGGCGACGGTGAGATTAGGGAAGATCATCCGCCCCTCGGGCACCAGCCCAAGCCCCATCCGCGCGATCCTGTGCGGCGACAGGCCGGCGACGTCACGGCCATGCACCGAGATCCGGCCCCCGCGTGGTTTTACAAGGCCGAAGATCGTGTTGATCGTCGTGGTCTTGCCCATGCCGTTGCGGCCCAGAAGCGTGACGACCTCGCCCTGGCTGATGGACAGGGACATGCCGAAGAGCACCTTGCTGTCGCCATAAGAGGCCTCGAGATCCTCGACCAGCAGCATCAGGTGCCCTCCTCTTCTTCGCCGAGGTAAGCCTCGCGCACCTTCGGGTGATTGCGGATGTCTTCGGCGGTGCCGCCGGCGACGATTTCGCCGTAAACCAGCACCGAGATCCAGTCGGCAAGCTGGAACACCGCGCTCATGTCATGCTCGATCAGCATCATGGTGACGCGGGATTTCAGCCTGAGCATCAGCGCGACGAGGATCTCGGCCTCTTCCGGGCCGGTGCCGGCAAGGGGTTCATCCAGCAGCAAAAGGCGTGGCTTTGTCGCCAGGGCAATCGCGATTTCAAGCTGGCGTTTCTCGCCATGCGACAGGGTGCGGGCCAGCCGCCGGGCCTGGGCGTCCAGCCCGACCTCGGTCAGGCAGGCCATGGCCTCGTCATTCAGCGCGCGTTCCTGGGCGGCAACCTGCCAGAAGCGAAAGGAGGATCCCGTCCGCGCCTGAACCGCGATGGCGACATTTTCCAGCACC
The DNA here is from genome assembly GCF_023371075.1 of Pseudomonas sp. GX19020. NCBI lineage: Bacteria > Pseudomonadati > Pseudomonadota > Gammaproteobacteria > Pseudomonadales > Pseudomonadaceae > Pseudomonas > Pseudomonas sp. GX19020. The sequence goes on from NZ_JAMCCR010000007.1 coordinate 71,054, forward strand.
GACAGCCCGGGCAGGATCCGCGTCAGCTGAAACGACCGCGCAAGGCCGCGGCGCACCCGCCCCGCCATGTCGAGATGGGTGATGGTCTCGCCATCATAACGCACTTCGCCGCTGTCGGGCGCAAGCTGGCCGGAAAGCTGCGAGATCAGCGTGGTCTTGCCTGCCCCGTTCGGCCCGATGATCGCGTGGATCTGACCGGAAAAGACCTTCAGCGAAACGTCATTGGTGACGGCAAGCGCGCCAAAGGATTTGCGCAGCGACGTGACTTCAAGCAGGGGCTGGCTCATCTGTCATCTCCCTTGCCGCTGACGCGCCCGCCGATGCGCTCCACGAGGCGGGTCAGGCCACCGGGCGAGAACAGAACAACCGCCAGAAGCAGGATACCGAACCAGAGCTTCCAGTGTTCCGAGAACCGTGCGAGCGCCTCTTCCAGGCCGATGGTCAGAAGGGCACCGGCCAGCGCCCCGACGAGGTTTCCGACGCCACCCAGCACGACCATGATGATGAATTCACCCGAACGCTGCCAGCTTGAAAGCGTTGGCGAGACATATTGGAGCTGGTTCGCGATCAGCACCCCGGCGATGGCGCAGATCACGGCCGAAATCACATAGGCGACCATCTGATAGGGCATGATCCTATAGCCGATCGCCTCCATCCTGAGGCTGTCTTCGCGGGTGCCGATCAGCACCCTGCCAAAGCGCGACCGGGTCAGGCGGCAGAGAAAGCCGAAGATCACCACGAGGATCGCGAGGACCAGATAGAACAGCGTGATCTCACTGCGCAGCAAGTCCTGGCCGAAAAGGGTGGCGCGCGGCAGGCTCATCCCGTCATCGCCGCCAAAGGCCGAGAGCGAGATGAAGAAGAAGAACGCCATCTGGCCGAAGGCCAGCGAGATCATGATGAAATAAACCCCGCGGGTGCGCAAAGCGATGGCCCCGGTCACCAGCGCGAAGGCTGTGGCTGCAAGGCTTGCCCCCGCGAGATGCAGGAAGAAATCGGTGATCCCCCTTGTTTGCAGGAACAGCGCCGCATAGGCGCCGATCCCGAAAAAGGCAGCATGGCCAAAGGAAACCAGCGCGCCATAGCCCAGGATCAGATCCAGTGACAGCGCGGCGATGGCATAGATCATCATCCGCGTGACGACCGAGGTGTAATAGTCCAGCCCGGCAAGGTTCAGAAGCGGCGGCACGATGGCAAGGGCCGCGAAGATGCATAATGCGATGCGGATGCGGGGGTCGCCGGTACGGGTAATCTGCGAGGGGATCTGGGTCATTTGGCATGGCTCCGACCGAAAAGCCCGTTCGGGCGCCAGCAGAGAATGGCGATCATCAGAAGATAGACCAGCATGGGGGCAAGGGTGCGGCCCAGTTGATTGGCCACCGCCGGATCAAAGGCCATTTTCAAAAGCATCGGCCCGAAAATCCGCCCGACCGTATCGATGATGCCGACCAGCAGCGCGGCGATAAAGGCCCCCCGGACCGAGCCGACGCCGCCAATCACGATCACCACGAAGGCGAGGATCAGGATCGAATCTCCCATCCCCGGATCGACCGAGAGGATGGGCGAGACAATGGCCCCTGCAAAGCCGGCCAGCATGGCGCCAAAGGCGAAGACCACGGTGAAAAGGCGTGAAATATCAATGCCAAGTGCCGAGACCATATTGCGGTTCGAGGCGCCTGCCCTGAGCAGCATCCCGAGCCTTGTGCGCCCGATCACATACCAGAGCCCAAGTGCAAGACCGAGCCCCGCAAGGATAATCGCCAGCCGGTAGACCGGAAAGCGCATCGGCCCGGCCAGCGGCATCGAGCCCGAAAGGCTCTCGGGCATCGGGACGTTCAGTGGTGCCGCCCCCCAAATCATCTTGACCAGCTCAGAGGTGATCAGCACCAGCGCGAAGGTCGCCAGAACCTGATCGAGATGCGGTCGCTGATAGAGTCTTCGGAAGATCCCGAGCTCGAGCAACAATCCGACCACCAGCATCGCCGGCAGGGTCAGCGCCAGCCCGAGCCAGAAATTGCCGGTCGTCGCGGCGAAAGTCGCCATCAGATAAGCCCCGACCATGTACAGCGCACCATGGGCCAGGTTGATGAAATCCATGATCCCGAAGATCAGCGTCAGGCCTGCAGCAACGAGGAAGAGGAGGATCCCGAACTGAACGCCATTCATGACCTGCAACAAAAGCAGGGTGCTCATACGAGCCCTCCTTGCCAGGAGGCCACCTTTCCAAAGGGAGCGCGCGCCCCGGCCGGATCGCCGCAAGCTCTCATCATCATGGCTTCCTCTCTGTTTGCAGTTCGCTTCCAGCGTCATGCCGCGCCGGTTCTGCAATTTATTTTATATACGAAACATCTCGATTCAATCGGAATGCGGCCCCCCACGCAATTTTTTACATGCGGGCAGGGCCCGGGAAGGGCATTTTTCAGCTCTGGCGGGAAAAATCCCCGGCGCGGTGCGTGCGGCAAGGCCATTTGTGGCAACTGGCGGATAGGGCGGTCGCTCTCCAGGGCCGCCAGTCACATTTCAGCTCATAGGGCAGAGAGGAAATTGACGAACATATAGTGAACATATACTGTCCTGCGCATGGCAAGACCCCTTCAGGACAAGCTGGCGATCCTTTCGGACGCGGCAAAATATGATGCCTCCTGCGCCTCCAGCGGAGGCGAGAAGCGCGATTCCCGCAAGGGTGGTATCGGGTCTTCGGGCGGCGCCGGCATCTGCCACGCCTACACGCCGGACGGGCGCTGTATCAGCCTTTTAAAAATCCTGATGACCAATTTCTGCATCTTCGACTGCGCCTATTGCATCAACCGCGTCTCTTCGAATGTCGAGCGCGCGCGATTTTCGGTCGATGAGGTCGTCACGCTCACGCTGGAATTCTACCGGCGCAATTACATCGAAGGGCTGTTCCTGTCTTCGGGGATCATCCGTTCGCCCGATCAGACCATGGCGGATATGGCCCGCATCGCACGGGTCCTGCGCCAGGATCACGGTTTCAGGGGCTATATCCATCTGAAGACCATTCCCGATGCCAGCCCGGATCTGATCCGCGAGGCAGGGCTTTATGCCGACCGCCTCTCGATCAATGTCGAATTGCCCGCCGATGCCTCGGTGCGCCGCTTCGCTCCGGAAAAACGCCCCGAGACAATACGCTCTGCCATGGCGCAGGTGCGGATCGAGGGGGAGGCCGCGAAAGAGAAAACCCTGACCGGCAGGCGCCCGCCGCGCTTTGCCCCTGCCGGCCAGTCGACGCAGATGATCATCGGCGCAGATGGCACCGATGATGTGACGATCCTGCAAAGCTCGACCCGGCTTTACACCGGCTACAAGCTGCGGCGGGTCTATTACTCGGCCTTCTCGCCGATCCCGGACGCGTCATCGGCCCTGCCCCTGGTCCAGCCGCCACTGTTGCGCGAACACCGGCTGTATCAGGCAGACTGGCTTTTGCGCTTTTACGGCTTCAGCGCCGAAGAGATCGCGACCGGCACGACTGCCGGGCATCTGGATCTGGAGATCGACCCGAAACTGGCCTGGGCGCTGCAGCATCGCGGGCTCTTCCCGCTGGATGTGAACCGGGCCGCAAAGGATATGCTGTTGCGGGTTCCGGGCTTTGGCACCCGTACGGTCGACCGCATCCTGGCGGCGCGCCGCTCGCGCGGCTTACGCTATGAGGATCTCGTGCGGATGGGCGCTCTGATGAAAAAAGCGCGGCCCTTCATCACGGCCCCGGGCTGGTCGCCGGGCGGGCTGACTGACAGCGCCGGCCTGCGCGCCCGTTTCGCGCCACCGCCAGAGCAGCTGTCGCTTTTATGAGCTTCGCCGTCACCCTGCCCGAACAGGGGCAGTTCGGGGCATGGCGGCAGGCGGCACGGCTTGCGATCAGCCACCGCATCCCCCCAGGCGATATAGACTGGACCGGCGGGGCGGGGCTTTTCGCGGCCGATCCGCTGCCGGACGGCCCCGGCCCGCATCAGGCAAGGGTGCCCGGGCAATTCGTGAAACTGGCAGGCTCGGTCATCTGGCATTCTGCGCCAGAGCGGTTCGCCCTGCTCTATCAGGCGCTTTGGCGTCTGGACGCGCGCGAGGGGGACACTCTGTCGCAAACCGATCCGCTGGGGCGGCGACTGAACCTGATGACAAAGGCCGTGGGCCGCGACATCCACAAGATGCACGCTTTCGTGCGGTTTCGCGAACTGCCCTCCGAAGGCAGACGCCGTTTTGCGGCCTGGTTCGAGCCCGGTCATAACACACTGGAACCCGGCAGCAGCTTTTTCGCAAAACGCTTTGCCGATATGGATTGGATGATCGCCACGCCGCGCCTGACCGCCCGGTTCGAGGCCGGGCAGCTTGCCTTTCATCCCGGCGGGGCGCGCCCCGATCTTCCCGAAGATGCGTCAGAAAGCCTCTGGGCCACCTATTTCGCCAATATCTTCAACCCGGCACGAGTGAAACTTGATGCGATGCGTTCGGAGATGCCGAAGAAATACTGGAAGAACCTGCCCGAGACCCGGCTGATCCCTGATATGCTGAAAGATGCAGAAGCGCGGGTACAGCGGATGCGCGAGGCGGCGGCCAGCGCACCGCGCCCCGGTGCCGCCGCTGTTTCGACCCGCTACCGCGCCACGATGCCCGCAGCTCAGGATCTGCCAGAGACGCTGGCGGCGGCCCAGGATGCGGCGCTGCAATGCCGTCGCTGCGGTTTGTGCGAGGCGGCTACTCAGACTGTCTGGGGAGAGGGCTCTGCGACCGCCCGCCTGATGCTGGTCGGCGAACAGCCCGGCGACCGCGAGGATCTGGAGGGGCGCCCCTTCATCGGCCCCGCCGGACAGCTTTTGCGGCAGAGCATGGCCTCGGCAGGCCTCGACCCGGCTTCGGTCTGGCTTACCAATGCGGTAAAGCATTTCAAATTCAGCCCGCGCGGCAAACAGCGCCTGCATCAAAACCCGGCCCGGCAGGAAATCCTGCACTGCCGCTGGTGGCTCGGGCTGGAACTGGGCTTTATCCGGCCAGATCTTGTGCTGGCGCTTGGCGCCACGGCGGCGTTCGCCCTGACCGGCAGCGAGGCTCCGATGACCGCCCGGCGCGGGCAGATCGAAACCGGCCTTCATGGCGGGCCGGTGCTGATCACCTGGCATCCATCGGCAATCCTCCGGCAGCAGGACCCCGGGGCCCGGGCCCGGATGACCGAACACCTTGCAGCCGATATTGCGACGGCGCGCCATCACCCCCGAGTGAACGCAACGTCATCCCAGGGAACCTGAGAGCCGCTTTACCGTTGGACAGGTGTGAGTTCGTTTACTTGTTCTAAAAGGAGAGCTGACTATGGCAGAGGCAGCAGACGATATCCGCGCCAATCTGGAGAAGCAGATCACCGATCTGAAGAAAGAAGTTTCCAGAATGAGCAAATCTCTCGCGTCGCGGGCGTCAGACGCGATGGATGACGCGGAAGATGCCTTCGAGGAAGGCAAAGGCCGTGCGCGTCAGGTCGCGTCGCAAGTTCGCGAACAGGCCAGTCTTACGGTCGGCGCCATGCGCGAAAACCCCGGCACAACGGCAACCGTTCTGACCTCCGTTGGCCTGATGGGCGTTGCAGCGGGCTTTGTGCTGGCAGGACTTTGCGCCAGTGATCGCCGGCGCTGACGCCTCTTTCGGCATCTGATGGCCGGGGCCCGGCCTCCTCCCTCTCCCTGCCCCGCCCCGGCCTGCTGCGGCCCGTGTATTTAAACGCGGGCCGCGCCCTTATGGCCTCGCGACCAGGACAGCCCGAAGGAGAGCCCCAACCATGCTGAGACCGCTTTTATTCGTCGTGCCGGTGGTCCTGGCCGGCTTGCTGATTGGCTGGCTCAACATCCCCGGTGCCTGGTATGAGAGCCTCGCAAAGCCCGGCTTCAACCCACCAAACCAGGTTTTCGGCCCGGTCTGGACCGTTCTTTATGTTTTGATCGGCATCGTCGGCTGGAGGGTCTTTGACAGAATACAGGATCAGCCGCTCCGCTGGCTCTGGGCCCTGCAGCTGGGGCTGAACTTCGCCTGGTCGCCCGCCTTTTTCGGGCTGCAGAACATTGCGCTTGGATTGGTCATCATCCTTGCCCTGCTGGCGACGCTGGTCGCCTTCTGTCTGAGAGCCAGGACGAGAGAGCCGGTCTCAGCCCTCCTGTTTCTGCCCTATATCGCCTGGGTTGCCTTTGCTTCGCTGCTCAATATCGCGATCTGGCGCCTGAACTGAGCCGAAACGCGAATAACCACTCCCACGCTGCGCACCCAGGCAGATAAATCGGTGCTGATCATTGACCTTTTGCGAGGGCAGTCAGCTACCGCTGACCCTTTTTCGGGCGGCGGAAGCGGCTTTTCAGCCGCTCCCACCCTTTAAAGATCCCGCGCTTTGAGGGGCTCTCGAACATCTCGTCCGGGCCGTTCGGGTCGAGGATCTCATTCTCGGCAAGCCATGCTCCGATGGCAGAGAGGTCCGGAACCTCATACGGGACGAGGCTGCGACCTGGTCCGCGCAGCGCCCCGACCGTGGCGATCAGCGAGCCGGTCGCCTCCAGGCTGGCGGCAACCTCTGCTGGTGTGACGCCCAGATGTTCGGCCAGCAGATCATTGCGCAGCGCCGCGATTTCATCCTTCAGATCCGCATTGCCCGCCTCATCCGCCGAGAGGATCACATCGCATTCACTGTCGAGCCGCATCGAGCGGTTGTTGAAATTCGAAGATCCCACCCGCAGGATCTGATCGTCCACAACCATCACCTTGGCATGGACATAGATCGGCTGTCCGCCTGCGGTCTGCGGATGCCAGATGCGCAGACGGCCGTGGTGGTCGATCCGCTGCAACGCTTCGACCAGCTTCGCGCGGGCAGTGTCCATCGCCAGCGGTTCCAGCCAGCCATGGGCGGTATGCGGCATGATGATAACGATCTCCGGCGGGTCCGCCTCTGCAAGCCGTTCGGCAATGGCATGCGCGATCCTGCGCGAGGCGAAATACTGGCTTTCGGCATAGATCATCCGCTTTGCCCGCGCGATCATATCGATCCAGGCGGCCTCGATCTCATGGACCGGCTCCTGCCCGTCCATCTTCGGGATGGTCCGCGAAATACCAAGCCGCATCTTTGTGAATGAAGTCGCCAGCCCTTCGGGCCAGCAGTCGTGACACTGCGAACAGGGTTCAAGGCTTTCCCCGGTGGCAGTCAGCCAGCGCGCCCGCGCCAGATCGCCGATGGCCCGCGCGGCGTCCCCGTCAAAGGCGCTGGTCGCATCATGCCAGGGATCCGTGGGCCGTCCGCCCGGGCCGACACGGCGCGGATCATCATCAAGATGATCGCGCGTGTCCCATCGCTGCATGGTCAGATCAATGCCGCCCGCAAAGGCGATACTGTCGTCGATCGCCACGATCTTCTGGTGATGCGATCCGGCCAGCGGATGCTTTGCATCAAGCTTCAGCGTGATCCGGGGATGCGCCTTCCAGCGCAGAATGGTGAAGATCGTATTGCCGCGCAGCATCGCCCTGAACGCACCCGTATCCCAGCGAAGCAGCCTGATCTCAAGCGACGGCGTCCGATCCGCCAGCCAGAGGATAAAATCCCCCAGCCGCTCGGGCCCCCCGTCCCTGCTGTCGCCAAAGGTGATCCGGGTGTCGAAATCCCAGCCCACCAGCATGATCGAATGCCGGGCCTGAAGAAGCGCCTTGCGCAGGGATACGAAATAATCCGCGCCATCAACGACAAAGGCAAATCGCTGCGCGGTCTCGACCCTCCAGCAGGTTTCACCTGGTCGCAGCAGTGGGCTTTCGGACATTTTCCCTCACACCGCAATCATCACATCGGCAACGCCCGGGCCTGGCAGAGGTTCCCTCGCAACCGGCACGGGCATCGGCCTTCAGCGCGTCACTGCGGCGCTTCTGCACCCGCGCAAATGATGCGGTTGCCGCTTTTTTCCTGCAGCAGCGTGAAATGGGGATGTTCCTGCGCGGCGGCGTCCATGATGATATGGTCGGGTTCACCGGCCGATGCAAAAGAGATGCGACCGCAGCGCCCCAGTTTCGATCCGTCTGCCAAAAGGATCCGGCGCGTGGCGCTGGCAAAGACAGCCCGCGCGATCTCGGCCTCTTCAACGAGCATGCTGGTCGCGCCATCCGCCGCGCTCAGGCCATAGGGCGATGAAAACGCGATATCGGCCCGCACATTGGCGATTGCGGCAAGGGTCGTCATGCCACAGGTCGAGGCCGGTGCCGAAATGAAATCGCCGCCAAACAGAATGGTGCGATTCTGGCGCGCGCGCGACGTGGCCGTGCTCAGATGATTGGCGACCTCGACCGAATTGGTGAAGACCAGCAGGCCGCTCAGCCCGGCCAGTTGCCCGGCAAGGCAGGCGGTGGTGCTGCCCGCATCGATCAGCAAGGTCTGGCCGGGGCTGACAAGCCCGAGACAGGCCCCGGCAATCGCCCGCTTTTCGCGCAGGTTCTGGCGGGTCCGTTCGGGATATGGCGCTTCATTCTCGGCATGTGACGGCACGATACCGCCATGAACGCGCCGCAGGGCACCCGCTTCTTCCAGCTCTTTCAGGTCGCGCCGCACCGTCTCGCGTGAGACGCCAAGTTCGGTGACGATCCTGTCGATGCTGACCTGACCAAAAGTTTCCAGAAGGGCGCGGATCCGCTGATGACGCTTTGCCTGCCACATGGGGCGAAGACCTTTTATTAGCTGTTCAAAAAGGCCAGGGCTTCGCGATGCAATGCGGGCGTTGCGGCAGCGATGACCTGCTCGCCAGAGCCTGGGGTCAATGGTTTACCCTGCCAGTCAGTGATGACGCCGCCAGCCTCGGTGACCACGGGCGCGATAGCAAGGAAATCATAAGGCTGCAGGCGGCTTTCGACAATGAGGTCGATATGTCCCGAGGCAAGCAAGCCGTATCCATAGCAGTCGCCGCCGAAACGCCGGACCCGGGACGCATCGCGGATCGCCTCGTAATGCGGGCGTTCGCTGCTGTCGAAATAGTCGGGAGATGTGGTGTAGAACCGCGCCTGGGCCAGGTCTTCACAGCTGCTGGTGCGCGCGGCACTGCTTGTTCCGTCAGCGCCGTGAAAGCGACAACCATTGCCGGCGCTTGCGACCCAGGTTTCGCCAAGGGCCGGCATATGCACGATGCCAAGCTGCGGGCGATCATCGGTGGTCAGGGCCATAAGGGTGCCCCAGATCGGCCAGCCGGTGATAAAGCTCCGGGTGCCGTCAATCGGGTCGACGACCCAGGTCGGAGCGCCGGACTGGCCTTCCAGGCCGAATTCTTCGCCCAGAATTGCGTGTTCCGGAAAGGCCGCGCGCAGTCTCTCGCGCAGAAAGGCCTCGACCGCGCGATCTGCTTCGGTGACGGGGCTCTGGTCTTCCTTGATGTCAATTGCGACCGGCTTGCGAAACCATTGCATCCCCAGCCTTCCGGCCTCGGTCGCGATTTTGAACGCATAATCAGCAATTTCGGCCTGAATTGTCCGATTTCCTGGCGCGTCTGTAACCATGTCCGGACAACTCCCGTGCTGGAATGATGATTTTTGAAAAACCTCAATATAGCACAAATGCACAGATTGCCACATCGTCAAGCCTGCGTTACCGTTTCTGAAAAATAAAACCAATCAACAGGAGAAGGCTTATGAAGAATACTATTTCACTTCTTGCCGGGCTTGCTCTCGGGGTGGCGGCATTACCGGCACTGGCGGGCGAGATCACGGTCTATTCAGCGCTGGAAGAAGACGAGATTGCTGCCTACCTGGAGCGGGCAGCAGCCGATATGCCGGATGTCACCGTCAACCTGCTGCGGCTTTCGACCGGCGACCTTGGCGCGCGGCTGATCGCCGAGGCCGGCAATCCGCAGGCCGATGTCATCTGGGGCTTTGCCCTCACCAATATGCTTAACCCGGCGATCTATGATCAGCTTGCGGGCTATGATGCCAAAGGCGAAGATGCCCTTGGCGCGCAGTTCCGCGACAAGGATGGCCGCTGGTTTGCGCCCACGGGCTATGTCGGCGCTTTCTGCGTCAATACCGAACGTCTGGCCCAGCTGGGCGCGCCGGTCCCCACCTCCTGGGAAGATCTGAAGAACCCCGCCTATAAGGGCGAGGTGGTGATGCCTGATCCGTCCTCTTCGGGCACCGGCTATCTGCAGATCGCGGCGATCCTGCAGGGCGCGGGGGATGAGGCCGGCTGGCAGCTGATCAAGGATATCGACCCGAATATGGCACAATATACCACCTCTGGCTCGCGGCCCTGCCGCATGGCCCAGGCCGGTGAATTCGCCATCGGGGCATCACTTTCCTACGTGGCGATGCAGGGAATTGATGAGGGCTATCCGATCCAGATGGTGATCCCCTCGGATTACGCCGGCTTTGAGCTGGAGGCCAACGGGCTGATGGCTTCGGCGAAAAATCCCGATGATGCCAAACGTTTCCTTGACTGGACGCTCGGAGAAGGCGCGGCCGAAGCCTATGCGGCGCGCAAGGATCTGGTCACCATTCCCGGTGTGCCGCGGTCGCCCCAGGCGGAAAAAGCCGGTCTGCCGGAAGATCTTTCCTCGGTGCTTTTCCCGATGAATTTCGCAGCTTCGGGCGAGGCGCGTGACGCGATCCTCACCAAATGGCGCGAGACCGTCGGGCGCTGAGACGCCTGATCTGTGGGATGCGGAGCCTTTTCCGCATCCCGTCTTCACCAGCTGCCGCTGCACAGAAACTCCGTATTGAGTGAGGTATGATGACCCTGGACATCCGAGGGCTGTCGAAGTTCTATGGCACATTTCAGGCGCTGAACGAGATCGATCTCTCGGTCGGCGACAGTGAATTCGTTTGTCTGCTCGGGCCTTCGGGCTGCGGCAAGACCACGCTTCTGCGGGTGATCGCCGGGCTGGAAAGCTTTGAGACCGGCGAGATGATCCTGGGCGGGCGCGATCTTGCCACGATCGGGGCGCGTGATCGCGGTTTCGGCATCGTCTTCCAGTCCTATTCGCTGTTCCCGCAGATGACTGCGGCGCAGAATATCGGCTATGGGCTGAAATTGCGGCAGCGCCCCCGGGCCGAGATCTCTGCGCGGGTCGAAGAACTTCTGGCGCTGGTCAGACTGGAACAATTCGCCGACCGCCTGCCCTGGCAGCTTTCCGGCGGGCAGCAGCAAAGGGTGGCGATTGCGCGCGCCCTGGCAGTTCAGCCGGCGCTTTTGCTGCTGGACGAGCCGCTTTCGGCGCTGGATGCGCGGGTACGGGCCGGGCTCAGGACCGAGATCCGTCAGATGCAGAAGCGGCTTGGCATCCCGACCATCATGGTGACCCATGACCAGGAAGAGGCGCTGACCATGTCGGACCGCGTGGTCTGCATGAGCGCGGGCCGGATCGAGCAGATCGGCTCTCCGGCGGAAATCTACGCGCGGCCGGCGACCCGCTTTGTCGCAGATTTCGTCGGCAGTTCGACCCTGTTAAGCGCCGCGCGCGCGGCGGGGTTCGGCGTCACACCGCCCCAGGGCCAGGGCGACAGCCTTTTCGCACTGCGTCCGGAAGATGTGCTTATCCGCGAGGATGCGGCGGCCACGGGCCGGGTGCGGTCGATCACCTTCCTCGGCAATGTCAGCCGCGTCGAGGTGGACTGGCAGGGCGAAACCATCCTGGCCGAAACCCACCGCCTGCCCGGTTTCAGCGAAGGCGCTTCGGTTGACCTCAGCCTGCAGGCGGGTGCCGGTGTCTGGGTTCAGCCATGAGCATTGCAGGTAAACGCGTCGCGCGCGGCCTGGATACCCCTTTTGAAGAGCGGCTCTTTCAGCGCGTGGTGCTGCTGGTGCCGCTGGCGGGGCTGGCGCTTTTCTTCCTCTATCCGCTGGCGATTGTGATCTGGCGCAGCCTGTTGCAACGCGACGGGGCGGTGGGCTTTGGCAATTACCGCGAGATCCTCGCGCTTGATCACCTCTGGCGCGTGGTGTGGAATTCGATGGTGATGAGCGGTCTGACTGCGCTGATCTGTGTCAGCCTTGGCCTTGTGATCGCCTATGCGATGAGCCGCAGCAGGATACCGCTGCGCTGGCTGGTCTCGCTGGCACTGATCCTGCCACTGCTGGCGCCCTCGCTGGTACAGGCGCTTGGTCTGATCTTCATGTTTGGCCGCAATGGCCTGCTGAATTATCTGACCGGGATGCAAATGCAGATCTACGGTCTGCCCGGCCTGGTGATCGCCAATTCGATGTATGCTTTGCCTCAGGCCGTGATGATCCTTGCGGTCGCGCTGCGCTATGCCGACCGGCGCCAATATGATGCGGCGCTGGTTTTGGGCGCCTCGCCCTGGCGGCGTTTTGTCGATATCACGCTGCCATCGCTGCGCTTCGGCCTTCTGAGCGCGGGTTTTGTCTGTTTCACCGTGACCATCACCGATTTCGGCAATGCGGCGGTGATCGGCGGCAATTACCGGGTGCTGGCCTCCGAGATCTACGCCCAGGTCGTCGGCCAGATGAATTTCAACATGGGCGCGGTGGTCGGGATCCTGCTGCTGATCCCCACTTTGCTGGCCTTTTATCTTGAAAAAGTCGCCGCACAGCGCGGCGGCACCCAGGAAGGCGCGATCCCGGTCGAGCCCGACCGCTGGGCGCCGCGCGATATTCCGCTTTGGGCCGCCAGCTACCTGACCGCGCTTTTCCTGATCGCGATTGTCGCCGTGGTGATCTTCGCAAGCTTTGTGCAGCTCTGGCCCTATAAAATGAGCCTGACGCTGAAGAACTACAATATCACCACCCATGGCGGCTATGATCCGCTCTGGACCTCGCTTTATGCCTCGCTGATCACCGCGACGTTTGGCACCCTGATGTTGTTCGCCCTGGTTCTGGCGCAACGCAAGATGTCGCGCGGCCCGGCAAGGCTTGTCTATCTGCTGGCGATCATTCCGGTTGGCGTGCCCGGTCTGGTGCTGGGGCTTTCCTACGTGCTGTCCTTCAATGTGAAGCCGGTCTTTCCCGGCATTCTTTACGGCTCGGCCCTGCTGATCGCATTTTGCAACTTCTACCATTACCACTCGCAGGGGTTCCTGACGATGGTAACGGGCGTGCGCAATGTGCCGCGACAGCTTGAGGAAACCGTGACCACGATCGGTGGCGGTGTCTGGGCCAACCTGCGCGATGCGATCATTCCGATCATGGTGCCAACGCTGATTTCGGTGTTCTTCTTCCTGTTCATGCGCGGGATGGTGACGCTGTCGGCGGTGATTTTCCTGATCACCCCGAAGCTGAGTGTCGGCGCGGTTTCGGTGATGCGGCTTGATCAGGCAGGCTCATCGACACAGGCCGCGGCCTTCTCGGTGCTGATCATGCTGACCGTGCTGGCTGCCATGGGGCTGATGCGTCTGCTCCTTCTGGCGCAGGCGCGGTACAATGGCCGCCCGGGACGGGGCGAAATGGCCGGTTGAAAGGATGACCACGCCTTGCCGCGAGGCGGTTGCGCTTCGCGGCCCCCCTGAAGACCGCTCCGCGACACCAAAACTACGCGGTGTCAGCGGGCAGATAAAAGCGACGCGAGATGGCGCAGCCTGGCGCTGGTCTCCTGGGTCCAGCGGAATGAGAAATTCAGCGCCAGCGCCGCAGCGAAATTGCCCCCGGCATCGGGCATTGCGGGCGCGAAGATCGTACCGGGCAGAAAACTGGTCCGGGCCATGCCCGCTTCGCGCAAAAGCACGCCCTGGTCCAGCGGCGCGGGCAGGCTCAGCCAGCAGGTGAAGCCACCCGCCGGATCGGAAAGCGCGCCCCGCCCGCCCAGGGCTTCAGTCAGGATCGCACGGCCCTCCTGCATCCGGCGCGCGAGCGTGCGGTTGAGGTTACGCAGCTGGCGGTCATAGCTGCGCCCCGAGAGATAGCGCGCGATGCCCCATTGCACGAAACCATCGCGCAGGCGGTGCCCGTTCATGTAATGGGTGACCAGCAGGTCGCGCTTGTGCAGCCCCCCCACCACCCAGCCATAGCCATATTCCGGCGGCAGGGTGAATTCGAAACTGCCGATCTGCACCACCGTGGCGCCCTGATCGAAATGCCGCAGCGTGACGCGCGGACCCGGCCGGTAGCCAAGGTCGCCGAACATATCATTCTCGATGATCACGGTGCCATGCCGCGCGGCGATGGCGACAAGCCGCTCCATCACCTCTGGCGGGCAGGTGACACCGGTCGGAAAGTGGTTGGTCACTGTCAGGATCGCTGCGCGCACCGGATGCGCCGCCAGCAGCCGGGCAAACTCCTCCGGGTCAAGGCCGCGCAGCGGATCGGGGGTGATTTCAATCACCTTCAGATCGCGCCGCCGCAGCGTGGCCAACAGTGGGAAATAGCCGGGGCTTTCGACCAGCACGGTATCACCCGGCCGGGTAAAGCTGTCGAGACAGAGATTGCAGGCCTGGATCGCCGAGCCGGTGATAAGGATCTCGCCTGGCTGGGCAAAGGTGCCGCGCCTGGCGATATGGCGGCAGATCTCCTCGCGCATCCGCAGATCGCCATCGGGTTCCAGCCCCTCGGCAAGGCGGCGGCTGCCGGTGCGCAGTGACTGGCGCATGATGCGGTCGGCCTGAGCGCGCGGGATCAGATCGTCGCAGATCCACATGGCGCCGAAGGTCTCGAACCGGCGATCCTGCTGCGGACGCAGGAGCTGGCTGTGCAGATCCTCTGCCCTGTCGTCAGGGGCCGGATCGGGCGGGGTATCAGGCGCGGGCGGAACGGCTGTGACGAAATAGCCCGAGCGCGGCTGCGCCCGGCACAGGCCGCGACTTTCCAGAAGCTCATAGCCATGCAGCACTGTGACCGCGCTGAATCCGGTGATCCGGCTCATCTGCCGCACCGAAGGCAGGCGATCCCCTGGCCGCAAAGCGCCCGAACCGATGCGCGCGGTGATCATCCCGGCCACTTTCTCATACCTGGTCATCAGCTGGGATCTTTCAATCTGTACTGATCGAGAATGCGCGGATCTGCTGATAGGAAACAATGGCACAGCGCGTTAATCTGAGGCGTAACAGCCATTATTTGCGCGAGGCGCGGCCCGATGCGTCGGAACAGACACCGTCGCGAAGGATAAAAAGTTCCGTCTGTTCTGATTGCCCCACCCGCCTGCATCCCCCTTCACCCTCTTCGCGAGGAATGACCGCGATGACCGAAATCAGCCCGCTTGCCACCACCACCATCGGTTCCCGGATCGAAAAGCTCCTGGCACTGCAGCCGCCGGGGCGCTCGCCTTTGCAGCCGTTTTACACCGATCCCGCGATCTATGCCGAGGATCTGGAACGCTTCCTGTTCCGTCATTGGATTTGCGCCGGTCATGTCAGCAGCCTGGCCGCCCCAGGCGATTTCTTCACCGTCGAATTCGCGGGGGAGTCGGTGATCCTGGTCAGGGGCCGCGACAATGAGATCCGCGCGCTGGCCAATGTCTGCCGTCATCGCGGATCGCGCGTCTGTCTGGAACGTTCTGGCAATACGCGGCTGTTCATCTGCCCCTATCACGCCTGGGCCTATCATCTGGACGGCTCGCTCCGCGCGGCGCGCGATATGGGCCCGGAATTCGGGCGCGAGGATCATGGGCTGCGGCAATTGCAGGTCAGGATCGCCGGCGGGCTGATTTTCTTCACCTTCGCCGATCAGCCGCCGGATTTTTCTGCGGCGCAGGAGGTGATCACCACCGTCGCCCGCGCCTATGGATGGGAGACCGCGAAAGTGGCTCTGCGCAAAAGCTGGCGCATCGCGGCAAACTGGAAGCTCGCGGTCGAGAATTATCTGGAATGCTATCATTGCGGCCCCTCGCATCCCGAATTCAGCGAGATCCATTCCAATGATCAGTCGCCCGAAAAGGTCGCCGATCTTTTTGCCGCGATGCAGGCCGAGGCGGCGGCCCAGGGCCTTGATCTGCCCGAGACGGATCTTTGGGGCATTGCAGCCGGGGAAGACCGCGAACCGGTCTGGTGCAAGCGCTTTGCCCTGCTTGACGGTGCGCGCAGCGGCAGTGCGGGCGGAGAGCCGGTCGCGCCGCTGATGGGCCAGTTCACGCGCTATGACGGCGGCACCACGTATCTGAATATGGGGCCGGTCAGCTACAGCCTGTCCTATCCCGATCATACGGTGATCTACCGGTTCATCCCCCATGGCGTGAGCGAATGCGAGATGGAGATCCTCTGGCTGGTGCATGGCGAGGCCGAGGCCGGGCGCGACTACGATCCCGAGGCGCTGTCCTGGATGTGGGTCGTGACCTCCGAGGCAGATAAGCGCATCACCGAGGACAACCAGAAAGGCGTCAATTCGCGCTATTACCAGCCCGGCCCGCTGGCCGTGATGGAGGGGCGCCAGCGCCGCTTTGTCGAATGGTATCTGGCCGGGATGGGCCGGGCGGCAGACTGATCTCGCCGGTATCTGCGATCTGCGGATCTCGACAGGCTTGGCTGCCAGCCAGGTAAAGACGGCCCTGTCAGAACGAATTTGACACATCTGAGCGAGTTCTGTTCACTGCGAAAAGCGCAGAAGTCCGGGGAAAGGACATGCGTTTATCGCGTCTGATTGACCGCATTTATGAAGCCGCTTTCGTCCCTTCGGTCTGGACAGATGTTCTGGAGCAGCTGGCGCTGCGGACGGGATCCGAGGGCGGCGTCATCTTTGCCGGCGCGCCTGCGGCCCCGCCCCGCTTTGTTGCATCCGACAAGGTCGCAGCCGCGATGGCGGCTTATGCAAGCGGCGGCACCGGCGCGAACAGCCGGCCCGCCCGGGCGCTGGCGAAAAACCATTTCGGCTTCCTGCGCGATATCGATTTTCTGCCGGTCGGGGATCTGGGCCAAGACTGCCAGCAGCGCGCGCTGCGCAGCTTCGGGCTGGGCTGGCAGGTTGGCACCGTGGCGCCTTTGCTGACGCAGGAGCTTGCGGTGATGACAATCGACCACGCCTATGACAACGGCCCGCATCAGCCCGAACATGTCGTGCTGCTTGATCAGCTGCGGCCGCATCTGACGCGGGCGATGATGATCTCGGCGCGTCGTGGCATGATGATTGCGGAAACATCGCTGGCTTCATATGAGGGCGATGCGCCGGGGTAGATATGCAAATCCCGCGACCTGCTCAGGGCAGGCCGCGGGATTTCAGGTCACAGACAGAATCTGCCGGAGATCGTCGCTACATCCCCATCAGACGTGGCAGGAACAGCGTTATTTCCGGGATGTAAGTGATCATCATCAGGAAAACGAGCGCGGTCAGCAGCCAGGGCACCACCGATTTCGAAACCTCGGTCAGGCCCAGTTTCGAGATCGCCGATCCGACATAAAGGTTCAGCCCGACAGGCGGTGTCGCCAGACCGATCTCCATATTGACGATCAGAATGATGCCGAAATGGACCGGATCGATCCCCAGCTTTACCGCAATCGGATAGAGGATCGGCGCCATGATCAGGATGATCGCCGAGGGCTCCATCACCATGCCGATCACCAGCAGCATGATATTGACCATCAGGAGGAAGCCGATCTTGCCAAAGCCCAGGCTGACGATCCAGTCCGACATATGCTGCGGGATCTGCTCGGAGGTCAGGATGAAGGCGAACATCACGGCATTGGTGATGATGTAAAGCAGCATCGCCGACATCGCTGCCGAGGTCAGCAGCACCTTCGGCACATCGCGCATCCGGATATCCTTATAGACAAAGACCGCGATGACGAAGGCATAGACGGCCGAGACCGCTGCGGCTTCGGTGGGGGTGAAGATACCTCCATAGATGCCGCCCATGATGATGACGATCAGCAAAAGACCCCAGATCGACTTGCGAAACGCGGCAAAGCGCTCTCCCCAGCCGGCACGCGGCAGCCGCGGATAGCCGTTCTTCCAGGCGCGCCAGACGGTGGTGGCCGCATACATCGCAGCCAGGATCAGCCCGGGCACCACGCCCGCGATGAAGATCTGCCCGATCGAGGGCGAGAAGACGACCTCGCCATCCGGCCCGGTCGCCATCATCCCCGATGTGGCCACCGCATACATCACCATGACGATGGACGGCGGGATCAGGATCCCAAGCCCCCCGGCCGCCGCCACCGGACCAACCGCGAATTGCGGCGGATAGCCCATTTTCACCATGGCCGGGATCATGATCGAACCCACTGCCATCACGGTCGCCGGGCTTGACCCCGAAATCGCCGCGAAAAGCGCGCAGGCCACCACGGCCGCAAGACCCATGCCGCCATGCCAGTGCCCGACCATCGAGGTGGCAAAGGCGATCATTCGCTTCGCCACCCCGCCATGGGTCAGGAAGTTCCCCGCCAGGATGAAGAAGGGGATCGCCATGATCTCGAATTTCTCAATGCCGGTGAACAGCTTCAGCGCGATGCTGTCCATCGGGATCGAGGTGAAGAAATAGAGGAAGCTGAACACCGTCAGACCAAGCGCGATAGACACCGGCATCGAGGTCGCCAGCAGCACGGTCAGAATGGCAAAGATGATAAGTGCGGTCATTTCGCGGCACCTCCATTGGCAGGTGCCGGCGCGTCATCCATGCCGTCGACATGACCATGCTCGTGATGCACGATCTGGCCGGTGGTAACATAGAGATGCAGCGCCTGGATGAAGCGGAAACACATCAGCGCCGAGCCGAGCGGCACCGCGAGATAGACGATCCACATCGGCATTTCGAGGTCGGCCGAGATCTGGCCGCCGACACCCACATGGTAGACAAAGGTCGAGCCGATCCAGACAAGGATCGCGGTGAACAGGATGCCGCCCGACATGGCAATGATCGTCACGATCCGCTGCCATTTGGCATCAAGCTTCAGCACAACCATATCGACGCCGACATGGATGCCGATCCGCACGCCATAGGCGGCCCCGAATTTCGCCATCCAGACAAAGAGATAGATACAGGCTTCCTGGGCCCAGGTCAGCTTGATCGAGTTGATCGAGGAATAGACCGAACGCGCCCAGGCTTGCAGTTCGGGCATATCATTGGCACGCGCATAGCGCACCAGATCGGCGGCATAGCCGATCGAAAAGCGATGGAAGACCGCAACAAAGATCAGGATCACGGCGGCTGCCATCAGCACCGAGATCAGGACCTCCTCGAAACGGTCGAGGATGCGCAGAAACATGGCAAAACCTCGTGTCAGGGGACCAAAAAAGGGGCGCGAAGAGACCGCGCCCCCGGGTTCATGCAGGGAGATCTGTCAGACGGGATTATTCGATGCCGAGAACGCCATGCGCTTTGGCAATCAGATCGGCGCCGATCCGGGACGCCATCTCGTCATGAACCGGACGCAACCGCGCGATCCATTCGGCGCGCTCGTCTTCGGTCAGCTCATGAAAGGTGGTGTAGCCGGCCTTCACCATTTCGGCCATCGCCCATTCATTCTCTTCGCGGGCGATGGAATTGGCATAGATGGTCGATTCTTCCATCGCGCGGTCCAGCTGCTCGCGGATCGCGGGATCCAGACCGTCCCAGAAGGCCTTGTTCACGATGACCGCATAGCCGAGATAGCCATGGTTCGAGAGCGTTGCATGCTTTTGCACTTCATGCATCTTCTGGGTGAACATATTCGAGGGCGGGTTTTCAGTGCCGTCGACCACACCGGTCTGCAACGCCTGATAGACCTCGGAGAAAGGCAGCACCTGCGGCACCGCATCCAGCGCCAGCATCTGCGCCTCAAGGATCTTCGAAGACTGAATGCGCATCTTCAGACCGAGGAAATCATCGGTGCTTTCGATCCGCGAATTTGCGGACATGATCTTGAAACCATTATCCCAATAGGCCAGTCCTTTGATGCCCTTAGGATCGAGGAGGCCCAGAAGTTCCTGGCCGATCTCGCCATCGGTGATCTTCCGCAGATCGTCGTAATCCGCCATCAGATAGGGCAGATCGAACAGCTCGAACTGCTGCACGCCCAATGGGCCGAATTTCGCAAGCGAGGGCGCGAGCATCTGTACGGCGCCAAGCTGCAGCGCCTCCAGCTCTTCCTTGTCTTTGTAAAGCTGGCTGTTGGGGTAGACTTCGACCAGCACCGCGCCTTCGGTGTATTTCTCGGCCAGTTCCTTGAATTTCTGGGCCCCTTTGCCCTTGGGCGTGTCGGGGGCAACCACATGGCTGAATTTGATGGTGACAGACTGGGCCAGGGCCGGGAAGGCCGCGGACAGGGCGAGAGCAGCAGCGCCGGCCAGAGTGGCAAGTGAACGACGAGTGATCATGATATCCTCCTCAGATCCCACCGCCCTCCTGCCGTGGGATTTCCGTTTGCTTCCTTGCCAGCGTGATCACGGTTTCGCTATTGTGGATTCCCGCAATAAGGCAAGAAAGTTGCGTATGGGGCGCGGGGGCAAACAGATATGGCAACACAGGATCCCGGCAACAGGAGCAAAGGGTGAGGCGATGCGGTCACGGACCCGTCAATGACTGAGGCTGCGCCTTTGAATGCCCGCGCCCGGCCCGGTTCTACCGATCAGGCCGGGCGGGCGGCCCCGCGTGGCGGCTCCTGGGCGCTGGAGATCGCGCATCCGCCGCGCAGGCGTGTGGATCTTTTGTCCCTCGTGCCGCTGCTGGCGATCATCGCGCTGGTTGGTATGGTCTGGGCGCTGGTCTGGCTGGTGGCCCGCGACGATGTCGGGAAAGCCCGCGACAAACTGGCGACCGATGCGCTCTGGGTCGAGCAGACCCTGCGATTCCAGCTGGGTGTGGATGAGGATATGCTGGTCCGGCTGGCGCTGGATCATGCCGGCGGCGTGTCGGATCAGGTGATCGCCGCAAGGGCGCGCAGCCATATCATGTCAAATCCCGAAGTGGTTTCGATCCTGTGGTATGATGCCGATGGCGCGCCCGGATCAGCAGTGCCCCCCATCGGCTCGGAGGCGGATGACGCGCTGGTCGGGCGGATCCTTGCCAGCCCCGCAGGGGTGATCCGCCCGGTTTACGGCACGGTCGGGCGCGACGGTCTGGTGACCATCGGCGTGCCGCTGGCCGAGCGCCAGGGCGTGGTGACCGCGACGCTTTCCCTGCCCCGCGTGCTCGAGCGCCATCTGCCCTGGTGGATTGCCGAACAATATGGCGTCATGCTGGTCGATCTGTCCGGCAATGTTCTGGCCAGCCGCCAGCGCATTGAAACAGACCCTCAAAATCCGAAACATATCATCAGCTTCGACCCGCCGCTGCGGGGAACCTGGCTGCATATCAGCGCCTATACCGCGCCCGGAGCCTTTCGCGCCACCGCGCTTTTCGGCGCCATTGCCGCCCTTGCGGCCTTTGCGGTGCTGGCGCTTGGCGTGCTCTACCGCTCGTCGAAACGGCGCCGCGAGACCGAGATGCGGCTCTGGAGTGAAACCGCCTTTCGCCGGTCGATGGAGGAAAGCCTGACCGTGGGTCTGCGCGCCAAGGACCATGAGGGCCGGATCCTGTTCGTCAATCCGGCCTTTTGCAATCTGGTCGGCTGGGAGGCGGAGGAGCTGATAGGGCATCAGCCACCAATGCCCTATTGGGACCCCTCGATCCTGACCGAAACGCAGGAGCGCCATAGCCAGCTTGCCGCCGGCGGCGCGGTCAGCCAGCGCTTCGAGACCCGTTTTGTCGCACGCGACGGGCGCGAGATTGACATCGAAGTCTATGAGGCACCGCTGATCGACGCGATGGGCGCGCATCGCGGCTGGATGGGCTCGGTGATCGATATTACCGAAGCCCGCCGCGCGGCCCGGCGCACCCGGCTGCAGGATGAGACCCTAGCGCGGACCGGCCGGCTGGTGACATTGGGCGAAATGGCCTCGACGCTGGCGCATGAGCTGAACCAGCCGCTGGCCGCCATCGCCTCTTATGCGGCGGGGATGCTGAACCTGATGGAACGCCAGAAGGCCGATCCTCAGGTGCTCAGAACCGCCACGGAAAAACTGGCCCGTCAGGCCGACCGCGCCGGTCAGATCATCCGGCGGATCCAGGATCTGGTGAAAAAGCGCGAGCCGCATTTCCAGCCGCTTGATCTGAGCGCAGTGGTCGATGAAACGCTGGGCTTTTTGCAGGCCGATGCGCGCGAACACCGGGTCAGGCTTCTGCGCGACGGCGCGGCCAGACATGCGGTGGCCGCTGACCGTATCCTGCTGGAACAGGTGCTGATCAATCTGATCCGCAACGGTATGGAAGCCATGGCCGAGACCCGCCATGGCGATACGGTCACCGTCCGGCTGTCGGAAGAGCCAGGCAAAGTGGTGCTTGAGGTCGACGATTGCGGCGCCGGCATTTCTGCCGATCTGCGCGAAAGCATTTTCGAAGCCTTTGCCACCACCAAGCCGCAGGGTATGGGAATGGGTCTGAAAATCTGCCGCTCGATCATAGAACTGCATGGCGGCAGCCTGACCTGGCGCGAAGCGCGGGACGGAGGAACGGTGTTCACGGTCGCCTTGCCGGCCATGAGATCCGGGGAAGACGAGGGAAAAGCTGAGGAGAGCAGGGGGGATGCATGACCGGACTGGTTGACATCGTTGACGATGAAGAGGCGATCCGCGACGCGCTGGCCTTTTTGCTGGCCTCGCGCGATATCGAAACCCGGCTCTGGGCCTCGGGCGAGGATTTTCTCGCCGCGCAGCCGCTGGAGGATATGACCTGCATCATCATGGATGTCCGCATGGGGGGCCTGTCGGGGCCAGAGGTCTATGAACGGCTGCGTTCCATGGGCTCGGTGGTGCCGGTGATCTTTCTGACCGGCCATGCCGATGTACCGATCGCGGTTCGGACCCTGAAGGCCGGGGCCTTTGATTTTGTTGAAAAACCCTTCAATGACAATCACATCGTTGATCTCGCTTTGCGCGCGATTGCCGCCGGCCTGGCCGCACAGACCCAGGCGGCGCATCGGCGCGATTTCGACCATCGCCGCGCCTCGCTGTCGCAGCGCGAGGCCGAGGTGATGGACCTGATGCTGACCGGCGCGATGAACAAGCAGATTGCCGATCAGCTTGGGATAGCGATCCGCACGGTCGAGGCGCATCGCGAAAAGGTGCTGAGCAAGATGGGGGTACGCAATGCCCTCGAACTCGCCGCACGGGGGCGGGCGCTGAGCCCTGATCCCTGAAGGCAGATCCCGCGATCAGCTCATCGCAGCAGGGATCCGGCTCTTCCCGACCCCGGTGGCTCGCCGCATGTTCCATATCCGATCCGCCCGCATCGACGGAAGACAGCCTGGTGCAAAAGGCATTACAGGCCGGTTTGCGATACGGGCTGCGAAACCCCGGTTCAAAAGGGGCGGGTATCAGCCCCGTCCCTCAGTGAAAATCCCGGCTCGGGAACAGCTTCTTCGCCTGCTCTCTGGGGTGCCGCGCCCTGCCCGCTGTCCGCGTCGGTCTGACGGTCTCCCCTGCCCTCTCGGTTTCAGCCCCGATCCGCAGCTGATGCCCGATGGTTGAAAGCCGCGCTGACAGGTCCTCGATTGCTTCCGCGATCAGATGGGTGACCTGCCCGTCACGCTCGATCCGCCCCGTCACCCGCAACAGCCGCCCTGCCACCACGGCGGGGCGGAAGGTGTCATAGATCTTCTTCCAGACCACGACATTCGCAGTGCCGGTCTCGTCCTCAAGGGTAAGAAAGACCACGCCCGAGGCGGTGCCCGGGCGCTGGCGGGTGATGACCAGGCCTGTGAGCCGGATGCGGCCTGTCGCGTGCAGGAGCGAAGCCGCCGGCAGGCTTTCGGGCAGATTGGGTCGCAGGAGTTCCAGAGGATGCGCCCGCAGGCTGAGGCGCAGGGACAGATAATCCTCGATCACCTCCTGGCCGAGCGTCATCCGGGGCAGATGCGCCACCGGCTCCTGCCCGCCTTCCCCATCGAGACCGAACAGCGGCAGCGGCTTTGGCGCCTTCAGCGCTTTCGTCTGCCAGAGGGCATCGCGCCGCGAGAGACCAAGTCCTGCGAAACCATCGGCTTCTGCCAGCCGGTCCAGCGCGTCGGGCCTGAGCCCTGCGCGCCGCCAGACGCTTTCGACATCGGGATAGCCATTGCCACGCGCGGCCTTGATCCATTCCGCATCCTCTTCGCGCATCCCCTTCACCTGACAAAATCCAAGCCGCAATGCGTGCGATCCATCGGCCCGGGGCTCGATGGTGCACTCCCAGATGGACTCGTTCACCGAAACGGGGCGCACCTCGACACCGTGGTCGCGCGCATCGCGCACCAGCTGGGCCGGTGCGTAGAATCCCATCGGCTGGGCATTCAGCAGCGCGCAGGTGAAGATCGCCTGATGGTGACGCTTGAGCCAGGCCGAAATATAAACCAGCCGCGCAAAGCTGGCCGCATGGCTTTCGGGGAAACCGTAAGAGCCGAAGCCCTCGATCTGGGCAAAGCAGCGGGCCGCGAAATCCGCGCCATAATCACGCCCGACCATGCCGTTGATAAAACGGTCGCGGAAGCCGCCGATGGTGCCCATCCGTCTGAAAGTGGCAAGCGAGCGGCGCAGCCGGTCGGCCTCGGCCGGGGTAAAACCGGCTGCCACAACGGCGATCTGCATCGCCTGTTCCTGGAACAGCGGCACGCCATAAGTGCGGCCCAGCACCTCCATCATGGCCGGGCAAAGATCTTCAACCTTCTCACGGCCCTGGCGGCGGTTGATGAAGGGATGGACCATGCCGCCCTGGATCGGGCCTGGCCGGACGATGGCCACCTCGCAGACGAGGTCATAGAATTTCCGCGGCTTCATCCGGGGGAGGAAATTCAGCTGCGCCCGGCTTTCGACCTGGAACACCCCGATCGCATCCGCGCGGCAGAGCATGTCGTAGACCGAAGCATCATCGGGTGGGATATTCGCGAGCGTCAGCTGCTCTTGCCGGTGATGACTGATCAGGCCGAAGGCATTGCGGATCGCGGTCAGCATCCCGAGCGCCAGCACATCGACCTTCAACAGCCCGAGCGCGTCGATATCATCCTTGTCCCATTCGATGACGGTGCGGTTCTCCATCGCGGCATTCTCGATCGGGCAGAGTTCGTCCAGTCTTCCTTGTGTGATGACGAAGCCACCGACATGCTGCGAGAGATGCCGGGGGAAGCCGATGATCTCGGCGATCAGCTTCACCGCAAGGGCCACGCGGTTGTCCTCGGGGCTGAGGCCCGCGTCGCGCAGCCGGTCCTCGCCGGGGGCTTCTGACGACCAGCCCCAGATCTGGCCGGAAAGCCGGGCGATCACGTCCTGGCTCAGCCCCATGACCTTGCCGACCTCACGGATCGCGGCACGGGCCCGGAAATGGATCACCACAGCGGTCAGCCCGGCGCATTCGCGGGTGTAGCGCTTATAGATCCACTGGATCACCTCTTCGCGGCGCTCATGTTCGAAATCGACATCGATATCCGGCGGCTCGCCGCGTTCTTTCGAAATGAAGCGTTCAAAAATCTGGGTGATGCTCTCGGGAGGCACTTCGGTGATGCCGAGCAGGTAGCAGATCACGGAATTGGCGGCAGACCCCCGGCCCTGGCAAAGGATCCCCTTCGAACGCGCAAAGCTGACGATATCATAGACCGTCAGGAAATAGGGCGCATATTCCACCTCGGCGATCAGGCGCAGCTCCTTTTCGATGCCGGACATGACTTTTTCGGGCGCGCCGTCCGGATAGCGCCAGGCCAGCCCCTCGCGGGTCAGCCGCTCAAGACGGGCCTGGGCGGGCTCGCCGTTTTTTGTCTCATCAGGATAGCGGTAGCGCAGCTGGTCCATGCGGAAGGTACAGCGGTCGGCAATTTCGACCGTGCGGCGCAGCGCCGCCGGATAGCGCTGGAAGATACGGGACAGTTCCTCGCCGGATTTCAGGCGATGTTCTCCATTGGCAAGGCGCCGGTCACCGATATTGTCGATGGTGCAGCCCTCGCGGATACAGGTCAGCACATCAGCGACAGGGCGCCGGCTTGATCGGTGCATCAGCACATCGCCGACCGCGACTTTGGGCAGGCCGGTCGCCTGCGAAATCCCGGCCAGACAATCAAGCCTTTCCTGATCCTGCCCGTCATAGACGGGGGCCGCGCCAAGGAAGCACTGACCGGAAAAGCGGGCGGACACCCGGAGCAGATCCCGCTCGAAGCCGCTCTCTTCCAGCGGATCGGGCGGCAGGGCGATCAGGATCATCCCCCTGCCCCATTCCTCGAGATCGGCCAGGCCAATATGGCAGCTGCCCTTTTCAGCGCGCCTTTTCCCGAGCGATAACAGCCGTGTGAGCCGCGACCAGGCGACCAGATCGGTTGGCAGCGCGAGCCATTGCACAGGACTGTCGGTCAGCACGAGACGCGCCCCGGGGATCAGGCGGGGCAGAGAAGCCTCCTGCCCTGCCTGGCTTTGGCCCGCCTCCTGCGCAACCCGCGCGAGTTCCTTCAGAGCAGAAAAAGCCCGGACCACCCCCGCGACCGAGTTGCGGTCGGTGATGGCGATGGCCGTGAGGCCAAGATCGGCCGCGCGTTTCACCAGTTCCTCGGGGTGAGACGCCCCGCGCAGGAAGGTGAAATTCGAGGTCACGCAAAGTTCGGCATAAGCGGTCACAGGAAAACTCCCTGGGCATACCAGTCCGGTGATCCCGATTGCGGCGTGCGGAAGAGCCAGAGCCGTGGCCCCTCACTGGTTTCTACCCGCCAGTAATCCCGCACGCCGGAACGCCAGGCCGGGTCGTCACACCACCATTCCGGCGTGATCCGCTCCGGGCCATGGGCCCGCAATGTGGTGAAACCCATCCTGCGCCAGCTGAACCGCGCGGGCGGGTTGCCCGAGACCTGGGTCAGCGGTTCTGCCGGAAAGAGGGTGACGGGCCGGCGGGGGCGCCGCCCCTGCGGGAATGGCACCGGCGGCGCAGAGGCGGCCGGAACGGCCACGAAACTCCGCTCGGGAATGCGGCTGCTGGCGGGCAGGAAGCGCTGCACGGCATCAAACCCGAGCCGGTTGCCGATCCGGGAGACCAGATCTGAGAGCTCATCCCCGGCCCGCGCCTCTGTATTGCCGATCTGCTCGGGGGCCAGCGGCTCGGTCATTGTGGCGGTGAGGCGCAGCCCGTCGATCCCGAAACCGGAATCGACCTCATCGACCCCTTTGAGGAACAAAGCCGAGATCCGGGCCGGGTCGCGCATTGCGCGGGCAAGCCCCACATCGACCACCGCCGCCGAGCGGTCCACGCGCTGCAGCTCCAGCCGGACCGCGCGCGCGCCCATCCGGGCCAATGCCAGCTTGTCGCAAAGCCGGATGAGCAGCCGGTCGAGCACGCCCATGACATCCGCCGTCAGCCCGATCGGATCGGGCAGGGTCATCCGCACCCCGAAATGCGGGGCCTCCGCCCCGGCCGCAACCGGCTCAGACTGCGCCCCGAGCGCCTGATCAAGGCGGCGCAGAAGATCCGCGCCGAACCGCCGCGCCAAGGGCGGCCGGGGAACGGTGGTCAGATCAGCGATCCTGTGCAGCCCAAGCCGGATCAGAGCTTCGGCAACTGCAGGGTCGATCCGAAGCGCGCTGACCGGCATCGGCCCGAGCCGGGCCAGGAGCCCGCCTTCCGGGATCACGCCGCCGCCATGGCGGGCCAGGGCCCAGGCGCCGCCACGGGTTTCGGCTATGGCGCTCTTTGCACAAACGCCGGTCCGCTCACACCGCGCCTCGAGATCGGCAAGCAGCTCTGTCTCACCGCCAAAAAGATGCGGCACGCCCGAGACATCGACGACCAGCCCATCCGTTCCGTCTTTCGCTGCATGTGGTCCGTAACGGCTCGCCCACCGTCGGAGGCCCTCAAGCGCCCTGCCCTCGCGGATCAGATCGGCCGGACGGGTGGAAAGCGCCGGGCAAACCGCGCGCGCATCGGCGAGCGGCATGCCGGGATGGAGGCCTGCCGCCGTGGCGGCCTTGTTCAGACAATGCAGATGTTCCGCGTTCGACGCCCTGAGCGTCAACGCAAAAGGCCCGTCAAGCGGGCGGATCCTCAGGCTGACATCGCTCGCGAGCCTGGGGAACCAGATGGACAGCAGCCGTCGCGCCATTCCAGCTCACATCACAGAATACAGTTGTTCCCTTTTTGTTCTTATTAAGGATCCAGCGATGGCGAGTCGAGTCCAGAGGTGAAGGCAGCGGATCACATTTCCAGCGCGTCTCGGCGGCATTGCTGCCTTTGCCTTCCTGGATCAGCATGAGGCCCGTAGTGTGCCCGGCCTCGGCGGCAAGCTGGAGCCGCCTGCCCGCGGTCAGCGTGATGGGCTTTTCCGGCGCTGCGATGACCAGAGACACCGGTCGCGCCCGCAAAGCCTCTTCAACGGCCCAGAGCAGATCCGTCTCACCCGGGGCCTCGATGAAATGCAGCCGCCCGGCAACACCTTCCGGCAGGGATCCCGGCAACAGCCTGTCCCGGTCATGCGCAAGCATGATCCAGAAAACCGGCCCCGCCAGCCGGGCGGCCTGAAAGAGAGCGAACCCGATCCGACCGCGCCCTTCGACCTCATGAACGCGGCTGTTCAGAAGGTGCAGCGGGTCCGCATGGCTCTCATATGTAAGCCGGTTACGCAGGGTCTGCATGGTGCCCCTCCGCCACGATCTGAAGCTGTCCGTCGGGGAGCGGGCGCTGCAGATTCAGCGCCGTATTCGTGTCCGCGGTCAGCCAGCAGCGCCAGTCCTCGGGGCGCGTCAGGATCACCGGCATGGCTTTGGGATGCACGGGCCGAACCTCGGCATTGGGCTCGCAGGTCAGGAAACCGAAAAGGTCCGCGGTCACTTCGCCCTCTTTCAGTTTCCTGACCGAAGTCCATTCGGTACGGATGCCGGCGAAGAAGGCAAGCGGCCGGTCCTGGCCGAGGGCAAACCAGACCGCGCTGTTGCGAGGTGCTCCCGGTCGGCCATCAGGTTCGGAGAAGCTGGTGAAGGGAACGAGGCAGCGATGTTCTGCTCCGAGCCAGCGGCGCCAATGGGGCGATCCGACATTGCGGATATTCGTGACGCCCGGATCGGTGCGCTTGCCGGTCAGATAGACTGATGGGGTCGGCATGCCCCATCGGGCGGTGGTCAGGGTCCAGCTGCGGCCGTTACCGTGGCGAATGATCGGTGCCGGATAGTCGGGAAAGAGACCGGAAGCAGGCGCGAGATTGCCCGTGGTATCGATAAGCTCCTCGTCTTCGCCCAGCACGTGACGAAAGACCTGGCGCATCGCATCCTGGCTTTTGGTCTGGGCGTAAAGGTTGCACATGATTTCACCTCGCAATGTTCCCGCATGAGAACAATCAAAGAACCTATCTGATTCCTTTCGGGTGGTCTATCTGTCCGATCTGATCCGGGTGCGGGGTTCAGGCCCGCAGGACGGACCTGACATAGGCATCAGGGTTGAGGATGGATCCGATCTGTTTTGCCATGCGGTCTTCGAGCTTCAGAAGCCCCCATAGCCCGAGCCGGTTCGCAGCGCTTGCCAGAATGTCCTGACTTATTCTCAGCATCTTTCCGAATTCAAAGGCGATGCGGGTGGCGTCTCTGGACGTGGCTGGTTCGGGGTAAAAGGTGCTGACCTCGGTCAGAGCTGTCCAGCTGGCAATCTGTCCAGGTTCCCGTTTTCTTTTTTTTGTATCTGACTCATGCTCTATGTGACGGACAATCTGTCCGTCAGAGGCGGGCGTTTGGTTGGTCAGCGCGGCGAAGCGGGCGTCTTGTGTGGTAGGGGCAGGTGCTTCCTCTACAGCCATGGCCCCGTCGTAGTCGACAGCATTTTCCGAGGGGCAGGCAGGGTGCGCGCGACCGGCATCCGGGGGCAGGCGGGTCTCATCCCGTCCTGCCTGAGGATCCTGTGCTGACTGAGGCGAGCTATCAGATGAAAAGACCGTGGTCAGCCGGGCGAGCGCTGCGCGTGCCTCACAAAGGGTAAGCGTTGTGCGGCGCACCAGGTTGCGCAATCCGTCGAGGAAGGCGGTGAGCGTCTCATCCAGATGCAGTTCGGCGCAGGCCGCACGGAGCCTGAGGATCTGCGCCCGCAGCCCGCGCAGCTCATCCGCTTCTTCGCGGCGCCGCCGGGCAAGCGCGAGCAATGCGTCGGATTGCGCGAAGAGGGGGGAGAGGTCGAGCCCAAAGGCACCGATCGGTTTGCCCTGCTGCATCACGGGGAAGCGTTTGCCATTGGCGCTGTCGCGGCGGCGGATCAGGCCTGCGGTTTCCAGCGTCTCGAGATGCCGGCGCAACTGTCGGTCGGTAAGCCCCCTGGCGCGAAAGCACAGGGTGTCGTTGCTGGCATAGATGGTGAGGAGGGTGGCAGGGGACACGAGAGTCTCGCGCCCATCCGCGCCCTGGCAGGGCAGGCAGCTCAGCAGAGCGTCCAGGACAACAACCGCCCCTTGCCGAATGCCGAGATCGCGGCCGCAGGTATTGACCGCGGCCATGATCTCACGCCGCGAGATCGGGCGGAACGCCGGCTGCAGGGTGATCGTTCCCATCCCGGGAAGCGAATGCTCCGCGGATTTGGCACAAGTATCCTGTGCCCCGGCCGCAAGGGCCGTGGATGTGATGTGCTTCATGCGATTTCAGACGGCAAATAAGGTCCGTTCACCGAAATCGGTGTTGCGCTGATTCGATTTTGGGGGTACCTAGTAAGTGCTGAAGTTACAGGGACCCTTCGTTAGCTCACCGCTTTCGGGGGGTTTCTTTTTGCCTGAAGTCTGCTCCTTTTCTCGTGGTTTGCCTGAGGGGGTGATTTCATCGATTGACCATGGTCAATCTTTATAAATCAATGGGTTATTTGTTTCCGCCTGCGCGCTGGACCAATCAGAATAAAGCTGGGCCAGTTGCTCCTCTACATAACGGAGGAAGGCGCGATCCTGCTTTCGATCGGCGCGCAGAACCAGATTTCCGGTCGCAAGATGGCAGCTGACAGAACCCGCAATGACGGTCCGCTGTGACACCGGGCGGGACCGCTGGGCTTTGGGCTCGTCATTGATTGTGCCCGAAGACAGGGCGCTGATGACCGCTTCCAGCCGTTCTGCCGCTGATCCGCTTTCCGGGACGATGCTGACCGCTTTTTTGACGACCTTGTCGCTGGCGCCCTTGATCAGGTCGCGCAGTTCCATCCAGGGACGGCGCCCGATGCCCTGGGCCGCTCCGATGCGCTGAATGAGCTGATCAGGGATGTCGCGTACGACGGTCCGCAACCGGCTGAGGGTGCTGGAATCGATGGCAAGCGCCTGGCATATGCGCTCGGCAGTGAACCCTGCCTCCTCCAGCTTGGCGGCGAAAACAGCCTGTTCAATGAAGCTTCGTTCGAGCCTTGCGGAGTTTTCAAGCGCCTGGGACATGAGGGCCTCATCGAGGCTCATCTCTCTGATATAGGCTGTGACCCTGATCCCGAGGGCACGGCAGGCGGCAATCCTGCGCCGGCCATAGACCACTTCGTATCTGGGTCCCGCGCCCCGGCGATGGCGCAGCATGACCGGAAGTTGCTGGCCTGAGGAGCGAATTGACTCAACCAGATCGCTCAGCCCGTCCTGTACGTCGAACCGGTCTGCGATTTCGGAATTGGCGATCTCTGCGGGATCGACATCCTGGGGGGCCTGTGCGGAAACACTCGACAGCACATCCGCCATCGATTTCAGGGATTTCGGGCCGTCTGCATTGGGGGCAGGGGAGGGCGCAGCGACCTCTGATGCCTTATCGCTGCCTTCAAGGCTTTTCCGGAGGCTTTGAGCCAGGATGTTATTTCGCATCGGACACCTCCCGGCCCCAGGCCGCCTGAATGAGTTTCTCGATATCGTTGGAAAACCCGGTCGCAGAATCCAGCGCCCGTTCGAAGGTCTTACGGTTTTTGACCGAAGACAGATCGACCTCAAAGATAGTGCGCTGCGACAATCCCGCCTCGCTGACGGCCGATGACTTTACGAAGGGGGTCGGTATCACGCTTGTCCCGAGGAGTTCGCGTATCCACTCCGCAAGATCCTGTTGGGTGCTGATCGAAGTGTCGAACCGGGTAAGCAGATAGGCGAAATTGTCAAAGGCGCCGGCGGCGCCGTTGGTGTGCAGCACCTCCATGACACCGGAGGCCATCATAAGGAACTGGCTGGCCGAAGCCAGGTCCACCCGCTCGGGGGTGATCGTCATCAGGAGAGAGGTGGAGGCGCAAACCGCCGACATTGTCAGGTAGCCGAGCTGCGGCGGGCAGTCGATCAGAACGATGTCGTAATCATCTTCGACTTGGCGCAGAGCATCCCGGATACGGTTGAAGAAGACAGGCTGCTCGCCCCGGCTGAGCGCCGTTGGCGTCTCTGTTTCGAATTCGGAAAGCAGGATCCCGGCCGGAACCAGATCCAGCCCCGGGAAATAAGTGCTTCGCAAGACAGTGGTGATAGACGCGCGCGTTGTATCGCCATCATTGTAGCGGATCGCATCATAAAGCGTGCCGCCCTGGCGGAAGTCGATTTCCGGCTGATAGCCGAAGAATGTGGTCAGCGAGGCCTGTGGATCGGCATCCACCACCAGCACCCGATAGCCACGGAGCGCAAGCCGCATGGCAAGGGTGACGGTCGTCGTGGTTTTCGATGACCCGCCCTTGAAGTTCACGGTGGACCAGATCTGCAGCTTGTCGCCCTGGCGGCGACCGGGCAGGAACTGAAACGGGTCTTTGGCGGTCTGGGCCAGAATGCGGCGGATATCGATGATCGAGGCGGCCGTATACTGGCGCTTCCCGCTCAGACCCTGCTCGACCTCGGGGATCTTGCCGTCGAAATGGGCCTTGCGCAGATAGCCATCGCTGACCCGCAAAAGCTCTGCGACCTCTGAAGAGGTAAAGCTGCGGAGGGCCTTTTCCTCTTTTGGCGCAAGGAACAGCTTCGACATACGCTCCAGGGCCTCGGAAAGGCGGTGGGCATCTGCCTTCAGTTTGTCGTGAAGAACAGGTAGGGTCATGGTCCGCTCGTCATCTGTCGCAGGTTTGCGTTACTCGGTGAAGCCGGTGCTTTATCCTGCCTCAGAAACGCAGTTTGCGATCATTTCTTACTTTTGTCGTTACACGTATGCCTGCGCGGTCCTCAGTTCTCAAGAAAAATCGTTCACGGGCATTTTGCGTTGATCGTGACCAATCCTACCAGATTTTGCTTTCTTCCTCAGGTGGCCGTTGAGTAAATTTACTCAACGTGTTGTTTTTAAAATATTTAGTTATGAACAGGATGGGGGCGGGGGCTCTGTTCTGACCTCTCGCTCCCTGAGTGAGCCCCGCAGGCCCGGTAACGCAAGGCAGGCCGTTTTCTACCCAGGGCGTGTTCCGGAAAACCCCCGGACGATTCTTGTCGCGGCCTGAGGTGGAATGCGAATCCTACAATGATCCGGCGCAATAACGTTACCGGAGTGGATTGTCCGGATCACGCGCAGCCACATCCAAAGCCGGGAGAAGACCCTCACGGCCCGGCGGTTCTGGGGCAGCCGGTCAGCCTGAAAGCGCAAATCCGCTGGAACAGCTCCGGTCGGGGCTTTGCTATGCCGTTGTTCTTCAGGGTTTCATGGGAAATGTATATAAGTCCGATAATGTAATATTATTGGATATATTTACAAACAACAGATAGCGGCGGATTATTGCATATTTTATGAAATAATCCGCCGAATTTCTTTCACCTGCCGCCATTCAACTGCAGTGAAGCTGTCCTGTAACCCACCCTTCATAGCCGCTTGTGGCTTCTGTGCGGGCATAACAGTGATCATATTGAAATATAATAATTTATTTATATCCGGAAGACAGTGGCGGGCCTGAGCCGCGAGCGTTTTGATTGCCGGTTGACGCGGCCTTACCTTTCAAATGTTTGGCTTAAGCTGCGCAGGTCTCGCTGTGCGCCGCGTCGCCTGCCCTGGCCGGACTATGATGGGTTCCAGGACCGGGCCCGCGATACGCGGATCGTGCCAAACTGCCGTCCAGTGCGCCCGCTGAACGTTTTGCGCCACAGGCGGGGGGATCCGCATTGTTTGATAAGCGCAATCCCTCGGCGTCAGGGGCGATGGGAATAATCTTTTCAATTAATGTCTATATACAAAATAGATAAATCTGTGTTTTGGGCCTAGCCTCCGCCGGAACCAACCTTCCCATGTTCCGGATTGCAAGATGCCATTTTCGCTGTCTCTTCGTGGACACCCTCCGATGCCCTGCGCGATCACCTGATTGCAGGGATTGGTCCGGGGCAGGATACAGGGCTGCGGATATGCAGCACCGCAGCGCCCATGCGACTAGGCTTCGGCCTCACGATCACGCGCGAGGGGCAGGCGGCCCACGGCTGATCTGAACGCAAGGGTCTGTCGTGACCGCCTCGGACATCCATTCTGGCGGGCGGGCTGAGGAGGTTTCGCGCCATAACCTTCCCGGACAGGGCGCCACCTTGCTCGAAGACCTTACCCGCGCTCCTTGCGCAGCAGTCTGGGGCCTGCTGATCAGTGGCCGTGGCGGGATCGAGCCGCCGCCCAACCATTTCCCCGGTGCCAGCGTCAATGCCGCGCTCGACCTGCTGGTGCAGGGGCTTGGCCGTCGCTACGGGCCGCAGGGAGTGCGCAGCAATGCGGTCGATCCCGGCCCGATTGAATCGCCCCGGCTGAACAGCCTGAGCAGTGTCACCGAGGAACTGACGCGCAGTCGGCGCACGGCGCTGCCCGGTCCCGGCAGGCCGCGCGATGTGGCGGGGGCATCCGATCGGGGCGCTCCGTGGCACGACGGCGCTCAAGGCCTCCTCGATCCAGTTTATCCGGCAGCAGGCGGACCGTATCGCACAACCCGCAGCTTTGCCGGGGCATGGCGCGCAGGAGGCCACTGAACGGCGGCTGCCCGGCGTATATGGTCCAGCTTTTACCTGTCCGCACAGCGAAAGACTCAGGGCTGCGCTGTGCTCCGGGCCCCTTCTGCCGTTCAGGCTGAAACGTACCTCCCGGTTCCGATATCTCCTGCGTTCATTGCGTTTGGTATATCGGTGACGGGCGGGAATAGCGAAGAAACCGCTCTGCAGGGTTTTGAATTTGGATGCAGGTTCCCTTCCATATCATCTTATAAATCTACAAAGATTATAGATATAAGTTTACCACCTTTTACGCATCGACTTTTGCGCGTCACGGGCAGGAGCATGTCATGCCATAAGACCAGCAATCCACGCACCAGGTCGATATCTGGTACACCGTCTGCCCGGTGCCTGCAGGGTCCAGCATTGGCCTCGGGCGCGGCGATTTCGCCGCCGCCTTTGCCGACCGGCCGGTGAAGCTGAACAACATCCGCACCCATGCCGACAGGGCAGTGCGCGAAACGCATTGCAACCACAGCCAGCGCAACGGCTTCCGTGAGGGCGGCAATGTGCCCCCGATCTGGGCGCGCTCTGAGGGCGAGGATGTCCGTTCAGGACCAGGATTCCGACATGATCTCCATCTCTCCCCGCCGTTCCGGCGGGTCGGCCGTGCTTGCCTTTGTGGCGGCTACGGCCCCCGTATCACCCGCGCTGCTGCATGCGGAAACACCTCAGGCAGGCGGCACCTTGCGCGCAGCGATTGCACTCCTGCCCGAATGCGTCGATCCGCAGCAAGACATCTATGGCTTCGGGCTCGGGCCGGGGCGGCAGCTGATCGACACGCTGACCTTTGCCTCGGTGGCCAGTGGCGGTGCGCCAGAGCCCTGGCTTGCCACCGCCTGGACGGTGGATGAGGCGGCGCAGGTCTTCACCTTCACCCTGCGTGACGATGTCACATTCAGCAACGAAGAGAAGCTGACCGCGCAGGCGGTGGCCGACAATTTCATCTGGCTGTCGAAGCAGAAGGCTTCGGTCGCGGGGGCTGCCGCCATCGAAGGCTTTGTCAGCGCGGTGGCCCCCGATGCAAGAACAGTGGTGATCACCTTCGACCACCCGCGCGCCGATTTCCTGTTCCGCAGCTCGAGCGGCATACCTGGTATCGTGGCCCCGCAGACGCTGCAGAAAACTGCCGAACAGCGCTGCGTCGATGGGATCATAGGCTCCGGCCCCTTCGTCCAGGATGGTGCGGTCAACTTCAACAGCACCGTCACTTTCAAGCGCCGCGAGGGTTACAACTGGGCTCCCAAAGGCCTGGACCATGGCGGCAAGGCCCATGTCGAGACAATCGAATGGACGGTCATTCCCGAAGGCACGGTGCGCAGCGGTGCCTTGCGCTCGGGTCAGGTGGATCTGATCTTCCAGACCGCGACCAAGGATGTGCCGTCATTCAATCGCGAAGGTTTCACGGTCTAAACAGATACGGTGAATGCCCTGAGCATCGGCTTCTTTGCCAATAAGAAGCGTGGCAATCTGGCGGCTTCGGGGCGGCGGCGCGGGCAAGAGGCATAAGATGACCCATCACGATTTCACCTCGCAAGACAGCCTCGCCTCCATGGCACGGCCCGGGCTGGCCGAGGCCACCGGACTGGCGCGCCGGGCGCTGACCAGGCCCTTCCTGCAGCTGTCCTGGGCGATTGCCGCCCTTCTGCTGCTGGCGGCCTTCGTCCCCGGCCGGATCACGGTTAATGACCCGCTGTTCGGCGAACTCGACCGCCTGTTGCCCCCTGTCTGCGACCATTTGTTTGGCACAGATAATTTCGGCCGTGATCTCTTTGCCCGTGTCGTCTTTGGCGCGCAGGAAACCGTCAAGGCGGTGATCATTGCGGTGCTGGTCGGGCTGCTGCTCGGCTCGACCCTCGGGCTGGTGGCTGGCTGGTATGGCGGTCTGGCCGATGATGCGATCATGCGGCTGGTCGATGTGCTGCTGTCGGTACCGACGCTGATGATCGCGCTGGCGATCATCGCAGTACTGGGGTTCGGCACGGTTAATCTGGCGATTGCAGTGGGCATCGGCAGCGTCGCCTCTTTCGCGCGGGTGATGCGAGGTGAAATCCTGCGGCTGCGCGCCGCCGAAT
This sequence comes from Pseudomonas sp. GX19020, assembly GCF_023371075.1. NCBI lineage: Bacteria > Pseudomonadati > Pseudomonadota > Gammaproteobacteria > Pseudomonadales > Pseudomonadaceae > Pseudomonas > Pseudomonas sp. GX19020. Next base: position 107,839 of record NZ_JAMCCR010000007.1, read on the forward strand.
GGGTCGAGGCCAGCGCCTTCTGTGGCACCGCTCAGTGGCGTCTGGTGCTGATACGGCTCCTGCCCAATGCCTTCGGTCCCATCGCGGTTCTGGCCACGATCGAGGCGGGCTGTCGCAATGAACGCGTCTAGCGGTGGTGTTCCTGATGGTGCGGCTCATCCGTTCGACCTGGCCGTTGGTCCAGAAATGCTTGGGCCTTGTCAGATGGTGCTAGATGCCATTGGCTTCGCAGATCGTGTCAAAGCGCATCGGCCGGGAGGAGATGGTATTCCGGTTCCGGGGCTGCTCTACGACCTGAATGCCGCAGCATGTCGGGAATGACGCTTGGGTGATGGTTATGGCCGCCTGGGCAGCGTCCCAAATTGCGCGAACGAGGCGGCCATAACCGGGTCTCAGGTCTCTGAGGTGGTTTTGCGAACCATATCACAGAGGAGACCGGCCATAGCCAAGGTTGAGCATACTTTGGAGGCTCACGTTCTGGCAGGTATCGACATTTCCAGACATCGGCATGAGGCGATGATCGCTGTCCCTGGCAAACGCGCCGCCGGCGCCTGACGATCGCCAACGGCGCTGATGACTGCATGCGGCTCATCGCGATCTTGCGGGACTACGGCCTGCCTGTCCGGATCGGCTTCGGGTCCCCTTTTTTGACCGCAGATTCGAAGCCGTGCGGTGCGCCTTGAGACACTTGTGCAGGCTCACCCGAACGCATGGCGTTCGCCTGCTCACATCGATCATCACCGTCTTCGGAACGCCTGCCCCGGAAGCAAGCCCTTACATCATCCGGGCAAAAACCCGGCGCATCACAGGTGCGCTCGAACCAGTGACGCTTTGCCCGTGATACTCCACCGCTGCCAGCGGTGTAGAGAATCTTCGTGGGGCCATACTTCCTCGGGGTACCCCGCCACCGCAAACCATTGCGATTCACAAAGATTATGTCACTTAGAACACGACGATCATCGACGCGCGGCTTGCCATGGCTTTTGAGAAAGAACGGCGAAAACCGCCCCATTCGCGCGTCAGTCAGTAAGAACAGGTTGCTCATCAAAGGGCCCTGAGCCTGGCTGAGGAAATTTTCTGTCGGTATCTTTACAGCTGACAGCAAGATAACTAGGATGCGCGGCGAACAAGGCAGAATCCTGTTTCTGCCGCGACAACTGCGTCGCAGCGTTCAATTGAGCCAGGATCAGGACAACCGGGTCCGTAAATCTGGCTTCAAAATCAAAAGTACCACATTGATCAGGGCGTTAGGCACCATTTGCGTTGCTGTCTGTTGCTTGCGCAACACCTGGCCCGTTGCCGGCCCTTCCCCCCAACATCGGAGCTTCCATGTCCATGAACCGCCGTCAGGCGTTGGGTGCCTTTGGCGCTGCAACTGCCCTCAGCTTCACCTCGGCCCGTGCCTTTGCGCAGGAGGGGCCGATCACAGTATCCGCCCTTTACGACCAGTCGGGGGGGCTTGAGTCCTATGGCCAGCCCATCGTCGACGCGCTGCGATTTGCCGTGGATGAGCAGAACGCGAAAGGTGGGCTGCTTGGGCGTGAGGTGAAGCTCAACGTTTATGACCCGCAGACCAATATGCAGCTTTACGCACAATTCGCCCGTCAGGCGGCGCTGTCGGACAAGCCGGCGGTGGTCTTTGCCGGGATCACCTCGGCCTCGCGCGAAGTCGTGCGCCCGATCATGCGTCAGTTCAACACGCTTTACTTTTACGCGAACCAGTATGAGGGCGGCGTCTGCGACCGCAATATGTTCGCAACCGGCGTGACCCCGGGCCAGACCGTTGAAAAGCTGGTCGATTATTCGGTCAAGAACAACGGCGGCAAGGTTTATATCGTCGCGGCCGATTACAACTATGGCCAGATCATTGCCGATTGGGTCAAGAAATACACCGCAGATCACGGCGGCGAGGTGCTGGGTGTCGAGTTCTTCCCGATGGATGTGACCGATTTCAAGACCTCGATCTCGAAGATCCAGGCGGCAAAGCCGGACTATGTCTGGTCGGCGCTTGTCGGCGGCGCGCATATCTCTTTCTATCGTCAGTGGAAGGCCGCGGGGATGCTGGGCAAGATCCCGATGTCCTCGACCACCTTCGCGGGCGGCAATGAACATGTGATCCTGACGCCCGAGGAATCCGATGGCATCATGGTCTGCCAGAACTATCTGCAAGAGCTGGACAATCCGCGGAACCAGCAGTTCGTGGCTGATTTCCACGCGAAATTCGGCGCGGATTACCCCTATATCACCGAACTGGGCATGGGCGCCTATCAGGGCTTCCGTCTTTGGGCGGCCGGCGTTGAAAAGGCCGGCACCATCGACCGTCTGCCGGTGATCGAGGCGCTGGAAACCGGCATCTCGCTGGATGCGCCCAGCGGTCGCGTCACCATCGATCCGAAAACCCATCACACCACAATGGATGTGCATATCGCGCGGGTCGAAAACGGCGGTCTGATCCCGGTCGAGACCTTCGAGCAGCAGCCCCCGGCTGATACCGCGCTGGTCTGTGATCTGGTCGCAAACCCGGATGACAACCAGCAATACGTCATCGATTTCTAAGGAAAAAGCATGGATTTCGCGTCCGTCCTCGTGATCGAAATCCTGGGGTCCATTGCCATTCTGGTGCTGATCAGCATCGGTCTGGCAGTGGTTTTCGGGATGATGAAAGTCATCAACATGGCCCATGGCGAGTTTCTCATGCTCGGCGGCTATGTGGCAATCTATGGCACCAACCATGCCGGTCTGAACTTCTGGGTCAGCGCGCTGATCCTTGCGCCCCTTGTGGTAGGGCTTGTCGGTCTGGCGCTGGAATGGCTGGTCATCCGCCACCTTTACGGGCGGATGATCGATACCATGCTGGCAACCTGGGGCATCAGCCTTGCGCTGATCGGTGGCATGACCATGCTGGTTGGCAATACGACCACGGGGATTCCGACGCCGCTTCCAAGCGTCAGCATCGGCGAATACTCCGTCAGCGGCTATGTGATCTTTCTGATCATGCTGGCGCTGGCGGTGTTCGCCGGGCTGTTCTGTCTGTTCAAACTGACGACCTTCGGGCTGCAGGCGCGGGCAACCACGCAAAATGCCGATATGGTTGCGGCCCTTGGTGGTAAACCGCGCCGGATCTATGCGCTGACCTTCGGGCTGGGCGCAGCCCTTGCAGGTCTTGGCGGTGCGGCCCTTGCGCCGCTGACCGGGGTGATCCCGACGATTGGCGCTTCTTATATCGCTAAGGCCTTCATCACGGTGATTTCCGGCGGCGCGGCGGTGATCGCCGGCAACCTCTCCGCCTCGGTCCTCTTTGGGTCGGTCGGGCAGATCTTCACCTATATCTATACCCCGGTGATCGGCGAGGTTACGCTTTTGCTGACCGCGATCGTGCTGATCCGCATTCTGCCGCAGGGCATCACCGGCCGCTTCTTCAAGAGGTCGATCTGATGTCCCGCATCCTGCAACCCGCGTTGCTTTTCGTTGCTCTGGTGCTGGGGCTTCTGGCCCCGGGCTGGCTGGAGCTGTTCACCATCTACGAATTCACCGCCTATCTCATCATGGCGGTGTTGGCACTGAGCCTCGCCTTTGTCTGGGGAAAAGGCGGGATCATGTGCCTCGGCCAGGCCGCCTTTTTCGGCCTGGGCGCCTATGCCTGGGCTGTGGGGGCGATTAATTTCGGCCCGGGCATAGCTGCGCTGGCCATCGCGGTTGCGGTGCCCGCGGCTTTCGCGGCGGTGCTTGGCTATTTCATGTTCTATGGCCGCATCAATGACATCTATATCGGGGTCATCACACTGGCGGTGACGCTGATCCTGTTCAACCTGATCAACTCCACCTCCGGGCCGCAATACCGCATCGGATCGGCGCTGCTCGGAGGCTTCAACGGGATGACCGGCATTCCGACGCTGGCCTGGCCGGGGGGGATGCCGCTTGATCCGGCAGAGATCTTCCGCCTGACGGTGATCGTGATCGTCGCCTCCATCGTCGCCATCACGCTTTACCTGAAGACGACCCCTGGCAAGACCGCCATCGCCGTGCGTGAAAACGAGGTCCGGGCCGAACTGCTGGGCTATAATGTGGCGCAATCGAAGCTGATCACCTTTACGCTGGGCGGGGCGCTGGCGGGGCTTGGCGGCTGTCTTTTCGCCAATTGGGGTGCCTTTGTCAGCCCGACGATCTTCAGCCTGGTGCAATCGGCACAGATCATCATCTGGGTGATCGTGGGCGGGCGCGGCACGCTGATCGGGCCGATTCTGGGCTGTATCGCGCTGCAATGGGCGACGATGAAGCTGGGCACGCAGCAGGTGGTGCAGGTCAATCTGGTGCTCGGGCTGGTGCTCGCCTTCTTTGTCCTCGTGGTGCCGCAGGGGATCGTGCCGATGATCACAGGGCTTTTGCGCCGCAAACCCAAAGCTGAAGCGGAGCAGAACGCATGAGCGGCGAGATCATCCTTCAGGCCCGGGGCCTTGGCATCAGCTTTGGTGGTGTAGATGCAGTCAGGGCGGTTGATTTTGAACTGCGCCAGGGCGAGCTGCGCTGCCTGATCGGCCCGAATGGCGCGGGCAAGACCACCTTCTTCCGGCTGCTTTCGGGCCAATATGCGCCGACGCGTGGCGCAGTGACATTCCGGGGCAAGCCGCTGGTGGGGCTGAAGCCCTGGCAGATCGCGCGGCTGGGGATCGGCATCAAGACCCAGGTGCCCAGCCTGTTCGAGGGGCTGAGCGTTCAGGAAAACATCGATATGGCGGCGCGCCGGCGTTTGCGCGGCCGCGCTGTTGCGCCAGTGGTCAGCGATGTGCTGGACCATATCGGCCTTGGCGATCTGCGCCACCGCGCCTGTGCCGAACTGGCCCATGGTCAGCGCCAGTGGGTCGAACTCGGCCAGATGCTGGCGATGAAACCGGCGGTCGCGCTGCTTGATGAACCGGCGGCTGGCATGACCCATAGCGAGAGTCTGAAGACCGTCGAAATCATCCGCGACATCACGCAGCACAGCGCGGTGATCGTGGTCGAACATGACATGGATTTCATCCGCCTGATCGGCGAGCGCGTCACCGTATTCGAGCGCGGCGCCGTGATCGCCGAGGGCAGTTTCACCGAGATCTCAAAGGATCCGCAGGTGCGGGCCGCCTATCTTGGCCGCAAGGAGAATGCCGATGCTTGAGGTAGCCGGGCTGAAATCGGGCTATGGCCGCGTGCCGGTGCTGCGCGGAGTCGATCTGACGCTTGGTCGCGGTGAATGCATCGGGCTTCTCGGCCGCAACGGCATGGGCAAGACGACGCTTTTGCGCGCCATCATGGGCGAATTGCCGAACTGGTCGGGCGAGATCCGCAAGGATGGTCAGGTGCTGACGGCCAGGCCGGTGCAGGCCCGCGCCCGCGCCGGGATCGGCTATGTGCCGCAGGGCAAACAGCTTTTCAAGCTGCTCAGCGTCGAGGAAAACCTGCGCATGGGCTGTGTGAAGAAATTCAGCGCCGCCCGCGAGAGGATCGCCGAGGTGCTGGACCTCCTGCCACGCCTCGTGCCGTTGCTCGAACGCCCTGCGGGCATGCTTTCGGGCGGCGAGCAGCAGCTTCTGGCGCTTGGCCGCTGCCTTTGCGGCGAGCCGGATCTGATCCTGTTGGATGAGCCGACCGAGGGCATCCAGCCCAATATCTGCGACGAGATCATCGATGTGCTGATCCGTCTGCGCAAGGAAAAGGACCTGTCGATCATTCTGGTCGAACAGGACATCGATTTCCTCTGGTCGATCTGTGACCGCGTTCTGGCGGTCGACAAGGGCAGCGTGTCGAAGACCATCGACCCGAAAGCCGCCGGATCGGAAGAGGAAGCCAAGGCATTTATCGGGATCGAGGGCTGAGACGTGACCATCCGCAAACCCAATTTCGACGATATGCTGGCCGCAGATCAGGATCTGGGCCTCGGGCTGAGCGAAGACGAGCTGACGACCTTCACCACCCTGATGGAGGCCGTGGCCGAAGATTACGCCATCGTCGATGCGCTGACCCCGGAACTGCCCGAGGTACGCTATCCGCGCACCCCCGGCCATTACCCCGCCCCCGAAGACAACCCCTATAACGCCTGGTATGTGAAAACCCGGATTGAGGGGCGGCCCGGCGGCCCGCTTTCGGGGCTGCGCATGGCGCTGAAAGACAATGTCATGCTGGCGGGCGTGCCGATGATGAACGGTGCGTCCAGCCTGCGCGGCTATGTGCCTGATGTGGACGCCACGCTGGTCACCCGGCTGCTGGATGCCGGCGCGGTGATCGAGGGCAAGGCGCAATGCGAATATTTCTGCGTCTCGGGCAGCAGCCATACCGGCGCGCAGGGCCCGGTGCGCAATCCGCATGACGAGACGCGCTCGGCGGGCGGGTCTTCCTCGGGCTGTTCGGCGCTGGTGGCTGCGGGTCTGGTCGATGCCGCCATTGGTACCGATCAGGGCGGATCCGTGCGGATCCCGGCGGCCTATGCCGGTTTTGTCGGCATGAAACCGACGCATGGGCTGGTGCCCTATACCGGGGTGATGCCTGTCGAGATGACGCTGGACCATGCGGGCGTGATGTCGGGAGATGTCGCGACCAATGCGCGGGTTCTGACCGCGATTGCCGGGGCGGACGGGCTTGACCCGCGCCAGCAGGCACTGCCGGCCGCCACGGATTACAGCGAAGGGCTTGCGGCGGGCGCCAAAGGCCTGCGTATCGCAGTTATCCCCGAGGGCTTTGGCTGGCCGAATTCCGAACCCGATATCGACGCGACGGTCCGGGCGGGGGCAGAACGCCTTGCCACGCTGGGTGCCACTGTCGACGAAATCTCAATTCCGCTGCACCGCAAGGGCCATGCGATCTGGACACCGATTGCCACGGAAGGCACCGTTGCCCAGATGGAAGGGCTGAATTACGGTTCCAACTGGAAGGGGCTTTACGTCACCAGCCTGATGCGGGCGCAAAGCGACTGGCGCGATCATGCGGCGGATTTTCCCGATGATGTGAAATCGGTTCTGCTTGCGGCGCATTACTTCCGGGGTCAGTATCATGGGCAGACCTATGGCAAGGCACAGAACCTGGTCCGCCGTCTCAAGGCGGCTTATCTGGCGGTGCTTGCGGATTACGATATGCTCCTGATGCCGACCGTTCCCCTCAAGGCCCCGAAACTGCCCGAACCGGGATGCGGTCCGGCGGAATGGGTCGGACGCGCGCTGGAGATGAACGCAAATACCGCGCCCTTCAATGCCACGGGCCTGCCCGCGATCAGTCTGCCCTGCGGTCGGGCCGAAGGCCTCCCGGTGGGGATGATGCTGGTCGGACGCGATCATGCCGAGGCCCTGCTCTACCGCGCGGCTGCGGCCTATGAAGCGGGTTTTGACTGGAAGACGCTGTGATGCAGCTTCTCAATACGCGGCGGGAAAGCTGGCCGGTCGGACTGCTCTTCTCAGAGACGAGCCAGACTTCGGCAGTCGAACACAGTCAGGCCTGCGCCACCTTGCTGGCGATAGACGAGGTGAATGCGGCGGGCGGCATCAACGGCCTTCCGCTGGAGGCCTGCCGGCTGCCCGTCGGGCCGCACCCGGATGATTACCGTCTCGCGGCGGAAAAGCTGGCCGATGAGCATGGCGTACGGGTGCTGTTCGGCACCCATATGTCGCATTCACGCAAGGCCGTGCTGCCTGTCGTTGAAAGCCGCGAGGCGCTGCTGTTCTACCCTACGCTTTATGAGGGGTTCGAATTCTCTCAGAACTGCATTTATACCGGGGCCGCGCCGAACCAGAACTCGGTCCCACTGGCGCGGCATCTGCTGCGCCATCATGGCAGGCGGGTCTTCTTCATCGGCAATAACTACGTCTTTGCCCATGAATCCAACCGCATCATGCGCGACCTGTTCGAACAGGCGGAGGGGCAGGTGGTGGGTGAGGTTTACCTGCCCTTCGGCGCCTCGGATGACGACCTGGCGGATGTGATCGCAAAGATCGAGGCGCTGCGCCCCGATGTGATCTATTCGACCGTGGTCGGCAGCGACACGATCCGGCTTCACCGGGCTTTTGCCGGCACCCGCAGCCGGGCAGAGGGGGCGGTGATCGCCAGCCTCGCGACCAACGAGGCAGATCTGGCGCAGATGGATGCAGAGCTGTCCGAAGGCTTCCTTGCCGCGGCGCCCTGGTTTTCCACTTTGCAAAACCCGGAAAGCCAGGCCTTCCGCGCCGGGATGGAGGCCCGTTTTGGCGGGGATATTGCGCTGACCTCCGGGGCGGAAGCCGCGTATTTCCAGGTTCACCTCTTTGCACAGGCGGCACGGCAGGCGGAACTGCCTGCGCTGGATGCGGTGCTGGCCCGGCTGGCAGATGTGCGTTTTTCTGCACCCGAAGGCGAGGTTCGCATTGACGCTGCAACCCATCACTGCTGGCTCTGGCCCAGGATTGGCAGGGTTAATGCCCGGAATGCCTTTGAAGTGATCGAAGACGCCGCAGCGCCGGTAAAGCCCGAACCCTATATGGTCGAGCACAGCTTTGGGGGTGATCTGATCAGCCATGCCTAAGCCCAGCGGCCAGCCAAAGATCAGCGATCTGAAAGGCACCAGGGTTCTGGTGCTGCTGCCGCCCGGGCGCGAGGCTGAGGGGCTGATGACCCACCTGATCCGTATTGGCTGCCTGCCGCGTCTTGACTGGCCGATCCCTGCGAGGCTGCCTGAGGATATCGATGTGGCAATCGTCACTGTCGATTCCGATGCGCGCGCCGATGTCCGGGTTCTGATCACCAGTCTGACCGAACTGAGCCCGCCGATCATTGTTCTTGTCGGCTATGAGGATCCCTCGACTCTGCAACTGGTGCTGGAATTGCGCGCGGCTGCGGTGATTGAACGTCCGGTGAAACCCTTTGGTCTCCTGACCAATCTGATGATCAGCCGGGACATCTGGAAACGTCGCCGGAAGAACCTGGAACGGATCGCGGCCGCCGAACAGCGCCAGGCCGCGCTTTCCGTTGTCGATATCGCCAAGACCCTGCTTTGCAGGGTCCGCAATATCGAAATGGGCCAGACCCACCGCTATCTGCAAAAGGCCGCGATGGATGGCCGCATCTCTATCGAAGCTGCGGCAGAGCGTGTGATTGCCGGGATCATGGCAGAGACATCCGGCCAGGGGCCGCCGCACGATCCGCCTGACTGACTTCAGTTAGTTTCCCACGCGATCCTGACCTCTTTCGCAACGTGCCAATGGCGGCCCGTTGCTGCCCCCTCTGTTTGCCCAAAGGACGAAAAATGCCAGTTCTGCAAGACCCCGGCCTGTTGAAATCCGCCTGTCTGATCAATGGTGAATGGGTCGGTGCGGCCTCTGCCGCGATGACTGTGGTGACCAACCCTGCTGATGGCAGCGAGGTAGGTCAGGTGCCGCAGATGGATCCCGCCGGGATTCCGGCCGTGATCGCCGCAGCTGAGGTGGCGCAAAAGGCCTGGGCGGCACGCCCCGCCGCAGATCGCAGCAGGATCCTGCGCCGCTGGTTTGAGCTTATGTTGCAGCACCAGGACGATCTGGGCCGTATCATGACCGCCGAACAGGGCAAGCCACTGGCCGAAGCCAAAGGCGAGATCGCCTATGCCGCCAGTTTTGTCGAATGGTTCGCCGAAGAGGCGAAGCGGGTCTATGGCGATACGATCCCGGCGCCGAAGGCAAATCAGCGCATCACCGTGCTGCGCCAGCCCATTGGTGTGACGGCGGCCATCACGCCCTGGAACTTCCCGGCGGCGATGATCACCCGCAAGGCGGCCCCCGCCCTGGCGGCGGGCTGCGCGATGATCCTGCGCCCTGCCGATCTGACGCCGCTTTCGGCGCTGGCGCTTGGTGAGCTGGCGCAGCGCGCCGGGGTGCCTGCGGGCGTGTTCCAGATCGTCACCGGTTCGGCCACGAAAATCGGCAAAGTGCTGACCGACAGCGATGTGGTGCGCAAACTTTCCTTCACCGGCTCGACCGAGGTGGGCCGGCTTTTGATGGCGCAATGCGCGCCGACCATCAAGAAGCTGAGCCTGGAACTGGGCGGCAATGCCCCGTTCATCGTGTTTGACGACGCCGATCTGGACGCGGCGGTGGAAGGGGCGATGCTTTCGAAGTTCCGCAATGCCGGTCAGACCTGCGTCTGTGCGAACCGCCTCCTGGTGCAGCGCGGGATCCATGATGCTTTTGTCGCGCGGCTGTCCGAACGGATTGCAGGCCTGAAGGTGGGCGATGGGATGCTGCCCGACACCGATGTCGGCCCGATGATCGAGGCAAAAGCCATTGATAAGGTCGAAAGCCATATCCGCGACGCGGTGGAAAAGGGCGCGGAACTCGTCACCGGCGGCCAGCGTCTCGGCGGGCTTTATCTGCAACCCGCGCTGCTGACCGGCGTGACGCCGGACATGGCCGTCGCCCGCGAAGAGACGTTCGGCCCGATGGCACCGGTCTTTGTCTTCGACACCGAAGAGGAGGCCATCGCCATGGCCAATGACACCATCTTCGGCCTTGCCGCCTATTTCTTCACCCGTGACCATGGCCGGGTGATCCGCGTCTCGGAAGCTCTTGAATATGGCATGGTCGGTCATAATACCGGGCTGATCTCAAACGAGGTCGCGCCCTTTGGCGGGGTCAAGCAATCCGGCCTTGGCCGCGAGGGCTCGAAATACGGGATCGAGGACTATCTCGAACTGAAATATCTCTGCAGCGCGTTCTGAGCTGCCAGCCCCCGGGGGCCAGGTGCCCCCTTCCGCTTTCCTCAAGGGAAGGAACGAAAGATGACGGATCTGATCAAAGCCTTTTCATTTGATACCCCCGGCTCGACGCTGGTGGAATGGGGCGGTGCAGCCCGAATGGGTGAATTGCTGTCGGGCTGGTTCCCGGCGCGCAAACTGCTGATCGTGACGGATAAATTCCTGCATGATGGCGGGCTGCTTGATGCGGCGAAGGCCTCGCTTCTGGCGCATGGCTTCGCGGTTTCGGTGTTCGACGATGTGGTCGCCGACCCGCCCGAGGCGGTGCTGATGGCCTGTGTCGCGCAGGGACGGGCTGCCGGCGCGGATATCGTGATGGGGCTGGGCGGCGGCTCTTCGATGGATATCGCAAAGCTGGTGGCGGTTATGCTGGTCAGTGAACAGCCCCTGTCCGAGCTTTACGGCATCGGGAAAGTAACCGGCCAGCGCCTGCCGCTGGTGCAGGTGCCCACCACCGCCGGGACCGGGTCGGAGGTGACCAATATCACCATCCTTACTACCGGCGAGACGACCAAGATGGGCATCGTCTCGCAACAGCTTTACGCGGACCGGGTGCTGCTTGATGCCGCCCTGACCACGGGCCTGCCGCCGGTGCAGACGGCCGCGACCGGCATCGACGCGATGGTCCATGCGATCGAGGCCTATACCAGCCGTCACAAGAAGAACCTGCTCTCTGACATTTTCGCGCGCGAAGCGCTGCGCCTTCTGTCCGCTCATCTGGTCAATGCCTGCCGGAACGGCCAGGATCGCGCCGCGCGCGAGGGGATGCTGATCGGCGCGAATTTCGCGGGTCAGGCGTTTTCCAACAGCCCCGTAGGTGCGGTCCATGCCCTGGCCTATCCGCTGGGCGGCCATTTCCATCTTCCGCATGGCCTGACCAATGCGCTGATGCTGGGCCCGGTCCTGCGCTACAACATGACCGCCGCCGCACCCCTTTATGCCGAGCTGGCAGATGTGGTGACAGATCCCACCGGGGAGGGCGTGCAGGTCCGTGCCGCTGCCTTTGTCGACTTTATGGAGGATATGATGGATCGCTCCGGCGCACCGCGCCGCCTGCGTGATGTCGGTGTGCCGGAAGACAGCCTGCCAATGCTCGCCAGGGACGCGATGCTGCAGACACGTTTGCTGCAGAATAATCCTGTCACGGTGGACGAGGAGGCCGCGCTGGCCCTTTACCGCCGGGCCTATTGAACGCTGCCCTGGCGCGGCACCACGGCCCCTGTATGTTCCGGCAATGGGATATCAGGAGGACCGGGGAAAAGGAAAGGTTGTCGCTGCAGGGGTGAGCCGGGCCAAAGCCTGGTCACTCCCCTGCAGCGGCTCCGGTGCAGACCTGCTCATCAGGGCGGGGCAGGATCAGGCCGAGGCCTGAACCTGGCTTGAGGGCCGGCTCTTCAACCGGCCCCGCGACGCGTGATCAATCGGCAATCATGCTGTCATTATCGCCCAGTTTCGATGCGAACAGGGCCAGCTCGCTGTTGAGTGGAAGTGCATCGAGCCTGATCTTCATATGCGACTCGGAAATGCGGCATTGCAGCACCAAGAGATGCCGTGTGGCGGCTATGGGCCGACCTCTCCGATCTCCCTAATCAGGCGCCCGAGGCCCTGTTCCTTCAGGAAACCGGAGATGCGTTGTGCCTGGCGCTGCGGGCGCCCCGGGTCAGTGGGTGCGGTCTTTGACGTCCCGCGCTCCGGATCCGGCACCGGGGCTGCCGTCTCATCCATGAACAGCCTGGATAAGCGTTTCAGATGTTCGGCCTGCCGGGCGACAATGCGCTCGCCATTCCGGGCGTTGCTATATTGACAAGTTTTACGAAATAATAAAACGTCATGCCAAATAATGAAACGATCATTCGGATCGGCAACACGGGTTTCAATGATGAGCTATGCAGCCTACAGCGAAGATCAGCGTATGGTGGCCCAGGGTGTGCGTGCCTTTGTCGAAAAAGAGCTGATGCCCCATGAGGATCTGATCGAAAAGGCCGATAAGGTCCCGGAAGATCTGTTCCGCGAGCTGAAAAAGAAGGCAATAGATGCCGGATATTACGCGCTGAACATGCCCGAAGAGCTGGGCGGTGGCGGCCTTGGGCAGCGGCTGCGCGCGGTGGCGGAGATTGAGTTCGGGCGGACCACAAGGGCGCTTAACATCATCTGCAACCGCCCTGCGCCGATCCTGAAAGCCTGCACCGGTGATCAGATCGAGACCTATCTGAAACCGGTGATCCGCGGCGAACGCTGGGAATGCTTTGGCCTGACCGAACCAGGCGCGGGTTCTGACGCGCGCCAGATCGCAACCAGGGCGGTGCGCGACGGCGATGATTACATCATCAATGGTGAAAAGATTTTCATCACCATGGCGATGGTGGCCGATTTCATCATCCTTTTCGCCGTTACCGGCGTCGATGACACTCCGAAAGGGCCGCAAAAGCGGATCACCTGCTTCCTCGTCGACAAATGCCTGCCTGGCGTGAGTGTCAGCCCGCTGGAGCTGGTCGGCAACCGGGGTTTCAAATCCTGCTCTATCGCGCTTGAGGATGTCCGCGTGCCGGCCGCCAATATCATTGGCGAAGAGGGCGGCGGATTTGCCATTGCGAAAAGCTGGATCTTTTCGGGCCGGGTGATGCTCTCGGCCAATATGGTGGGCCTTGCCGAGCGCGCCATGGGCATTGCCGCGCAATATGCCAATACGCGCCGCGCTTTTGGCAAGACCATCGGCCAGTTCCAGGGCACCTCGTTCAAACTGGCCGATATGGCGATGGAGATCGAGGCGACCCGCCTTCTGGTGCTGAACGGCGCCGCGAGGATGGAAGATGGGCTGATCACCCAGCGGGAGGCCTCGATCGTCAACCTCTACGGCTCGGAAATGGCGGGGCGCGTGACCGATAACGCGCTGCAGATGCTGGGCGGCATGGGCGTCTCAAAAGAATGGCCGATTGAGCGGATGTGGCGCGATGTCCGCGTCGAGCGGATCTGGGAGGGAACCTCTGAGATCCATCGCGACATCATCTCGAAAGACGTGCTGCGGGAGTTCCCGGCATGAGCCGCATCAGAACCGAAATCCGGGGTCAGGTGCTGGAGATCGTCTTTGATCACCCGCCCGCCAATGCCTTTGACCAGCAGGCCAGCCGCGATTTCGACGCGGCGCTGACGCTGTTGAATGAAAGCCCTGATCTGCGCGTGGGGATAGTTTCTGCGGCAGGGGGGAAGATTTTTTCGGCGGGCTGGGATCTGAAGGCGGTCGCCGCGGGCGATGATGGCGAGGATTTCGGCCCGAACGGGTTCATGAGCCTGAACCGCCAGGACATGGTCAAGCCGGTGATCGCGGCGATTGACGGGCTTGCGGTCGGTGGCGGGTTTGAATTCGCGCTTTCCGCGACACTGGTCCTTTGCACGGAAAAGACCGAGTTTGGCCTGCCCGAACTGCAACGCGGTTTCATCCCTGAGGCGGGCGGGCTGTGGCGGGCACATCGCCGGCTGCCGGTGAATGTCGCCTCTGAACTCTTGCTGACCGGGCGGCGTCTGACGGCGGCAGAGGGGCATAAATACGGTTTCGTGAACCGGATCACCACTTCTGAGGCGCTGATGGATGAGGCCCGCGCCTTGGCCGCGCAGATCGTCTCGGCCGCGCCGCTGGCGGTTGCCGCGCTGCTCGAGGTGACGCGGGAGGTCGAGGGGCTTTCGGACCGTGAGGCTTTTGAAAAGCTTTACTCTGGCCTGCCGGCACGGGACCGCATCCGGGCCTCGGAAGATTACAAAGAAGGTCCGCGGGCCTTTGCAGAAAAACGCGCACCACGCTGGACGGGGAAGTAAGATGGATTTCGAGATTAGCGAAGAACAGCGCCTGATGCGCGACAATCTGCGCAGCTTCCTGACGCGTGAATGCCCGATTGAATATGTGCGCGAATGTGACGAGGCCGAGCGCTTCCCGACCGAGCTTTACGACAAGCTGGCGGCGGAGGGCTGGCTCTCGCTGCCGATCCCGGTCGAATATGGCGGCATGGGCGGCAGCTGCACCGATCTGGTGGTGTTTCTGGAAGAATTCGCCCGCCATTTCGAGGCTGGTGCCAATCTCTACTATACGACCGTGGTCATCGCGACCGATGCGCTGACGCATTTCGCGACCGAAGAACAGAAGAAAGAGCTGCTGCCGAAACTGGCGCGCGGCGAGATCCGTTTTGCGCTCTCGCTCTCCGAGCCGGGCTCGGGGTCTGACGCGGCCTCGCTGGTGACACGGGCCGAGCTGGACGGTGAGGAATGGGTGATCAACGGGCAGAAAATGTTCTGCTCTGCCGCCCAGGTGGCGGATTACATCCTTCTGATGACCCGGACCGACCCCGAGGCACCGAAACATAAAGGCATCACCATGCTGCTGGTGCCGACCGGCACCAAGGGCATGGAAATCCGGCGGCTGAAGAAGCTGGGCCTGAAGCCGATGGATCTGAACGAGATCTTCCTGACCGACTGCCGCATCCCGAAAGAGAATGTGATCGGCGAGGTGAATGGCGGCTGGATGAATGCGCTGAAGACGCTGGATTATGAGCGCTGCTGTCTGACCGGCGTCAATGTCGGTGCCGCACAGTCGGTGCTGGAGAAAATCCTGCAATATACCGATGAGCGCAAGCAGTTCGGTCAGAAGATCAACAGCTTCCAGCTGACCAAGGCGAAGCTCGCCGATATGGATATGGAGATCGAGGCAGCGCGGCTGCTGCTCTATCGCTCTGCAAACCTGGTGGATCGCGGCATTCCGAACAACAAGGAATCCGCGATGGCCAATCTCTACTCGTCTGAGATGTATGTCCGCGCCGCGCTGAACGGGATGCGGATGATGGGCGGCTGGGGCTATCTGATGGAATTCGACATGCAGCGCCATTTCCGCGATTCGAAGCTGGCCGAAATCGGCGGCGGCACGTCCGAGATCCTGCGCATCATCATCGCGAAAGAGCTGACCAAATGACAAAAGCCCCCGCACTTCGCCTGGCCACGATCGCGGTTCACGCCGGTCACGACCCGGCGGAGGCAATGGGGGCGGTTTCGCCGCCGGTCTATCAGACTGGCACCTTTGTCGCGAAAGACACCGCCGAGCTGATGGCGATCAACAGCGGCGAAAAGCGCGGCTATGTCTATTCCCGGGTGCGCAACCCCACTGTTCTGACGGCGGAACAGCGGGTTGCGGCGCTGGAAGGGGCGCAGTCCTGTGTGCTTTACGCCTCGGGCATGGCGGCGATTGCGGGGGCGCTGGCACCTTTGCTGGAAGCCGGCGACGAGCTGGTGGCACTGCCCGATATCTATGGCGGCACCATCCGCTATTTCCGCGATGTGCTGCCGCGCCAGGGCGTCAATGTGGTCTGGGCGGCCTCGGGCGCGGTGGCGGATGTGCTGGCTGCGGTGACAGAGCGGACGAAGGCGATCTATGTCGAGACCCCGACCAATCCGCTGCTCAGGGTGGTTGATCTGCGGGCGATCTCGGAGCTGGCGGCGCAGCGCGGCATTCCTGTAGTGGTGGATGGCACCCTTGGCGGGCCGATGAACCAGCGGCCTTTGCACCTTGGGGCGGCGCTGGTGGTGCATTCCGCCTCGAAATACCTCAACGGGCATGGTGATCTTTTGCTGGGGGCGGTTTGCGGCAGCCGGGATCTGACGCGAAGGCTGCGCAGCAATCAGCAGGCTTCAGGCGCCATTGTCGACCCACATGCCGCATGGCTTTTGCTGCGCGGCATGACCACCTATGCTTTGCGCATGGCGGCCCATAATGCCGGCGGCCAGAAAGTGGCTGAATTCCTCGCTGCGCATCCCAAAGTGGCAAAGGTGCATTACCCTGGCCTCACCTCCCATCCCGATCACGCGCTCGCCCGGAGCCAGATGACCGGCTTTGGCGCGCTATTGTCCTTTGAGGCGCAGAGCGCGGATGCCGCCCGCCATGTGGTGGATGCCACCCGGCTCTTTGGCATCGGGGCATCGCTTGGCGGTGTGGAAAGCCTGATTTCCCAGCCTGGCAATACCTCGCATTACTCGGTGCCGCAGGCGCAGCGCCTTGCGATGGGGATCAGTGAGAGCCTGGTGCGGATCTCTGTCGGGATCGAGGATCCGGAAGACCTGATCGCCGATCTTTCCCAGGCGCTGGAGGGCTGCTGATGTCGATCCTGATCACCGGGGGCCGCGTTGTCACCCCGAATGGCGTGCAGTTTGCCGATGTGCTGACCGAAGGCGAAAGCATTCGCGCTGTGCTGCCGCAGGGGGAGGGACGCCTTGTTGCACCGGATGCAAGGGTGATCGATGCGACCGGCCGGGTCGTTATCCCGGGCGGGGTCGATCCGCATGTGCATCTGATGGTCGGATTCATGGGCGTGCGTTCGGTCTATGATTTCGGCTCGGGCGGGATTGCGGCCTTGCGCGGCGGCACCACCGCAGTTGTCGATTTCGCGCTGCAACGGCGCGGCGGCTCGATCCTGAAGGGGCTGAACCATCGCCGGGGTCAGGCCGATGCCAATGTGACGGTGGATTACGGGCTGCATGTGATCGTCACCGATGTGAATGCGCAGACGCTTGCCGAACTGCCCGCGCTGCGCGCGGCGGGCGTCACCACGCTGAAGGTCTATACTGTCTACGAGGAAGACGGGCTGAAGCTGACTGACGGCGCGCTTTATGCGCTGATGCAGGCGGCGGCGCAGAATGACCTCTCGGTCGTCCTCCATGCGGAGAATGCCGATATTGTCGAACGGCTGCGGGCCGAGGCGGTTGCGGCCGGCCACGAACATCCGCGCTATCACGCGCTGACCCGGCCGAAGATCGTCGAGATCGAAGCCGTTTCGCGGGCCATCACCTTCTCCCGCGCGACCGGCTGCGGCGTTCATATCCTGCATCTGGTCGCCGCCGAGGCGATTGATCTGGTCATGCGCGCCAGGGCCGAAGGGGTAAAGATCACGGCCGAGACCTGCACGCATTATCTGGCGCTGACCGAAGAGGCGCTGGAGCGCGAGGATGGCTATAACTACATCCTGTCGCCGCCGCTGCGCGATCAGGCAAATCAGGATGCGTTGTTCCGGGGGCTTGCGCAGGGCGGTCTCAGCCTCGTGGCCTCGGATGAGGTCAGCTACAGCGCCGAGGCCAAGCGCAAAGGCCTGCCATCTTTCACCACTGTCGCCAATGGCACCACCGGCATCGAATTCCGGCTGCCGGTGCTCTGGACCCGCGGCGTCGATCAGGGCCGGTTGTCGCTGATGCGGTTTGTCGAGCTGTTCTCGACCCTCCCGGCGCAGATTTTCGGCTTTGAAAAGAAGGGTGTTATCGCCCCGGGCTATGATGCCGACCTGGTGCTGATCGACCCGGTGACGCGTCGCACCATCACGCCCGCCAGCGATTACGGCGACATTGGCTACAACCCTTATAGTGGGCAGGAGCTGACCGGATTTGCCACGGCCACGATCCTGCGGGGGAAGCTCGTGGTCGAGGATGGGGTCTTCCTCGGTCACGAAGGGCAGGGTCGTTTTGTCATGCGGGCCTCGCCCCGCCGCCCGGGTTGAGTGATGGACTTCCGGTCGGATTTCGCGCGGCTGAAGGGCTTTGGGGCAGATCCTGACGGTGGCTGGTCCCGGCTTGCCTTCAGCGCGGCAGATAATCAGGCGCATGACTGGCTGCTGGCCGAAGCGCGCGCGGCGGGCCTTGGCGCGCGTTATGACGCGTTCGGCAATGCCATTTTGCGCCTTGAGGGCAGGGGCCCCAAATTCCTGATCGGATCGCATCTGGATTCGGTGCAGCGGGGCGGCGCGTTTGACGGCGCCATCGGGGTGCTTGCAGGCTTTTCGGTTCTGAAACAACTGAAAGCCGAAGGCTGGCAGGGCCGCGCCATCGAGGTTATCGCCTTTCGCGACGAAGAAGGGCGGTTCGGCCCTTTCACCGGCAGCCGTGCCATGGCAGGGCTGCATGATGAGGCGGCCCTTGCCCGCGCCCGTGCGGCCGATGGCACCGAGCTTGCGCCTTTGATGCAGGAGGCGGGGTTCAGGCCGGCCAATGCTCCCTATGATTTTTCGGATGTGGCGGGCTATCTGGAACTGCATATCGAGCAGGGCCCGGTGCTGGAAGCCGCAGGCATTCCGCTGGGGCTTGTCACCGCGATTGCCGGTCAGGAGCGGCTCGCGCTGCGCTTTACAGGCCAGGCCGATCACGCCGGGACCGCACCGATGGATCTGCGCCGCGATGCCCTGGCCGGAGCGTCGCGTTTCGCGACAGAGTTCCGGGCGATGATCCGCGCCGCCAACGACCCGCATCTGCGCGGCACCATCGGCGTCTTCAGCGTTGCACCCAATCAGGGAAATGTGGTGCCGGGTGAGGTGCGCATGGGCCTTGAACTGCGCGGCCCGGATGGCGGGCAGTTGCTGGCCCTGCGCGGCGCGGTTGAGCAATTGGCGGAAGCGGTCGCGACTGACGAAAAGCTCGATCTGCGGATCCGCCGGGTCTATTCGGATCATCCGGTTCCGATGGATGCGGGCCTTGCCGCAGCGATGTCTGCGGCCGCGAAAGCCGAAGGCATCGCGACCTGCGAGCTGCTGTCCGGCGCAAATCATGATGCCGGGATCATCGGGCGCATCGTGCCCGCGCTGATGCTGTTCGTGCCCTCGGTTGGCGGACGCAGCCATTGCCCTGAAGAAGAGAGCGACCCCGCACATATCGAAGCGGCGATCCGGGTGATGTTACGGATGCTGAGACAGGTCTGAACTGTCTTTTGACATGGCTTCAGGAACAGCATGTTCGTTCTGAATTCGGGCATGTTTGGGGATTTTCTGTCTATTCCCTTTTGACCCGTGCAGCAGGTGCTTGTTTCATTATTAGGAACCTGATTTCATATATCAGACCCAAAGGACGTGAACAGCAATGACGCCGAAGGCCGAAATCAGCGACGATACCCCTGCCGCTGCGCCGGGTCCGGAGCCATTGGCCTTCCAGACCGGGCCGCAATCGCCGCATTGGCCGGCCGGGCTTGCTGCTGATCTGCCGGTGACCGGTGAGAATCTTGCCGCTTTGCTTGAACGCAGCGCCACGACCTGGCCGGCGCGACCGGCGCTTTACTATTACGGCACCGTTTTGCGCTATGACGCATTGCAGGCGGATGTCTGCGCGCTGGCAGCCTGGCTTGTCGCCGACGGGCTGCGCCCGGGTGACCGTGTTGTTCTTGACCTGCAAAATGCACCGCAATTCGTGATCGGATTCTATGCCGTGCTGCGGGCGGGCGGTGTGGTTGTGCCAGTCAACCCAATGAATACAGCGGAAGAACTGGGTTGGATCGTCAGCGACAGCGGCGCCCGTATGGCGATCGTGGCGGATGAATTGCTGGAGCGTTTCGCCGTTCTGAGCGGAGCGGGTGAGCTCGACCGGATTCTGCGCCTGCGCTACCTGGACCGGGTTCCGGACACATCCGATACGCTGCCGGACGTGATGCTCCGCCCCGCACCGGCCGAGGTTCCTGCGATCTCGGTCGATTTCGAGGCCGCAATCCGGGCGGGCCGTGGGCTCAGCCTGCCGCCAATGCCGCCCGGGGGCGAGACGCTTGCGATCCTGCCCTATACATCCGGCACCACTGGCCGGCCTAAGGCCTGCTTTACCAGCCATAGCGCTGCCAGTTTTGTCGCCGAGGCGCAGCGGGTCTGGTATCGCACCGATCACAGCTCGGTCATGACCTGCTTCATGCCGCTGTTTCATGTGGCGGGCATGATCGCCTCGATGGCCGAGGCGATCTGTGCCGGGGCGGCGCTTGTGCTTCTGACCCGCTGGAATCCCGATGCGGTGCCCGGTCTCCTGCGCCGCCATAAGGTGACCTGGTGGTCCGCAGCGCCGACGATGATCGTCGATGTGCTGGGGTCGGAGAACTTTACCGATGATTGTTTCGCCTCGCTGCAGGTGCTGACCGGCGGGGGCGCCTCGATGCCGGCCGCGGTGGCCGAGCGCCTGTTCAGAAAATGGGGGCTGCGCTTTTGCGAGGGCTATGGCCTGACCGAGACCATCTCAGCCACCCATATCAACCCGCCGGATGCGCCAAAGGATCAGTGCCTCGGGCTGCCGATACAGAATACCCATTCGATTATTGTCGACCCCGAAACCCTGCTGCCAGTGCCGCAGGGGGAACTGGGCGAGGTGTGGATTTCCGGCCCGCAGGTCATGCTCGGCTACTGGAACCAGCCCGGAGCCAGCGCTGAAACGCTGGTTACGCTGAACGGCAGGACCTGGTTGCGCAGCGGCGATCTCGGTTATGTCGATTCCGAGGGCTATTACTTCATCGTCGACCGCATCAAGCGCATGATCAATGTCTCGGGCTATAAGGTCTGGCCGGCGGAATGTGAGATGCTGCTCTATCGGCATCCTGCGGTGCATGAGGTCTCGGTGATCTCGGCCCCCCATGCCCGCAGCGGCGAGACGGTCCGCGCCGTGATCGCGCTGAAGCCCGAATATCGCGGCAAGGTGGATGCCGATGAAATTATCACCTTCGCGCGCGGGCTGATGGCGGCCTATAAAGTGCCGAGGGAAGTGGAGTTCCGCGATGCTCTGCCGCGCTCGGGATCGCGTAAGATCGACTGGCGCAGCCTGTGGACCGAGGCCTGGAAAAAGACATGACCGAACAGATCTGGTATGAAACCTTTATCCCCGGCACGGTTCTGCAATCAGCGTCGCGGCTGATCACCGTGCAGGATATTGATGATTATGCCCGGCTGACAGGCGAGGATCATCCGGTTCACATGAATGACACCTTTGCGCGTGAGGCGGGGTTCGCGGGCCGTATCACCCATGG
Organism: Pseudomonas sp. GX19020; assembly: GCF_023371075.1. Lineage (NCBI taxonomy): Bacteria > Pseudomonadati > Pseudomonadota > Gammaproteobacteria > Pseudomonadales > Pseudomonadaceae > Pseudomonas > Pseudomonas sp. GX19020. Next base: position 129,336 of record NZ_JAMCCR010000007.1, read on the forward strand.
CCTGTTCAATCTGGCACTGATCGAGGGGCTGAAGGCCGGGCTGGGCTGCTTTGACCGCTCTGTCACCGCATCGCTGGGCTGGAGCGACATAAAGTTCTCCGCCCCGCTTTACCCCGGTGAAGAGGTCTGTCTGAAGCTTGAATTCATCAGCCGGCGCGAGACTTCTAAGCCAGGACGCGGCCTCGCGACCGAGCGCGGTTATCTCGTCAAGACGGATGGCACCGAAGTGGTGCGGGGCGATCATCTCATCTTTTTGCTGATGCAACCGGCAGGCGTCAGCGGAACAGAGGGTCACAGCTGATGCATCAGATCCCGCTCCGGCTCCTTTCGGCGATCCCGACGCTGTTCGGGGTTGTGCTGGCCACCTTCCTGCTGACGCGCGTTCTGCCGGGCGATCCGGCGGTGTTCTTTGCCTCAAACCCCTCGATGACCAATGCCGATATCGAGGCGGTCCGCCAGAGCCTCGGGCTGGATCAGCCGCTGCCGCAACAGTTCCTGACCTATCTCGGTGCCATCGCGCGCGGTGATCTGGGGCAGAGTTTCTCAACCGGGCAGCCGGTGCTGACCGAGCTGATCAACCGGCTGCCTGCCTCGGCAGAGCTGACGGTGATGGCCTTTCTGCTGGCGCTCGCAGTTGCCATTCCGCTGGGGCTTGCTGCCGCGCTGCGGCCGGGGTCGCTGATCGACCACCTGTCGCGGATCATTGCGACACTGGGCGTCTCGATGCCCACCTTTGTCACCGGGCTTTTGCTGATCTATCTGTTCTATTTCCTGCTCGGCGTCGCGCCGGAGCCGATTGGCCGGCTTGATCCCTTTATGTTCGAGCCTGACCGCGTCACCGGCTTTCTGACCATCGACGCGCTGATTGCCGGTGATCCGGAAATCTTCTTTGCCGCGCTGAAGCAGATGGTATTGCCGGCGGTCACCATGGCGCTGTTTGCGCTTGCACCGCTGACGCGGATGACGCGGGCGGCAATGCTTGAGGCGCTTGGTGCGGAGTTCATTCGCACGGCGCGGGCCTCGGGCCTGTCAAAACGCAAGATCGTGCTGACCTATGCCTTCCGCAACGCGATGCTGCCACTGATCACCACCATGGGCATGACACTCTCCTATATGCTGGGCGCGAATGTGCTGGTGGAACGTGTGTTCGCCTGGCCCGGCATTGGCAGCTTTGCCATGGACAGCATCATCAACCTTGATTACGCGCCGCTCCAGGGGTTCATGCTGATGATGGCGCTGATCTTCATTCTGATAAATCTCGCCACAGATATCCTTGCGGGGATTGTCGATCCGAGGGCCAGCAAATGAACGCCTCCCTCCTGAAAATCAGGCTGCGGGACGCACGCTATGTGCTGGCGGAAAATCCGCTGAACATTCTGGCACTGGTGCTTTTGCTTGTGATCCTTGGGGCAGCTTTGTTTGGTTCGGTGCTGGCGCCGCATGATCCACTGGCCACCAATTCGGCGCAGGCACTGCAACCGCCTTCGGCGTTGCACTGGTTCGGGACCGACCAGCTTGGCCGGGATATTTTCAGCCGTGTGCTGGTCGCCACCAGGCTTGACCTCACCATCGCCTTCGGGGCGGTGATCCTTTCCTGCGTGGTCGGCTCGCTGATCGGCGCGATGATCGGTTATTGGGGCGGGCCTGGCGATGTGGTTGTGTCGCGGCTGGTCGATGTGCTGATGGCCTTCCCGCTTTTCGTGCTGGCGATGGGGCTGGTGGCGGCGCTTGGCAATAGTGTGATCAATATCATTTACGCCACCGCGATCATCAATCTGCCCTTCTATATCCGCCTGTGCCGGACAGAGGTGCGGGTGCGCCGCAACCTTGGCTATATCGAGGCCGCGAAGGTTGGCGGTTCGTCTGACATTCGCATTATGACGCGGTTTCTGCTGCCCAATATCGGTGCGCCGATTGTGATCCAGGCCTCGGTCAATCTGGGCTGGGCGGTGCTGAACGCGGCGGGGCTTTCCTTCCTCGGCCTCGGCGTCAGCCCGCCAACACCGGAATGGGGGATCCTGGTGGCCGAGGGCGCGCGCTTCATGATGTCGGGCGAATGGTGGGTGGCTCTGTTCCCGGGGCTTGCACTGATGCTGACGGTCTTCACCTTCAACCTGACCGGCGACGCGCTGCGCGACCTGCTTGACCCAAGGATGCGGACATGAGCGCACCCCTGCTTTCCGTCAGGAACCTGACCGTCGATTTCGCCACCCGCCATGGTGATGTCCATGTGCTGGATGATGTCAGTTTCGACATCGGCCGCGGCGAGATCATCGGCATCATCGGGGAGTCCGGCTCGGGCAAGTCGGTCACCGCCTATACGATCATGGGTATTCTGGATCATGCCGCCCGTATCCGCAGCGGCGAGATCGCGTTTGACGGGCGCGATGTGCTGGGGATGAGCGGGCCGGAGCGTGACAGCTGGCGCGGTGCCGAAGCCTCGATCATCTTCCAGAACCCGCGCACGGCGCTGAACCCCATTCGCTCCACCGGCGATCAGATCGCCGATGTCATCGCACGCCACAGCCCCGCCAGTGCCGCCGAGATCCGTCGCCGCGCTGTCGCGGCATTGCGCGAGGTGCGCATTCCGGACCCCGAGCGCCGGATGAAGGCGATGCCCTATGAACTCTCGGGCGGGCTTTGCCAGCGGATCGGGATTGCGATTGCCCTCGCCTGCCGGCCGCGGCTGCTGATTGCCGATGAGCCGACCACCGGGCTTGATGTCACCACCCAGGCGGTGATCATGGATCTGATCCGCGATCTGGCGCAGAGCCAGAGCATGTCGGTCGCGCTGATCACCCATGATCTGGCGCTGGCAGCAGAATATTGCGACCGCCTGGTGATCATGCATGCGGGCCATGTTGTCGAGACGGGTCCGACCCCGGAAATCATAACCGCGCCCCGCCATCCCTATACCAGCCGGCTGCTGCGCTCGGTCCCTTCAATGGTGGAGGATCTGAACGAGCTGCATCCGATCCAGGGATCGCTGCCCGATCTGCGCCGCAAGGATCTGCCACCCTGCCGGCTGGCCGAGCGGTGTGATCGCCGTCTTTCGGTTTGTGATGCCGGGCGGTTGCGGCTGGAAGCCTGCGGCCCCGCGCATTCTGTCGCCTGCAGGAACCCGCTATGACCACCCAGCTGATCGCCGCACATGGCCTGAAAATGCATTTCCCGCAGCGCTCCGGCAGGCTGTTTGCGCCAAAGGTGCATCTTCATGCCGTAGACGGCGTCGATCTTGAGATCGCACCCGGCGAGGCGCTTGGCCTGGTCGGGGAATCCGGTTGCGGCAAATCCACGCTGTCGCGGCTGATCTGCCGCCTGCTTGATCCGACCGAGGGCCGCATCGAGCTGGAGGGAGACGATATAACCGCCGGCAGCGCTGCGCGTTTTGGCCGCTCGCCCGCGCGGCGCATGGTGCAGATGGTGTTCCAGGACCCGACGGAAAGCCTCAACCCCCGCTTTACAGTGTTTGATCTGATCGCGGACCCGGCGCGGACGCTTTTGCCGAAAGAAAGCGCCGGGGCCCTGCGGCGCCGCGTAGAGGATGCGGCTGATGCCGTCAGCCTGCCGCATACCTTGTTGCAGCGCTTTCCGCATCAGCTGTCCGGCGGGCAAAAAGCGCGGGTTGGCATCGCGCGCGCGCTGGTGGTCGAGCCGAGGCTGATCGTGCTGGACGAGCCGACCTCGGCGCTGGATGTCTCGGTGCAGGCGACGGTGCTGCAGCTCCTGGACAAACTGCGGCGCGAGCGCGGCATTGCCATGTTGTTTGTCAGCCATGATCTGAATGTCGTGCGGCTTTTATGTCAGCGCATCGCGGTGATGTATCTTGGTCTGGTGGTCGAACAGGGCACTACGGAAGAGGTCTATCACCGCCCGGCACATCCCTATACCCAGGCGCTGCTTTCGGCGATCCCCAACCTGCGGGGCCGCAAAGGCGAGCGGATCAAGCTGGAGGGCGATCCGCAAAGCCCGTTCAATCCGCCACCGGATCGCTGCCGCTTTGCCGGTCGCTGCCCGGTGGAACAACCAGACTGCACCCGCGCCGCGCCGCAGCTTCTGGGCCATGTCGGCAGTCAGCTGGTCCGCTGCTTCCATCCGGTCTCGGCCGCCGCAGACTGAATTTTCCTGGTGGGAAATGGAAAAGGCGGTCCCGACCGGGACCGCCTTTCCTTTTGTCTCTCAGGCAATCAGCCACGTGAGAGTGGCCGCAGATCCAGCTGACGGTGGAAGGTATAGGAATAATTATCGACCGATTTCGCCAGACCCACATCCAGGGTCGGATGCCAGAGCAGGATGATTGGAACCTCTTCCTTCACCAGCTCGATCATGCGCAGGATATCTGCATCATAAACCGCCTTGTCGGTTTCGTAGCGGGTCTTATCGACCAGCGCCCTGAATTCCGGGTTCTGGTAATTGCCGAAATTCCAGCGGGTATCGCCAAAATAGAAGATGCGGAAGAAGTAGTCGGGATCCGCGAGATAAGAGGTCGAGCCCTCGAAGTAGAAGGGAACCTTCTTCTCCTGCAAAAGCGTGCCAAGCTGACCGGCAGGCACTTTTTCAAGGTTCACTTTGATGCCGATCTTGCCAAGGCTTTCCTGCAGCAATAGCGCAACCGGTTCTGCGACGGTGGCGACAGAGAGCTCATAGGCAAAGCTGGTCTCGAAACCATCTGCCAGACCGGCCTCGGCCAGCAGGGCCTTGGCCTTGTCGAGATCGGTGGAATAGCCCAGCGGTTGCGGGAATGTGGTGGTTTCCGGCTTGCCGGGCGTGCCGCCAAACAGCGGCTGGGCGCGGCCGAACAGGGCCGATTGCAACATGTCTTGATAGGGCAGCGCATAGGCAATCGCCTGACGCACCCGCACGTCATCGAACGGCGCCACGGCATTGTTCATGCCGATGAACTGGAAGTTCGACGTCGGCACTCCGACGACCTTGATATCAGGATTGTCCGACAGCGCGATCACGTCTTTCGGCGGCAGATCCTGTACCACATCTGCATCGCCCTTGATCAGCGAGGCGACACGGCTTTCGGCGGTCGGCACGGTCTGCCACAGCACTTGCGCAAAGCCCGGCTTCGGCCCTGATTTCCAGTCATCGAACCGGCTGAAGAGGATCCGGTCGCCGATTTGCGCGCGCTCGATTTTGAACGCGCCGCCGCCTGCGGGATTGGTCTTCAGCCATTCGGAGGCAAAGGGATCCTCAGCGGTTGCATGCTGCGTCGCGAGTTTGGAGTTGACGATGATCGGATAGGTCAGGGCGATGTTGGGCAGCGCGAAACGGTCGGGCTGCGGCAGGTCCACGCGGAATGTATGCGCGTCGACGACCACGAATTGCTCGGACGTGGTCATCGAACCGGTCGAGAACTGGGCCAGACCGATCGGCGAGGCGACGAGACGGTCGAAGGACCATTTCACATCCTCTGCGGTGACCGGCGCGCCGTCATGGAAGGTGGCATCCTTGCGCAGATGGAAGGTGATCTGCTTCTGATCTTCCGACACTTCAAAGCTCTCGGCCAGTTCGGGCTGAATGTCGAAATAGTCGTAATAGAAGGTGCCATCCTCACGCGGCTTATAGGCGAATTTCAGCAGCCGGTCATAGATGTTCCAGGTGATCTGCAGCGAGTTGCGGTTCACCCCGACAGAGAAGCTGTCGAATGAGTTCGCGGCCCCCTCGCTGAGAACCCGCAGCGCCTCTGCCCTGTCCTGGGCATATGCCCATTTCGCCGGCAGAACCGCGGTTGCACCGAACAGGGCCGAGCTGGCCAGAAAAGCACGACGATTCATGATTGCTCCCGATGGAATGTGATTGCCAGTCTATCGACGTTCTGGGGAGATTATTCCACCAGATATAGCAGTTCACGCAAAACTTGGTTGGTTTGTTCTATTTTTTGGGGCAATGTCGGAATATTAATCTACCGCCTTGCCCATTCTCAGATCTGCTGTCCGGCCCTGTCTGCCAGGTTCAGAAACCGACTTTGTCGCCGCCCTTTGTCGCCAGCATCCGCCGCGCATCAGCCGGGGTCGCGACGGTCTTTTTCAGCCCTTCGATCACCGTGCGGATCATGCTGACCTGTTCGGCATTCGATTCCGCCAGCTTGCCGGGACCGGCATAGAGACTGTCTTCCAGCCCGACCCTGACATTGCCGCCCATGGTTGCGGCCATGGTGGCCATGTTCAGCTGATGGCGGCCGCCGGCCAGCACCGACCACTGATAGGTGCCTGCGCCGAACAGGCGGTCGGCGGTTTCCTTCATGAACATGAGGTTCTCGGGGCCGGGGCCGATCCCGCCCAGGGTTCCGACGATCAGCTGCAGGAACATCGGCACCTGAACCAGCCCGCGATCCAGCATATGGGCGAGGTTGTAGAGATGGCCGACATCATAGCATTCAAATTCAAACCGGGTGCCGCCTTTTCCCATCACCTCAAGGATTGTCTCGATATCCTTAAAGGTATTGCGGAAGATGGCATCGCGTGAGGCCTCAAGATAGCCCTCTTCCCAGTCCTCGATGAACTTGCCGCGATACTTTTCGGCCATCGTATAGGTGCCGAAATTCATCGAGCCCATGTTGCACGAACACAGTTCGGGCGAGGCGGTCGAAGGTGCGAGCAGCCGGTCCGAGATCGACATGAACGTCGAGCCGCCGGTGGTCATATTCAGGATGGCATCGGTCTCGGCCCGAATCGAGCGCAGGATATGCAGCCAGATATTCAGGTCCGGGGTGGGGCGATGGGTCTCAGGATCCCGGGCATGCAGGTGGATCACCGCCGCCCCGGCCTTTGCCGCCCCGATAGCCTGTTCGATGATCTGATCCGGCGTCACCGGCAGATATGGCGACATGGTTGGCGTATGGGTTGCGCCGGTAATGGCGCAGGTGATGATGACCTTGTTGCGGTCTTCTTTCGGGATCATTTGCACATCACTCCGTATATTCCAGGCCGCCGCAGATCTGCATCACCTGGCCTGTGACCGGGCGACCGGCCGGGCCGGTCAGATACAGCACCATTTCGGCGATTTCGGCAGGATCAACCATGGTTTTCATGGAAACCGCGCGCAAAGCGATGGCCTCCATTTCCTCATAGCTGATGCCACGGGTCGCGGCCCGGTCGGTGAAAACGCGTTTGATGCGGTCGCCCGCCACGACGCCCGGCGCGATGGCATTCACGCGGATCTGATGCGGGCCAAGCTCGACCGAGAGGGCGCGCATCAGCGAGATCACCGCAGCCTTGGAAGCGGCATAGGGCGAGCGAAGCCCGAAAGCATATTTTCCCGCAACCGAAGCCATACAGACGATCGAGCCGGAGGCATTCTTCTTCAGATGCGGGATAGCGGCATGGGCCATGTAGAACTGGCCATGGACATTCACGTCAAAGCAACGCCGCCAGGCTGCGGCATCCATGTCTTCCACCGAAGCCGCAGGGCCGGCGATGCCGGCATTGTTGATCAGGATATCAAGCCCGCCCATCGCCCCGGTTGCACGTACAACGAAGGCATCACATTGCGCCTGGTCAGCGACATCGCAGATCATTGTGCCGATGCCGGGCAGCTCAGCAGCGGCGGCGGCCAGCACCTCTTCGCTGATGTCGCAGATCCAGACCGCGGCTCCCAGGGCATGATAGGCTCTGGCGATGGCAAGACCGATCCCGCTGGCGCCGGCGGTGATGATCACCCTTTGCGCAGACCAGTAAGTTGTTGCCGTCATGTCGTCTCCTTATCGTCGGTCCGGAGCAGCGGGTGATATGCCAGTCTGCCGTCCTGAATGTGATCGCGTTTAACCCGCGACGGGGTCGATCGCGGCAAGCCCGCCATCAAGCACCGGCGCATCGCGTTCGGCGGCCCGCGCCGTAAAGCGGATGCGGCCAGGCTCCGTCGTCCAGCAGGACAGGCGCAGCGTCTCGCCGGGGAAAAGCGGGCCGGTGAAGCGGGCGGTAAAGCGGCGCATCCGGGCGGCATCCCCGCCTGCGAAGCGGCGGAGCACTTCAAGACAGGCGATGCCGAATGTATTTGCGCCATGCATGATGGGCCGCTCGAACCCAATCTTGCGCGCTGTCTCCGGATCGATATGCAATGGATTGCGATCACCGAGCAGGCGAAACAGCAGCGGACTGTCGCTGCGGGTGGGCAGGTCGTGGGTCTGGTCAGGCTCCCCCGCAGGCATTGCCTCGCTGGCGAAAGCCTCGCCCTGCGAGCCGCCAAAGCCGCCCGCGCCCATCACGAAGAAATTGGAATAAGAGGTAAAGATACGCTTGCCGCCCTGCCAGACCTCGCTGATCTGCAAGGCAAGCGCCGCCTTGCCCTCGCCCTTGTCGGTCAGGCCGCCGATCCGGGTCCTGACCGTAACCTCGCCCGAGGCAGCAAAGGGGGCTTCCATCCGCAGATCGAGCCCGCCATGCACCACTTTTGCGATATCGACCCCGGCAGGTTGCATCCAGTCGTCAAAGAAACACAGATTCTGGCCAAAGCTCGGGACAACCTGCAGCCCGTCCTCGCGGATATAGCGGAAATCGCCTTCGGCCACCGCCCGGTCTGCGCCGCAGCACAGCGCGTAAAGCATGGCGTCGCGATCCTCATAGGACAGGCTGCGATCCGCAATCGGGGTTCCAAAGATGCGGGAAGGATCCAGAGGCATTGGGGATTCCGGGCTGTTGCCGGCGGAGCCTTGCATTGTTCGAAAAAAATTGCAACAGGGGTTCAAATAGTGGAACGTTTTAACCGACCGCTGCATCAGTGCCGGTCGAGGATCTGAGCTCAGCCGCTGAAGGATGTCGAAATGCCTGCGCCCTTGCCCGAAGCCGTCATCGTCAGCACAGCCCGCACTCCTGTGGGCAAAGCTTATCGCGGCGCCCTGAACGATACCTCGCCACAAAGGCTGGCCGGCCATGCGATAACGGCCGCACTGGAGCGGGCAGGCGGGGCCGGGGCAATCGGGCCTGAGGTCGCGGATGTGATCCTTGGCTGCGCGCTGCAACAGGGCGCGACCTCTTTCAATATCGGGCGCCAGGCCGCGCTGGCCGCCGGATTGCCGGTGACGGTGCCGGGCATGGCGGTTGACCGGCAATGCTCGTCCGGGCTGGTGGCCTTGTCGCTGGCCTGCCAGCAGATCCGGCTGGAGGGGCGGCGGATCGTCGTGGCCGGCGGGGTCGAAAGCTGCTCGCTGGTGCAGACGCCGCAGATGAACCTGCATCGCGCCCGTGACCCGGACCTCAACGCCCGCATCCCCGCGCTTTACATGAGCATGATCGAGACGGCCGAGATCGTCGCGCAGCGTTACGGGATTTCACGCGAGGCGCAGGATGTCTTTGCGCTGGCCTCGCAGCAGAAGATGGCGGCGGCCCAGGCAGCGGGCCATTTCACCGCCGAAATCGCTCCGCTCACCGTCCTGCAAAAGCGGACCGACCGGGAGAGTGGCGCGGAGACGCTAGCCGAGGTCCACTTCTCGCAGGATGAATGCAATCGCCCGCAAACCCGCGCCGAAGACCTTTCCGCGCTGCCGCCGGTCCTGAAGGCGGGGCAGCATATCGCGGTGGGAGTTTCTGTCACAGCCGGCAATTCAAGCCAGGTATCCGATGGCGCAAGCGCGCTTGTAGTGATGTCGGGCAGCGAGGCGGCGGCGCGCGGGCTGACACCCCTTGGCACGCTGCGCGGCATCGAAATCGCAGGCTGCGCACCCGATGAGATGGGAATCGGCCCGGTCTTTGCGATCCCCCCGCTGCTGAAACGCTTTGGCCTTACGGTCGCGGATATTGATCTGTGGGAGATCAATGAGGCCTTCGCCGCCCAGGCGGTTTATTGTGGCGACCGGCTGGGGCTGCCTTTTGACCGGCTGAACGTTAATGGCGGCGCTATCGCCATGGGCCATCCCTATGGCATGTCGGGCGCAAGGATGAGCGGGCATATCCTGCTGGAGGGCCGGCGGCGCGGCGCAAAATGGGGCGTGGTCAGCATGTGCATCGGTGGCGGCATGGGTGCGGCCGGGCTTTTTGAAATCTTCTGATCAGGGCGAGCCATCATGCAAAAGATCCCGCTTTCTGCCAGCGTCCATGCCGAGATCCGGGATGGCATCCTGCTGATCATCACGGATAATCCGCCGGTGAACGTGCTTTCTGCCGATGTGCGGCGCGGGCTGATGGCGGGGTTTGACCTCCTGGAAAGCCGCGAGGATCTGCGGGCCGCCGTGCTGCTTTGCGAGGGGAAAAGCTTTTTCGCCGGCGCAGATATGACGGAATTCGGCGGTGAGATCGCGATGCCGGATCTGCCCGCGCTGATCACCCGCCTGTCGCAGCTGTCGCGGCCGGTGGTGGCTGCAATGCATGGCACGGCGCTTGGCGGCGGGTTTGAACTGGCGCTGGCGGCAAGTGCGCGGGTGGCGGTGCCCACAGCCGGCATGGGCTTGCCCGAGGTGACGCTGGGTCTTTTGCCCGCAGGTGGCGGCATCGCGCAGGTGACGCGGCTGGCGGGCGTAGAAGTCGCGCTGGATCTGGTGCTTTCGGGGCGCCGCATCGGGGCAGAAGAGGCCCGGCAGTCTGGGCTGATCGACCAGATCGCAGAAGGAGATCTGCGCGAGGCGGCGACGGCGCTGGCCGCGGCGCTTCCCGTGCGGGCCGGACCCAAGGCCGATCCGGATGCCGTGAGAAAAATTGCGGAATACCGGCACAGGAATGTCGCGAAACTTGCCGGGCGTGACGCGCCCGAAGAGATCCTCCGGCTGGTTGAGATGGCGGCGCAGGAGCCGGATCGCGACCAGGGGCCAGAGGCGCGCGAGGCGTTTTTCCGGCTTGAACAGGGTGAGCAGTCACGCGCGCTGCGTCATGTCTTCGCCGCCGAGCGTCGCCTGAAAGACCTGCCCTTCCTGCCGGCTGAAACGCAAAGCATGCCGGTCGCGACGGTGGGTGTGGTGGGGGCCGGGACGATGGGCAGCGGCATTGCCACGGTGCTGGCAACTGCGGGGTTCAATGTGCTGCTCTGCGATTCCCTGGCCACCGGGCTTCAGCGCGGTCTGCAGGCGGTGGCCGATAATCTTGCGGGCGCAGTCCGGCGTGGCAAGATGGATGAAGCGGCGCGTGCGGCGGCGCTGTCGCGGCTTTCGGGGCATGCGGAGCCGGAGGCGCTGGCCGGTGCTGATCTGGTGATCGAGGCGGTTTTTGAACGCCTTGACGTCAAGACCGCGCTTTTTGCCCGCCTTGACGCGATCTGCAAGCCACAGACGATTCTGGCCAGCAATACCTCATTTCTGGATATCGACGTTATGGCCGCTGCCACCGGACGCCCGGATCGGGTGCTGGGGATGCATTTTTTCAGTCCGGCCCATGTGATGCGGCTGCTCGAGGTGGTGCGCGGCGCAAAGACCAGTCCCGAAGTGATCAGGACTGCGGTCGATATGGGGCAGCGCATGCAGAAAATCACCGTGTGCGTCGGAAACTGCCACGGCTTCATCGGCAACCGTATCCTGCTTGCACGGCAGACGGCCGCGATGGAACTCTTGCTGGCGGGTGCCTCTCCCTATGATATCGACAGGGCAATGACCGGCTTTGGTCTGCCGATGGGGCCGTTCCAGATGGCGGATCTCGCGGGTCTTGATGTCGGCTGGGATCGCGACGGCAGCGCCGGGCGGTCGATGGAGGAGGTGTTCTGCGAAGCGGGCCGCTTTGGCATGAAGAACGGCCTTGGCTATTATGACTATGATGAAAAAGGGCAGGGCAGGCCCTCGGCGGATGCCATGGCGCTGATTGGCGCTTTCCGGGCGCGCCACCCTGAGAAACTGCGCGATGCCGCGCCTGAGGCGCTGCTGGATCACCTGCTGGAGCCAATGCTGGAACAGGTAGACGCCATCATCGGCGAAGGGATTGCGCTGCGGCCCTCAGACATTGATGTGGTCTGGGTGCATGGCTTTGGCTGGCCCCGCTGGAAGGGCGGCCCGGCCTGGCATCGCGGCTATCGCTGAGCGCGCTGCGCGGCTTACGACAGTGGCTGATGACCAAGCTGCGCCGAGAAGCTGATCGCAGCCCGGCGCACCACGTCTGAAATCGCCGCCAGTTTCTCTGTGCTGAGCCTGTAGCTGGGCATCGAGACGCCGATGGTCGCATAGGCTTTGCCATCGGTGCCGATCACCGGTGCGGCGACCCCTGAGATTCCGTCGCGATATTCGTCACGGCCAATCGCACAGCCAGCCGCCCGCATCTCGGCCAGTTGCGTCAGCAGCACTTTCGGGTCGGTGATGGTGTGATCGGTAAATCGCTGCATCACCGGCCCGAGTTCCATGACCTTCGGCGGCTCCTGTTGCATCAGAAACGCCTTGCCGAAGGAAGAGGCGTGCAGCGGCGACCGGCTTCCCAGCGGCGCAATGGCCTGAAGAGGCTGGGCGCAATCCACCTTTTCGATGATGATCACTTCCTGGACATCGGCGCGTGCAAGCAATGCGGTTTCATCCACGGCTGCGGTGATCGTCTGCAGATGCGGCCGTGCCATGATGCGGATATCGCTGCGCTGAAAAGCCCGCACACCGACTTCCCACATCTTCACCGTCATCAGATAACGGCCATTGGGCTCATCCTGGGTGACATAGCCCATCTGCGAGAGGGTTTCGAGCAACCGGTAGGTGGTGCTTTTGTTCATCTCGATAGAGCGGGACAATTCCGCCAGCCGCACCGGCGCATCGTAGCGCGACAGATGTTCAAGCAGAGTTAGGGCTTTGCCGACGGTACCAGACATCTATACGCGCTCAAATCCGACTGAGGGAATTCACTCCTGGGGATGATTAGCCACAAGGTCCGGATGCCGACAAGCAGCTTTTACGGTTTGGCCTTTGGCTCAACCGCCTCAACAGGGTTGCCGGCCCGTTTCCAGTCGCCGAATCCGCCAAGGATATGGGCGACCGGGGCAAGGCCCATATCCTGCGCCGTTTTCGCCGCCAGCGCAGAGCGCCAGCCTGAGGCGCAGTAAAACACAAAGGTCTTGTCTTCCTGAAAGACCGGCTTGGCATAGGGGCTTTCGGGATCAATCCAGAATTCGAGCATGCCGCGCGGGCAGGAGAAAGCCTCGGGGATCTTGCCCTCGCGGGTCAGTTCGCGCGGATCACGCAGGTCGACAAAAACCACATCATCGCGGCCGTAAAGCGCCAACGCCTCTTCGGTTGTCAGGGTTTTGACCTGCTGATTGGCCTCGGCGACCATGTCTTTGATATGCCGGGTGATCGTCGATGGCATGCTGCATTCCTGCTGTAAAAGACGGGGAGAGGCCGAAGCCGGGATCTCGTGGCCGGTTGCCGGTCGGATTGAAAAAAGCCTAGCCTGGACCGCATTATTCCGCAATAAAAATAGAACGACGTTTTGAATAATGAACCACCGTCGCCGGTGCGTTGTCGTCTGGCCTCAGGTCCGCGCTTGCGCAGCCGGGCAGAAAGGTGTTTCGACAGGCAGCAGGCCCAGGTGAAAGAAAAGCGGAGCGGCACCGATGTCTGTCACCCTGAACCATTGGGGAATTGACCGTCCGATAGTTGAAGAGGGCCGCCTCACCGGTATGAGGCCGGCAGAAGGTGATCCCTCACCTTCGCGCATCAGCGAGAATTTCGTGGGGTCGGTCAGCGGTCCGATGCGGATCACGCAACCCATGATCCGCAAGGGGTTTCTCGAGGGCGATGGCGGCGCAAAGCGCGGTGAGGACAGTTTCGTCGCGGTCAGCTGGGATGAGGCGAATGCCCGCGTCGCGAAAGAGCTGCGCGAGATCATTGCCGAACATGGAAATGAGGCAATCTTTGGGGGGTCTTATGGCTGGGCCAGCGCAGGGCGCTTTCATCATGCGCAAAGCCAGATCCACCGTTTCCTGAACCTGCTCGGCGGCTATGTCCGCTCTGTCAACACACACAGTCATGCCGCCGCCGAGGTGGTGTTGCCGCATCTGATCGGCAATCAGGATGGTATGGCCGACAACCAGACTCCATGGGAGCTGATCGTCGGCCATACCGAGCTTTTCGTGGCCTTTGGCGGGCTCGCGGTCAAGAACGCCCAGGTCAGCGCCGGGGGCGTCAGTCAGCACAGGGTGCCCGATCAGCTGCAGCGCGCGCGCGCTGCCGGCACCCGTTTCGTTAATGTCAGCCCCCTGCGTGATGACACGCCTGCGGAGCTTGATCCGGAATGGCTGGCGCTGCGGCCGAATACCGATGTGGCGCTGATGCTGGCGCTGGCGCATGTGCTGGAAGCCGAAGGTCGCGCCGACCATGCCTTTCTGGACCGCTATACCACCGGCTATGACCGCTTCCGGGCCTATCTGATGGGTCAGAGCGACGGGATCGCGAAAACCCCCGCCTGGGCGGCGGCGATCACTGGTCTTGCGCCAGAGGTGATCACCAGTCTCGCGCGCGAGATGGCACAGAAGCGCACGATGCTCTCGATGGCCTGGTCTTTGCAGCGCGCAGATCACGGCGAGCAGCCGGTCTGGATGATCGTGACGCTGGCCGCGATGCTGGGCCAGATAGGCCTGCCCGGAGGCGGTTTTGGCACAGGCTATGCGGCGGCGAACCGGGTGGGAAACATCTCTTTGCCTTTCGCCTGGCCTGCATTTCCTCAGCTGAAAAATCCGGTCCGCAGTTTTATTCCGGTGGCCCGGCTGGGCGATATGCTGGAACAGCCGGGTGCGGCCTTCGATTATAATGGCGCCCGCTATCACTACCCGAAAATCGAGCTGATCTGGTGGGCGGGTGGCAATCCCTTCCACCATCAGCAGGATCTGGGCAGGCTGCACCGGGTCTGGAGAAACCCCCACTGCGTCATCGTGCAGGAGCCGTTCTGGAACGCGATCGCCAAACATGGCGACATTGTCCTGCCCTGCACCCTGCCCCTGGAGCGCAATGATCTGGGCATCACGAAAGGCGAGCCGCATCTTGTCGCGATGAAGCAGGTGGTGGCGCCTTTTGCCCAGTCCCGCAATGACTTTGACATTCTGGCGGGCATTGCCGCCGCCATGGGGATGAATGAGGATTTTACCGGCGGCCTGGATGAGATGGGCTGGCTGAACCGGCTTTACGATGAAAGCCGCGAGGTGGCGGCGCAGAATGGCTATACGCTGCCAGAGTTTCACCGTTTCTGGCAGGATGGCGAATTTGCCTTTACCGCCACCACGCGGCCGCGCGCGTTGCTGCAGGCTTTCCGCGAAGACCCGCTGGCGCATCCTCTGGCAACGCCCTCGGGCCGCATTGAGATCTTTTCCGAGCGGGTGGAAGGGTTTGGATATGCGGATTGCCCTGGCCATGCCACCTGGTTCGAGCCCGGGGAATGGCTTGGCAATGCGCCGCAGAACGGGTGGGGCGATGCCCTGCATCTGATCTCGAACCAGCCAGACCGCAAGCTGCACAGCCAGCTTGACCTGGGCAGTTATTCGCGTGAGGCAAAGATCCGTCAGCGTGAACCGGCCAGGATAAATCCGGCCGAGGCGGCGCGGCGCGGCCTCGTATCGGGTCAGGTGGTGCGGGTCTGGTCAGAGCGCGGTGCCTGCCTGGCGGGGCTGGTCATCTCGGATGCGATTGCGGATGGTGTGATCCAGATGTCGACCGGCGCCTGGCTTGACCTTTCGCACGAGGGGCTGGACCGGCATGGCAATGTCAATGTGCTGACGCGTGATCTGCCGACTTCCAGTCTCGCCCAGGGGCCGACGGCCCATACAACGCTGGTCTGGGCAGAGCCCTGGCTGGGCGAATTGCCTCGTATTGAGGCGTTTTCTCCGCCCGAAATCAGTGGCAACGACCAGCTCACATGATCTGGGCTGGCGTCGGCCACGCTTGCTCCTGATGAGATTTGCGCCAGATCTTCCGGTTCTGTGTATCGACCCGGCGGGATCTGCTTATGTCAGCTGCCAGTCTGCATGCCTCTGCCGCCAGGCGCCTGACGCCGTATGGGCCGTGCGGAAGGGCGTTCCACGCATTGTCGCCATAACGCCCAGGCGACCAAACCTCCTGAGGCGAAATTCCTGAACTCGTCAGGCGGGATTTTCGGGGCTGTTCCGCATTTGACTGGCGATGATCGGATTGCGCAAAGGGCAGATGGCCAATTCGTCGGGCATGACGAAGTCGAGACGTGTGAGGCGCCCGGCAATACGGGCTGCTGCCGCCGCGGGTCACCTGCTGTGCAAGATCCATGCTGTGGGGAATGATGCTCTCTCCGGCCTCAATCAAGATCGCAACGCCATTTACGCCGACTTCAGCCAGCCTCAGGCGCAGAAATTAACTTGACATACGGTATACCGTGTCTTGTATGTAAAGCGCGGTCCCCGTGACGACCGGCCTTCGGGAGATTCCCGACTGGCTCGTTCACCACGGCCCGTACTGACAGCGGGCTCAGATCTGCGGGTCTGAAACCTCCTTATTCATGCCGAGGCGCATATGAGAATTTCGCGAGTGGAGGCCATCGGCCTCTTTGGAAAATCCCCGAAAGGCGGCTGGTCGAATGAAATCAGGCCGGAAGACTCGATCCATGCGCTGATCCTTGTGCAGACCGATGACGGACAGGTAGGGATCGGCTCGGTCTTTACTGACGCGCGGCTGGTCAGGGCCGGACTGGATGTGCTGCGCGCATTGCTGATCGGCGAGTCGGCCCTGGAGCCGATGCGCGTCAGCGAGAAGCTGCATCAGAACACGTTCTGGATGGGACGCGGCGGCACGCTGACGCATGTGATCTCGGGCATCGACATCGCGCTTTGGGATCTGTTCGGCAAGAGCTGTGGCCAACCGCTGGCCCGGCTTTTCGGCGGCAGCTATCGCAACCGGGTGATGGCCTATGCTTCGATCCTGATGGAAGAGCCGGATCTGATGCGCGAGCGGACCGCTTATTACCGCGCGCAGGGTTTCCGGGCGATCAAGATCGGTTGGGGGCCGTTCGGGCGTCGGAATGACCGAAAGCTGGATGAGGCCATCATACGCGCCGCCCGCGAAGGGGCCGGGGATGACTGCCGGCTGATGGTGGATGCAGGGGCCAGCGATGCCTATTGGCCGAACGGTCTGAAATGGGCGCTGAACACAGCACAAATGCTCAGAGATTACGACGTGACCTGGTTCGAAGAGGCGCTGCATCCTGATGCTCTGGATGATTTTCGTCAGCTGCGCCTGCAAAGCCCGGTCCCGATTGCCGGCGGCGAATGTCTCACCCGGCGGCAGTCCTATCTGCCGTGGTTCGAGGCACGGGCGCTGGATATCGTGCAACCGGATGTGACCAAAGTCGGCGGTATCACCGAACAGCTGCGCATTGCGCGGATGGCGAATGATTTCGGCATTCAATATATCGGCCATGGCTGGAACACGGCGGTGGGCCTTGCCGCAGACCTGCAACTTGCGGCTGCCTTCCCCGATACCGATATGGTCGAGTTCATCGGCGGATCTCCCTATATCGATGATATTGTAGAGAAACCCTGGGCGTTGGATGACGAGGGCCTGCTTGAGATCCCGGACGCGCCCGGCCTGGGTCTGCGCCTGCTGCCGGATGCGGTGGCCGAGCTTTCGGCTGATGCCGAGGCGGCAAAACTTCTGGCAGGTGCAGCATGAAGATCGAAGCAGTAGATTTCTTCTATGTTGCCATGCCAGAGGTCACCACGGCGGCGGATGGAAGCCAGGACGCCCTGGTCGTTCGGGTGCAAGCCGGTGGATTGACCGGCTGGGGGGAATGCGAAGCCTCGCCCCTGGTGTCAATCGCGGCCTTTGTGACCCCGATGTCCCACGGCGCCTGCCAGCCGGTATCGGCTTCGGTGCTTGGGCAGATCTTGGAAAAGCCTTCCGATATCGCAGAGATAGCGGCGCAGGTGGCTTACAGATCAATGGATTTGCTTCAGGCGGCGCATACCTGGTCCGGTATCGAAATGGCGCTCTGGGACCTTTTGGGTAAGGCGCGCGGGGAGCCGGCCTGGAAATTGCTGGGCTATGAAAGGGCCTATCCCAAGCTTCCCTATGCTTCGACACTGTTCGGCACGACCCCGGAGGAAACCTTTGAACGCGCCCGTGCAATCAGGGCCAGGGGGTTCCGGGCTGCTAAGTTCGGTTGGGCTCCCTTTGGCGATTCACTCGCGGGGGATCTTGCCCAGGCCGACGCGGCCCGTGAGGGACTGGGAGAGGAAGGTGTTCTGCTGATCGACGCCGGCCAGATCTTTGGCGATGACGTTGAAAGAGCGGCGGCCCGGCTTGAGGCCCTGTCCCGTAACAGAGTGACCTTTTTCGAAGAGCCCTTTGGCGGTGCCTCTCTGGTCGCCTATCGGGGTCTGGTTGAAAAGGCCCGGGGAACCGGGGTGGGGATCGCGGGGGGCGAAGCCGCGCATAACCGTGAAATGGCTGAACATCTTATCGAATTCGGCGGGGTGAACTTCATCCAGATCGACTGCGGTCGGATTGGCGGCCTTGGCCCGGCCAAAGCAGTGGCGGACTACGCCGCTGCCCGGGGCGTGACCTATGTGAACCACACCTTCACATCGAACCTGGCGCTTTCAGCCTCGTTGCAACCTTTCGCAGGGCTGGAAGAGCACCGCATCTGCGAATTCCCCACCGAGCTGCGCGACGTGGCACGCGACCTGACCCTGACCAAAATCACACCGGATGCTGAGGGATTGATCCATCTGCCCGAGGGACCAGGCCTTGGGGTTGAAATCGACGTTTCGGTACTCGAGCGCTACCGCGTTCCGGTTGAGATCCGGGTGGGTGGCAAGACGATCTTTTCGGCCTGAGAGAGGACTGCGCGGAATGAACAACATTGATCTGAATGGAAAAACGGCAGTCGTCACCGGTGGCTCGCAGGGGATTGGCCTGGCGGTCGCAAAGCGGCTTGCCGCCTCGGGTGCGAGGGTTGCGGTCTGGGATCTGAATGCCGATACGGCTGCCGTCGGAGGGGCCGTAGCGATCAGGGCCGATGTGGCAGATGCGGCTTCAGTCGCTGCTGCAATGGCACAGACCGAAGCCGCGTTGGGCCATGTCGATATTCTGGTCAATTCTGCCGGAATAGCGGGTCCGAACCACCGTTTGACCGACTATCCCGACGCTGACTGGCGTCGTGTGGTTGAGATCAACCTGATCGGCACCTTCAATGTGAACAAGGCCATCGTGCCCGGAATGGAAGCGCGGAATTACGGGCGGATCGTGAACATCGCCTCTATTGCGGGCAAAGAGGGCAATCCCAATGCCTCGGCCTATTCTGCGTCGAAAGCCGGGGTTATCGCTTTGACCAAATCGCTGGGCAAAGAACTGGCCGGCAAGAATATTGCGGTGAACTGCATCACCCCGGCCGCAGCCCGCACACCGATCTTCGACCAGATGAGCCAGGAGCACATTGATTACATGCTCTCGAAAATCCCGCGAGCGCGCTTCCTCGAGGTCGATGAAGTGGCCGGGATGGTGGCCTGGCTGGTCTCGGAGGAGAACTCCTTTACCACCGGCGCGGTTTTCGACCTGTCCGGCGGTCGCGCTACCTATTGATCCTGATCTCGCGCCGTAAGGCGCGCCGCAAAAGCTTCTGAGGAATACCGCCTATGAAACTGCAACGTTTAGAACAATCCGGTCGCATCATCCCCTGTTTGCTGGACGGTGCGGGGGCTGCGCGCGATGTCTCGGGCATCGTAACGGATTTTACCGCAGAGAATGCGGCTGATCTGGCATCGGTTCTCGCTGCAGTCGCAGTGGATAGCCTGCCTGTCATTGACAGCGCCACTGCGCGGCTTTTGCCGCCCATCGCACAGCCGCCGAACATCTGGTGCATCGGGTTAAACTATTCTGATCACGCCGCTGAATCTGGCATGCCGGTCCCGAGCGAACCAATCCTGTTCAGCAAAGGTTCGACAACCTATTGCGGCGCGGATGATCCGGTCTATTGGTCCGAATCCATGACCAAACTCGACTGGGAGGTGGAGCTTGGCATCGTCATCGGCAAGGGGGGCCTGAACATCGCCCGCAAAGACGCGCTCTCGCATGTTCTGGGCTATACGATTGTCAATGACGTGTCCGAGCGAGCCTGGCAGATCGAACGCGGCGGGCAGTGGATCAAGGGCAAAAGCTATCCGCACTTCTGCCCGACCGGTCCATTTATCGCCTCGGCTGATGAACTGGGCGACATCGCGGCGCTGGATCTTTGGCTCAGCGTGAATGGTCAGCGGATGCAGACCGGCACGACCGCGAAGATGATCTTCGATCCTGCCACGATCATCTCTTACATGAGCGCCTTCTGCGAGCTGAGGCCCGGCGATCTGATCTGCACCGGCACCCCTCCTGGCGTGGCCCTGGGCATGAAAGAGCCACGCTGGCTGAAACCCGGCGATGTGATGGAAGTGGGCATCAAGGGACTGGGTGTGCAGCGGCAGATTGTGACCCCGATCTCGCAAAGGGGCGCGAAATGACCGGCGCTTTGAACCTTGTCCCGACGGAGCGTCTGGCCGGCAAAGTGGCGGTTGTAACGGCGGCGGGGCAGGGCATCGGCCGCGCGGTCGCCGAGCGGCTGGCAGCCGAAGGCGCGCGGGTTTTTGCCTCGGATCTGAACGAGGCGGCATTGGCGAGTTTCTCGGCTGGCGAACGCAGTAAACTGGATGCAACCGACGCGAATGCTGTCGCTGACTATTTCGCGGGCTTTGAACAGGTCGATATTCTGGTTCACGCGGTTGGCTATGTGCATCAGGGCAGCATCGAAGAATGCGAAGCTGAGGAATGGCATCGGTCCATCACGATAACCCTGAACAGTGCCTTTCACGTCCTTGGCGCGGCAGTCCCCAGGATGAAACAGGCCGGGGGATCGATCATCACCATTGGCTCGGTGGTCTCTTCGATCAAGGGCTTCCCGCGTCGGGCGGCTTACGGTGCCGCCAAAGGCGGCGTCATCGCCCTGACCAAATCCATCGCTGCGGATTATGTCGGGCACCGGATCCGCGCCAATTCTGTCTGCCCCGGAACGGTTCATTCGCCATCTTTGGAAGAGCGGATCACCGCGTTGGGTCAACAGATGAGCTCTCGTGAGGCCGCGCTGAAATCCTTTGTCGATCGTCAGCCCCTGGGCCGTCTTGGCACGCCAGAAGAGATCGCGGGGATCTGCGCCTTCCTGGCCTCGGATGAGGGGGCCTTTATCACCGGTCAGGCCATCAATGTCGACGGAGGCATAACCATCTGATCCCGGGCCCGGGACGATTACGATGATTTCACCATCCTCTTGAAGAAGAAAGGAGGCGTGACGCCGCCATAAGCCCGGCTACGGTCCGACCGTAATCTCTGTCCAGTTAAAAATAACCGAAACCAACAGGAAAGTATGACCCCATGACCACGGCAATCAAACTAGGGTTCTCCCTTGCCGCGACGCTGACCTTCGCGGCCCCCGTGCTGGCGCAGGATGCAGCCGCCCGCTTTGAATTCACCCCGGGTTTTGAGGCCTGCGCCGGCGACACCTCGCTGTCGGATGCGCAGACCAATGGTATCACCCTCGGGATCAGCCCCAGCCCGCCCTATACCTCGCTTGATCCTGCGACGGGCAAGGCGTCGGGCATCGATGTCGAAATCGTCGAGGCAGCACTCGGCTGGCTTGGCATTGACAAGATCACGTACGAAGTCGCGCCGTTCCCTTCCCTGACGCCGTCGCTGATTTCCGAGCGGATCGACATGGTTGCGGCCAACATCCACGTCACTCCCGATCGTCTTAAGGTTATCAGCTTCACCGGCCCCGGCTGGTGGTATGGTCCGGCAATCACCGTCGGCAAGGGCAATCCCAAGGCGATCCACTCTTTTGAGGATCTGAAGGACCATAGCGTGGGTGCCATCGCGGGTTCGGCGGCTGATGAGTACCTGCGCTCGCTGGGCGTTGACGTGGTCCCGTTCCAGACCGACGCTGACCAATTCATAAGCCTGTCGCAGGGCCGCGTCGACGTGATCCTGGAAGACGACATCAAGGTGGCGACCTATATCGCCGAAAACAAAGACGAGTCGATTGAGATGGTCGCAGGGGTGGAAATCCCGGATGAGCTGATCTTCCAATACGGCTATGGCTATGCGCGCTACGGTATCCGCATGGAAGATTGCATGCTGCGCAGCGCCATGTCGATGGCGCTGGCCGAAGTGCGCGGCAATGGGCAAGTATCGGGCGTGCTGAGGAATTATGGTCTGACTGACCGTAATCTCTTCTACTTCCCGGTTTCCAACTAACCCCTAAATTACGGGGCGCGCAGACGCGTTTGCGTGTGTCGCGCCCCGGTTCACCGAGGTGGCCCGATGGATCTTCTGAATTTTTCAGTGGTGGCGGAATATTATCCCACCCTGCTGAAAGGCTTCGCCGTCACGATTGGCATGACGCTGGTTGTGATTACCCTGAGCTTGACGCTTGCCATACCTGTCGCACTCGGCCGGATGTCCGAGAACTTCCTGATCCGCTTCATTTCAGGGGTCTATGTCGAAGTGTTGCGCGGCACGCCGCTGGTGCTGCAACTGGTCTATCTCTATTTCGTGCTGCCCGGTGTGGGCATACGGCTAAATGGGCTTACGGCCGCCATGCTTGCGCTGACGCTGCACTACACGGCCTATCTCAGCGAGGTCTATCGTGCAGGCATCCTGTCGGTGCCAAAGGGTCAGTTTCAGGCCTATGCCGCCCTTGGCATGTCACGGCAGCAGGGTTTCATCCGGATCATTCTGCCTCAGGCCATCCGCACGGTAACACCGGCCCTGGGCAACTATTTCATCTCGCTGTTTAAAGATACCGCCCTGGCCTCGGTGGTGACGGTTCAGGAGTTGTTATTCTCGGGCCAGATCATCGCGGCGCGTACCTACCAGTATTTCACCATCTATACGGTCTGCATGATTATGTATTTCAGCGTCGGCTATCCGGCTGCAATCTTTGTCCGAAAACTCGAGGCCCGCATTTCCAGGGGTTATGCAGGCACGAAAAAGCGCCGCGCAAAGGGAGGCCGGGTATGATCAGGCTTGAAGGGATTGAGAAATCTTACGGCCCGCTCAAGGTTTTGAACGGGGTCTCTCTGAATGTCGCGAAGGGGGATGTGGTTTGCATCATCGGTCCGTCAGGATCGGGCAAGTCCACGCTGCTGCGCTGCGTGAACTATCTGGAGCAGCCGGAGGCAGGCCAGATCACCCTTGATGGAAAACTGGCCTACCGTGACTTCAGGAATGGTCGGATGATCTCGCGCTCAAGAGCCGAGATTGATGAAACAAGGCGCGAATTCGGCATGGTGTTTCAGGATTTCAACCTGTTCCCGCATATGGATGCGCTGGCGAATGTCACCGAAGCTCCCATGCGGGTCCGCAAGCTGCCGCGGGCGCAGGCGGAGGCGAAGGCGCGAGATCTGCTGGAGCGGGTGGGCCTTGGTGCCAAGATCGATGCATGGCCCGAGGAACTGTCAGGTGGCCAGAAACAAAGGGTTGCCATTGCGAGGGCCCTGGCGATGGAGCCAAAGGCGATGCTCTTTGATGAGCCGACCTCCGCACTTGATCCCGAACTGGTGGGTGAGGTGCTGGAGGTTATGAAGGCGCTTGCGGCCGAGGGCATGACGATGCTGGTGGTCACCCATGAGATGGGTTTTGCCCGTCAGGTCGCCGATCGGGTGATCTTCATGGATCAGGGGGTAATCGTTGAAGACGCCCCACCTCAGGAATTTTTCGACACCCCAAAAATGGAGCGGACCAGGGCTTTCCTGCGTGTGACACAACGCGAATAGAAGCAGGGTTTCGCGGTTTTTCAGGCTGCGCTTTTCATTTTGGTGCTGCCGCCGCATAAATGGCCCAAGAGTTCAGTACGTGTAATCTAGAAATACTCAATGAGGGGTTCCCGGTTTGGAGACCAGAATTCGGCCGCGAGATGCCCAGGTGACAGCCTCAGCGCGACCAAGCGCGCTTTCGGCGATTCCCCGGCCCCGAACCACCGCAGACGAGGTCGAGGAACGCATCGTCCTGGCCATTGCGCTTGGAGAGAAAAGCCCGGGCGACCGGATCACCGAAGCCGAGCTGGCAGCCACGCTGAATGTCAGCCGGATGCCCGCGCGGGAAGCCTTGCAGAAACTTCACCTGCGGGGCGTATTGGTCGAGAGCGATCAGCGGGGCCTTAAGGTTGCCGATTACTCGGATGCGTTCATTGATAATCTTTATGAAGTCCGCCATTCGATCGAACGGGTGGTATTGCGGCGCGTCATGTCTGAGAATTTTGACCGCTCTGAACTTTTGGAGGAGCTGGAAGAGCATATTTCCCAGATGCGTGACCTGGCGGGGTCTGACGATACTTTGCTGCTTGGGAAGACAGACCTTGCCTTCCACCGTGCCATTCTGAGACATTCCGGCAACGAGCTCGCGGCAAAGATCTGGGAAGGCCTGGCCCAGCATTGTCTGATTGTCTTTCTGCGCGATTGGGCGCGTGTCGCAGACCGTACCAGCGAAGTTGCGCTCCACCGTCACTTCGCAGATTTCATCGCCAATGGCGAATTAGAGGATATCGATGTCCTTCTGAGGGAGCATTACACCCCGGCGCATGACCGGGAGTAAAGCTTCAGCAGCATAAGCGCGGCATCGGGGTCACCGATGAGACCCGGTTGATCTGGTAGGTGCCATCGGCTGGGCCGGCTGTGTCAGGGGAACACCACTGCTCAGATTATCTGGCAGTTACCCGAGCTTCCAGCAAGCGCAGGGCAACACGGCCAGGACCTCAGGCAGCTTTACCCGGATGAGAGCCAGGGCCGGTTTCAGAGCGAGCCATGAGACGACGTAATGCAGACCTGCGATCGACCTGCTGAAGTTTCATTCCGCAGCAATCGGAGCCGGTAGCTGATTTGATCCACTTCCCAGGGTCGGATCGCTCGCGGGCAGAGTTTTCCGACCTCGTGCTTTGCCCCCGCGTCTGGACCGCCGCGATCCGGAGTTTCGCTGCTCTGATCCCGGGTCGGGCAGGTTGCGCTGCGGAAATACGGTGCGGAGCTGGCATTTCTCCGGACGGGCGAGGGGCAGGCTGCGACTCACCCGATACGGATCTGGTAAGCCCGCGATCCTGTATTCGGTAACATACAGAAATCATGTGATAATATTTCTCGCTGCCCCGGCATGTCAGATCCTGGCCGAGGCGCTGATCTGGCCCTGAGCCGTGGTCTGACCTGATCGAAAATTTAACTGCTTGACCCGAAGAAAGGAATCATCCTTATATGCAAACGTTCCCAGAGAACGTTTGCATTAGTCTGACGCAAACTTTTCCGGGGCGAGGGAGGAGATCTATGTCTGATGCGACCGGCCGCGAAAGCGGCAGCCCGGCATTTGCGGGGGCGGTGGCGCTATGTGCCGAAAGCCTGCGTAAGGCTTACGGGGCGACCGTTGCGCTGGAACATGCCGATATTTCGCTGGCAGCGGGCCAGGTCCATGCGCTTCTGGGCGAGAATGGCGCTGGTAAATCGACGCTGGTGCGGATCCTGACCGGCGCAGTGCGTCCGGATCAGGGCGAGATGCAGATCGGCGCGGCGGCCTATGCGCCGGGCTCGATCCTTGCGGCCCAAAGCATGGGCGTGGCGACCGCGTTTCAGGAGCTGAGCCTCGTGCGCAACCTGACCGTGGCGCAGAACCTGCATTTGCCACATCAGCCAAAAGGTGGCTTTGGCATCAATTCCCGCCGCCTTGGCGAGGAAAAGGCCGCGGCCACCCTGGCTAAATACGATATGGGCCGCATCAGCCCGCGCAGTCTGATCGCCGATCTGCCGCTGGCCGAGCGCCAGCGCATCGAGATCCTGCGCGCGATGGAACATGCCTCAAAAGTGCTGATTCTTGACGAGCCGACTGCTTCGCTGGCTGAGACCGACTGGCTGTTCGATCTGATCCGCAAGAGTACCGCCCGCGGCCTTGCGGTGCTCTATATCTCGCACCGCCTGCCAGAGGTGCGTGAACTGGCGACGCGGGCCACCGTTCTGCGGAACGGGCGTTCGATTGCGAGCGTCGATCTGGCGGCGGCGGATGATGACGATATTTTCGAGATGATGGTCGGCCACAAGGTCGATCACGCCCGCCCGGCCCGCGCGTCACGTGCGACGGCCACGCACCGGATTGAGGTGAAAGACGTAACAGGCCGGGGCGTGAACGGCGCCGGTTTCACGCTCGGCACGGGCGAGGTTCTGGGCGTCGCGGCGCTGGAGGGCCAGGGCCAGCGCGGGCTCTTCCGGATGCTTGCCGGGCTGGAGCCGGTCAGCAGCGGCGAGATCCGTGTCGATGGAAAGCCCGTCACGCTGCGCAGCCCGCGCCAGGCGCTGGCCGCCGGCAGCGGCATCGCCTTCCTGCCCGAAGAACGCAAGACCGAGGGCATCCTGGCCGGCCTTTCTACCGCCTCGAATGTGGTGCTGCCGGTCTTGGGCCGTATCTCGCGCGCACTGATTGTCGGGCCGAAAGCAGAGGCAAAACATGCGCTTGAGACGGCTTCGAGGGTCGATCTCAGCCCGCGTTATCTGGGTTTCGCCATCGGAGACCTCTCGGGTGGCAATCAGCAGAAGGCGCTGATCGCGCGCACCATGGCGACGGGCGCCCGCACATTGGTGCTTTACGACCCGACGCGGGGCGTCGATGTCGGCACCAAACAGGCGATCTATGACGCGATCCGGGCCTTTGCCGATGAGGGCGGCTCGGTGCTGTTCTACTCATCCGAACTGCCCGAGATCGTCCAGCTCGCCGACCGCGCGCTGGTGTTTTACGGCGGCCGCGTGAACGGCATTTTCGAGGGCGAGGCGATCACCGAACAGCGCCTTGTCGCGTCCATGTTGGGCCAGGGAGCGGAACATGCTTCCCGCGCAAAAGGGGAGGCGGCATGAGTTCCGCGACTGAACAGAGACAAATGAAACGAAAGCCGGTGCTCAAAAGCCTTCTGACCGAGGGCGCGGTGCTGATCGTGCTGATCTATGTGATCCTTTACGCGATCAATGTCTGGCAGCAGCCGCGCGCCTGGTCTCTGGGAGCCTTTGGCAATCTGGTGAACAATTCGGTGCCGCTGGCGCTTGCCGCCGCGGGCCAGACCCTGGTGGTATTGTCGCGGGGCTTTGACCTTTCGCTCGCCGGGGTGGTCTCGCTCACCAATGTGGTGATGGCGGTCTATCCCCTGCAGGGACCAGGAGGGGCGCTGGCCTCGCTGGGGATCTGTCTCGGCATCGGTGCGGTGGTTGGCGCGGTCAATGGCTGGCTGGTGGCGGGGCTGCGGCTCCAGGCCATCGCGGCGACTTTGGCGACGATGATCATCTGCCAGGGCATTGCACTGGTGATCCTTGATGCGCCCGGCGGCCAGGTGGCCGACTGGGTGAGCTATGAGCTGACCGACCGGCTCTGGGGTGTGGTGCCGGTTTCGGGGCTGGTCGTGCTGGCGGTGATCCTCGTATGGAGCTTCGCCCGCCGCACCGACTGGGGTGTCGCGCTTTACGCCATTGGCGAGGATGAGCAGGCAGCGCGGCTTTCCGGCGTGCCGGTGGCGCGGGTGCGCTTCCTGACCTTTGTCGGCGCCGGAATGCTTTACGGGCTGGCGGGTTATATGCTCTCGGCGCAGACCGCGACCGGCAACCCCAATGCCGGGACGCCATTGCTGATGCTGGCTTTTGCCGCCGTGGCGCTTGGCGGCACCGCTTTCACGGGCGGCAAGGGCGGGCTTTTCGCCTCGGTCATGGGGGCGGGCACCCTGATGCTGTTGCAAAAGGTGCTGTTCTCCAGCGGCGTCGCCTCTTTCTATACCGGGATTTTCCAGGGCGCGGTGCTGATCCTCGCGGTGGTCTTCAGCGGTGTGCTGGCGGGGATCGGGCGCGGCACAGGCATTGGGAAGCGCTGAGATGAAACAGATGAGTACTTCCACTTCAGCCGAAAAATCCGCAAGTTACGCAGCCGCCCCCGACCGGCGTGGCGCGGCCAGGATCTCGCGCGAGACGATCTCGACGCTCGTGGTCTTTGCGATCTGCATCCTCATGCTGCTTGGCTCGCGCTTCATCAGCCCGAATCTCGGCTCCTGGGCGCAGGTGCAGACCGTGATGGTGCTGGCCTCCTTCCTGGTGGTTCTTTCGTTCGGCCAGGGGCTGGTGATCCTGACCGGCGGGCTTGACCTGTCACTGCCCGCGCTGATCACCCTTGGCGGGGTGCTGGCGACCAGTCTCGTGGGGGCGGGAAATCCCGGTGCCTGGTATCTTCTGCCGCTTGTCGTGGTGATCTGCGCCGGGGTGGGGCTTGCCACTGCCATCGGCGTCGTCTGGCTGAAAGTGCCGCCCTTCATCATGACCATGGCCACCTCGATCATCGTGGCATCGGTCGCGCTTGGCATGACCAAAGGGACGCCGCGCGGGGCCTCGCCGGAAGCGCTGACCTGGCTGATGAAATCGCAGCTTGCCGGCGTGCCGCTGCCGGTGGTGTTCCTGATCCTCTTCGTGGCGTTCGGCTGGCTGGTGCAGTCGCGCTCCACGCTCGGCCGCTATCTCTACGCGCTTGGCACCAATCCCGAGGCCGCGCGCATCGCCGGCATCCCGATGCTGACCGCACAGGTGGCGCCCTATGTGATCAGCGCCGCCTGCGCCGGTTTCACCGGCATGATGCTGGCCGGCTACTCGAACGGTGCCACGCTGCGAATGGGTGACAATTACATGCTGCCCTCGATTGCGGCGGTGGTGATCGGCGGCTCGTCGATCCTTGGCGGCTCGGGCTCATTCCTCGGCACCGTCGGCGGCGCGATCCTGCTGACGACGCTCGGCACCATCATCTCGGCGATCGGGCTGCAATTCGGCCTTCGCACGATCATCGAAGGCGCCATCATCCTCGTCGCATTGCTGCTGCTGCGCGACGAGGTGTTCGAGAAGATCCGTGGCCTGGTCCGCAAGGGCTGAGGTCAGGGGAGGGCGGCGCCTGCCTGAGCGGGCGTCGGATGCAGAGACCAACAGATTTTCAGGAGGAGAAACGAAACCATGACCACCACATTCGCGAAACTCTCGCTTTCGGCGCTGGCTCTGGCCACTGCAGGTGTGCTTGCCGCCGGCCCGGCTGCGGCAGAGGGCAAGAAATACAAGATCTATCTTTCGCTCTCCTATTCCGGCAACTCCTGGCAGTCGGAGGCGGCGAATATCGTTAAGGCCCTTGCGGCAACAGCGCCCTATAACGAGACGGTCGAGCTGATCGAAGTGATCTCGGGCACCGATCCCCAGGCGCAGATCTCGGCCTATGAGAGCATGATCGAGGATGGTGCCGATGGGATCATCACATTCCCGATCTCCTCGACCGCGCTGAACCGCACCATCAAACGCGGTTGCGATGAGGGGGTCCTGTTCTTCACCTATGACGCAACCGTCACCGAGCCCTGCGCTTACAATGTCAGCTACATCACCTCGGGCTTTGGTGAGAACTCGGCTCAGGCGCTGGTCAACGAACTGGGCGGGAAGGGCAAGATCTTCCTGTCGCGCGGCGTGCCTGGCAATTCGGTCGACAAGCGCCATACCGATGGCGCAATGCATGTCTTCAACCAGTATCCCGGTATCGAAGTTGTAGCGGAATACTATTCCTACTGGGACGACCGCACCACGCAGCAGGAAACGGCCAAAGCGCTGGCCGCGCATCCGGATGTCGACGGCATCTGGGCCCAGGCCGGTGAATTCGGTGCCATCCAGGCGCTGCTTGATGCAGGCGACCGTCTTGTCGCGATGACCGGTGAAAACTCGAATGGCTTCCGCCTCGCGCTGGCAGATCCCGACATGCAGGCCAAGGGCCTCAAAGGTGTCTCGGCTGGCTCGCCACCGGCGCAATCGGGCTATGCGTTCAAACTGATGATGGAGATCCTTGAAGGCAAGCGCGAGCTGGAGCCGATGAATATCGAATTCCCGCTGCCCTGGGTGCCGGCTGCCGATGTGAAGATCTGTGAAGGCGAGAAATTCGAGAATGGCTGCAACGCTTTCCCGGCCGACCGCGTTCCGTCTTCCTTCGTCACCCAGGTGCTGGACCCGGTGCTGCTGCCCGAGCTTTCCATCGACTCGGCGCTGAACGGCACCCCGGTTGAGGGCGCAACCATCCAGGCACTGCCCGCAGATGTGCCGGCAGGCGCCAACGAGCCGGGCATCAACTGCCAGGACTGCGAGCCGCCCGCTGATCTCTACAAGCTGACCAAGGTCGAGCCGACCGTTCAGCCCTGACCCTTGTCGGGCCGGCTGAGCCCGGCCCGCAACCCCTGCGCGCGGGGACCGCTCCCGTCCCCGCGCGTGCCTTTCCCGACTGGCCACCACACAGGAACCGGACCACCATCATGAGATACCTCAAGCAGGGACAGACGGCCGAAGCGATCTCGGCGAATGATGCCGTCGTTAAGGAAACCGTCGAGACGATCCTTGCCGATATCGAGGCGCGCGGTGATGCCGCCGTGCGCGAGCTGGCAGGCAAATTTGACGGCTATGCGCCGGCAAGCTTCCGCCTCTCAGACGCTGAAATCCAGCAGGCGATTTCGGAAGTTTCGCCCCGCGATCTGGAGGATATCCATTTCGCGCAGACCCAGGTCCGCAACTTCGCAAAGGCGCAGCGCGATTGCCTGAAGGATCTGGAGGTCGAAACTCTGCCTGGCGTCTTCCTTGGCCATCGCAATGTGCCGGTCGAAGCCGTGGGCTGCTATGTGCCGGGTGGTAAATACCCGATGGTCGCCTCGGCACATATGTCGGTTCTGACGGCCAAGGTTGCCGGCGTGAAGCGGGTGATCGCCTGCGCGCCGCCCTTCCATGGCAAACCGCATCCGGCCATCGTCGCGGCGATGCATTTCGCCGGCGCCGATGAGATCTATTGCCTCGGCGGCGTTCAGGCCATTGGCGCCATGGCGATCGGCACCGAGAGCATCGCGCCAGTCGATATGCTGGTCGGCCCCGGAAATGCCTTTGTCGCCGAAGCAAAGCGTCAGCTTTTCGGCCGCGTTGGCATCGACCTCTTCGCCGGCCCGACCGAGACGCTGGTGATCGCCGATGACACCGTTGATGGCGAGATCTGCGCGACCGACCTTCTGGGCCAGGCCGAACATGGCCCGACCAGCCCGGCGGCGCTGATCACCACCTCGGAAAAGCTTGCCAATGACACCCTGGCCGAGATCGAGCGCCAGCTTGGCGTGCTCCCGACCGCCGATATCGCCCGCAAGGCCTGGGAGGCTTACGGCCAGGTGATCCTGTGCGACAGTGAAGAGGAGATGCTGAAAGTCGCCGATGATCTGGCCTATGAGCATGTCCAGGTCATGACCCGCGACCCGGATTACTTCCTGAAAAACATGCAGAATTTTGGCGCGCTCTTCCTTGGTCCGCGCACCAATGTTGCTTATGGTGACAAGGTGATCGGCACCAATCACACGCTGCCAACCAAAAAGGCCGCGCGCTATACCGGCGGGCTGTGGGTCGGCAAGTTCATCAAGACCTGCACCTATCAGCGCGTCACCACCGACGCCGCTTCGGCGATGATCGGTGAATATGCCTCGCGACTTTGCATGCTTGAGGGCTTTGCGGGCCATGCAGAACAGGCGAATATCCGCGTTCGCCGCTATGGCGGTTCAAACGCAGCCTGAAGACCGGAGGAAGGGTTATGAGTGACGACAGCATTAAGGGTGGTTCGCGCAAGCGGGTGACGGTCAAGGATCTTGCCCGTTCACTCGGGATGTCGGTTTCGACCGTCTCACGCGCCTTCTATCCCGATGCCATCGTTGCCCCGGAAACCCGCCGCCAGGTTCTGGAAGCCGCGGAAGAGATGGGCTACCGGCCCAACCCTTTCGCACGGTCGATGATCACAAGGCGGACGCGGATCGTCGGCCTTGTGGTCGCGGGCATCACCAACCCCTTCTATCCGGAGGTGATGACCCGGCTGACCACTGCGCTGCAGGAGATCGGCATGAATGTCATGCTGGTCTCCGCCGAAGCGCCCGAGCGGATCGACGAGGCGGTGGAACAGGCGCTGACCTATCAGCCTGATCTGATCATCATCCTCGCGGCCACCATGTCGTCGCGCGCGGTGCAGGAATGCACCGCCGCCGGCACCGCCTGTATCTTTTTTAACCGTTTGTCCTCGGACCCGGCCGGACATGGTGTCACCTGTGACAATATCACCGGCGCCCGCATGGCCGCCGATCACCTTATCGACAAGGGGCACAGGCGGCTTTGCTATGTCGCGGCTTTTCCCGATGCTTCGACCAATATCGAACGCTGGCAGGGCTTTCGCGACCGTGCGCTGGAGCGCGGCCTGGCCGAGCCGCAAAAGGTTGAGGTCGGGAATTTCAGCTATGAGGCCGGGTTCTCGGGCGCTGAGGCCTTCGCCGCGCTGTCGGAACGCCCGGATGGCGTATTCTGCGCCAATGATATCGTCGCCATCGGCTTTGTCGAAGGCGTGCGGGCGCGGCTGGGGATCGGGGCCCCGCTAGATATCTCGGTGGTCGGTTTCGATGATATCGCCATGGCCTCCTGGCCATCGCATTCGCTGACAACGATCCCGCAGCCGATTGACCAGATGCTGGCGGTCACCGTCGATCTGGCGGCGCGGCTGGCGGCTGATCCGGCGACGCCGGTCGAATTGCACCGCATCGCCCCGAAACCGCTGATCGAACGTGGCACCACCGCGGGGAGACAAGAATGAGCGGCCATCCTATCCCCCGCCCGCAGGGTGCCGCGCTGTTTGAGCGGCTCGCGGTGCTGCACCGCCCCGATTGCACCGCCCCGATGCAGCCGCCGCCCACTGAGATCCTGCCTGACGAGGGCGAAATAGCGCGGGCGCTCGCCTCCGACGCTGCCGGGCGCTACGGCGTCGCGGCCCGCGCCGTTTTCAACGATCTGCGTCGGCTGGTCGGGCAGCTGGCCGGACTTCTGATCCTCGCGCGGCTCACTTCGCGCCCCGATCACGCCGGTCTGCCCGAGGTGAAAGCCTGCCGCGAGCGCGAAGCGGAGATTGCCGCGCAGCTCGCCGCGCTTGCCGCCCCCGGCCCGCTTGCCCCTCATCGCGACCGGCTTTCTGCCAGCGCCGGACTTTGCCGTGCGATCCTTGACGGGCTGGTTGCCTGGCGGGCGGATGCGCCGGGGGCGGACGCCACTTTCGACGCGCTCAATGCGCAGATCCGCCGTGCATATGCCGTGTTGGAAACCTGCGCCGAGACGCGCGCCGGACTGCAGATGATTGATTTCAGCCATGCCTGCTGCGCCTGCGGCGGGCATTGATCCGGGACAGTTCAGGGAGGAAATGATGTCCGATTATTCGATCTGGGTTTGCGAATATTCGTTCGTGAAAGACTATCACAAGAGCGGCGTGCTCTATGGCGCCCATAACCAGGGCTATGTGAAGCTTCCCTATTGCTATGTCGTGATCAAGGGCAAGGATCACGTCGCCATGGTCGATGTCGGCTATAATGACAAGGCTTACGGCAAGACGCTGGGCGACCGCTTCAAGGTCGAGAACTGGCGCAGCCCGCGTGAGGTTCTTGCCGGGATCGGGCTGACGCCCGAAGACGTCGATACCGTCTTCATCACCCATGCGCATTTCGACCATTTCGGCAATGTAGAAGACTTTCCCAACGCCAAATTCTACATCCAGGAGCGCGAGATCGCGAAATGGGTCTGGGCGATGTCGCTGCCGGAGCGGATGCGCTGGATGATGGTCGCGGTCGATCCCGGCGATATCGTACGCGGGGTGGAGCTGGCACGCGACCGCCGGCTGATCACCGTCAATGGCGCCGTCGAGAATGTTCTGCCGGGGATCGATCTGCATCTGGCCGAAGACAGCCACACCTATGGCTCGATGTGGGTCACGGTCCGGAATGACGGTCAGACACAGTCGGCAGACCCCTGGGTGCTGGCCGGAGACCTGGTCTATGTCTTTGAAAACGTGAAGGGCCCGGGTGCTGCCGTCGATGCCGGCGAGATCTATGTCCCGGTCGGCCTCGCCGTCGGCAGCCAGACCAATCTGGTGCTGGCGACGGAAGAGATGATGAAGCAGGCCGGCTATGACGCTCATCGTGTGATCCCGGTCCATGAGGAGCGGCTGCGCGACACCTTCCCCTCGCGCATCACCAAAGACGGGCTGCGCATCTCGGAAATCTGCCTCGCCGATGGTGAGGCCTCGAAAGTCGCATAATGTCAGGAAAAGCTGTAATAGGGATTGTCGGGGCCGGGCTGGTCGGCTCCGGCTGGGCGGTGGTCTTCGCCCTCGCCGGGCATCAGGTGCTGGTGTTTGATCCGTCGCCCGAAGTGCGTGCGAAGGTGATCCCCTGGGCGCAGACCGCGCTGAGCGAGCTGGCTGAGGTTGGGCTGGCCGATGATGCAGGCGCTGCGCTGGCAAAGATCAGCGTGGTGGAAAGCCTGTCGCAAGCCGTCAGCCCCGCCGATTATATCCAGGAATCGGTCTTTGAGCGGGTGGATGTGAAGACAGAGGTCTGCCGTCAGATCGGCCCGCTGCTGAAACCGGGTGCGGTGGTAGGCTCGTCGTCTTCCGGAATTCCGGCCTCGGCTTTCACCGAAGACTGTGCGAACCGCAATCGCTTCCTGATCTCGCATCCGGTCAACCCGCCACATCTGGTGCCGGTGGTGGAACTGGTGCCGGCGCCCTGGACCGACGCGGATGCCGTCACCTCGACCCGCGCGCTGATGGAGGCGGTGGGCCAGGTCCCCGTCTCGCTGACGCGCGAGATCGAGGGCTTTGTGCTGAACCGTCTGCAAGGCGCGCTGCTGAACGAGGCCTGGGCGCTTTATGACGCGGGCTATGCAACGGCGGCGGATATTGATGCGACCGTGGCACATGGGCTCGGCCTGCGCTGGTCCTTCATGGGGCCGTTCGAGACCATCGACCTCAATGCGCCCGGGGGCGTGGCGGATTATGCGGCGCGGCTTGGCCCGCTTTATCATTCCATAGCGGAATCGCGCCGCGACCCGCAGCCCTGGTCTGCTGACCTCATCGCCCGCATTTCCGCCGAGCGCCGTGCGGCGCTGCCGGAGGGCGAGCTTGCGGCCCGCAGGGCCTGGCGTGACGGGCGCCTGACGCGGCTCGCCGCTTTCAGGGCGCGGGAGGGTGCGAAATGAAGATCGACCTTACAGGCAAACGCGCCTTCGTCACCGGCGCGACCGGCGGGCTCGGGCGCGCCATCGCCATCGGTCTCGCCGCCTCGGGCGCGCGGGTGGCACTTGGCTATAACAGCGCCGCAGCCGGGGCCGAGGCACTGGCGGCTTCGATGCCGGGCGAGGGGCATCTGCCTTTGCGCGCACCGGTCACCGACAGCGCCGCGCTGGCAGAGGCGGCGGCAG
Source organism: Pseudomonas sp. GX19020 (assembly GCF_023371075.1). Taxonomy (NCBI): domain Bacteria; kingdom Pseudomonadati; phylum Pseudomonadota; class Gammaproteobacteria; order Pseudomonadales; family Pseudomonadaceae; genus Pseudomonas; species Pseudomonas sp. GX19020. The sequence continues at coordinate 164,529 of NZ_JAMCCR010000007.1, forward strand.
AGATCCGGGCGGCGTTTGGCGGGCTGGATATTCTGGTGAACTGCGCAGGCATCACGCGTTTCGTGCCGCATGGCGATCTTGACGCGCTGGAGGATCAGATCATCGACGATATCCTCGCGGTGAATGTGCGCGGTCTGATCGCCACGACCCGCGCCATGCGGCCGATGCTGGATGCGTCCGACCGGGGCGCGGGCGGCAAGGCGGTGATCGTCAACATCTCTTCCATCGCGGCCCGGACGGGGATGGGGTCGAACATCGTCTATTGCGCGTCAAAGGCGGCGGTCGACAATATGACGCTGTCGCTCGCGCGGGCGCTGGCGCCGAAGATCCGGGTGCTCTCGGTGGCGCCGGGGCTGGTCGATACCGATTTCGTCAAATCACTGAGCCAGGACTGGCGCGACGAACAGGCCGCGCGCACGCCGCTGGGCGATCTGGCACAGCCGGAGCATATCGCCGATGCAGTGGTCGCGGCGGCGGGGCTTCTGACCTATTCGACCGGCACGGTGATCGCCGTGGATGGCGGCAGACCGCTCGGCTGAGGCCGGGCCTTTTAACGGAGAAGATGATGACCCGGACGGGTGCTGTGGCCGTGATCGGTCTTGGCTCGATGGGGCGTGGCGCGGCTTTGTCGCTCTTGCGCGCCGGGCTGGAAACCCATGCCTTTGATATCCGCCCCGAGGCGCGGGCGGATTTCGCCGCACAGGGCGGTTGCGCCCATGAGACCGCTGCTGCGGCAGTCGCGGCGGCGGAGGTGGTCTTCCTTTTCGTCGTCAATGCCGATCAGGCCGAAGACGTGCTGTTCGGCACCGGCCAGGCGGTCGCGGTGGCACAGTCTGGTACCGTCTTCGCGGTCTCGGTGACGCAGGATCCGGCGCGGGCCGAAGATCAGGCGCGCCGGTTGCGCGAGGCCGGGATGCTGCCGCTGGACGCCCCGGTTTCAGGTGGTTCCGCGAAGGCGCTGGCAGGCGAGATGAGCGTGATGGCTTCTGGCCCCGAAGCGGCGTTCCTCAAGGCCGGCCCGGCGCTTGACGCGATTGCGGCCCGGGTTTTCCGGCTGGGCGCGGCGCCCGGGGCTGCATCAAAGATGAAGATGATCAACCAGTTGCTGGCCGGGGTGCATATTGCGGCTGCGGCCGAGGCGATGGTGCTGGCGCGCGCCGCCGGCCTCGATCTGCATGAGGTGATCGGGGTGATCGGCGATTGCGCCGGGATGAGCTGGATGTTTGGCAACCGCGCGCCACATATCGCCGATGGCGACTATACGCCGCATTCGGCGGTGGATATTTTCGTCAAGGATCTCGGTATCGTGACCGGCGCGGCTTTGGGGCTTGGTGCCAGCGTGCCGCTTTCCGACAGCGCGCTTGCCCTGTTCCGCGAAGCCGCAGCTGCCGGGCTCGGGCGCGAGGATGATGCGGCGGTGGCGAAGGTGCTCGCCGCGCGGGCCGGGGTCGCGCTGCCCGGCAGCGGGGGCTGATCGGGATGCGCTTTTCCGCAAATCTCGGATTTCTCTGGGCCGATCTGCCGCTTCCCGAGGCGATCCGCGCCGCCGCGCAGGCCGGCTTCGACGCGGTCGAATGCCACTGGCCTTATGAGACGCCGGCGGCCCAGGTGAAGGCGGCGCTGGAGGAGACCGGGCTGCGGATGCTCGGCCTCAACACGCGGCGCGGGGCGACTGGTGAGAACGGGCTGGCGGCGCTTCCCGGGCGCGAGGCAGAGGCGCGGGATGCGATCCTGGAGGCGCTCGCCTATGCCGAAGCGATTGGCGCCGGGGCGGTGCATGTGATGGCCGGGATCGCCTCGGGGCCGGAGGCCGCTGCTGCGTTCCGCGCCAGTCTTGCCTTTGCCTGCGCGCAGGCAGGCGGTCGTACCATTCTGATCGAGCCGCTGAACCCATATGATGCGCCGGGCTATTTCCTCAACAGCGCCGAACAGGCCGCGTCGCTCATTGAAGACCTCGGCCATCCGGCGCTGAAGCTGATGTTCGACTGTTATCACCTGCAAATCTGCGGCGGTGATATCTGCCGGCGGTTCGAGCGCCTGCTGCCGCTTATTGGCCATGTCCAGATTGCCTCGGTGCCGGACCGGGGCGCGCCGGATCATGGCGAGCTGGACTACTCTGCCGTGCTGGCCCGGATCGGCGCGCTTGGCTGGGCGGCGCCCATCGGGGCGGAATACCGGCCCGGCAGGATGACCGCCGAAACGCTGGATTGGCTGCCCGCCTTCCGCGAGATCCCCGTCAGCGCCTGAGGAAACCTGTCAGCAGATCGGCGCCGCCGAAGCCGCCGGATTTCGAGACCAGCAAACGCCCGTCGAACTGGCCGCCGATGAAGCGCGAAACAGGGATGCCCGGACCGGCCTCGCCGATACAGTCGAGGGCTTCGGTGCCGGTCTGAGCCAGAACAAGGCTCAGACAATCGCCGCCGGTCACGAAGACCGCGCCTGCACTGCAGGGGTCCAGACGCGCGAGGCTGTCGCGCAGCCGCGCATGGGTCTCGTGCGCATCGGCGCTGCGCGGCACCGGGTCCAGCAGGACAGGTTTCGCGCTGTCCGCGTCGGGCCCGCCCCCTGAAGCCGGACGGGTCAGGGGGGCAAGTGCTGCCGCCTGCGCGCGGGTGGCGGGATGCGCTGTCCCGAGGATGAAAAGCCCGACCTCCGGGCGCGGCGGGGGCGATGAGGGGGTGGCCAGCGCCTCGGCCAGCCCCCGGCTTCCCGCCCAGAGCGTGCCTTGCATCCCGGTCCAGGGGCGGATGGCCGCGCGCAGTTGCGCCGCGTTTTGCGCATCCGGCACATGGATTTCCCGCTCCGGCGCCAGCCGGGCGAAAGCCGCGCGCAGATCGCCCTGTGCGGTCTCGCGCCAGGTCCCGCCGTTCTGCACCAGCTGGCGCCCTTCCCTGGTGATCCGGCCCATTTCGGGGAAGGCCGGCGCAAAGATGCAACGCGTGAAACCGCCGGCTGCCATCATCGCCAGCGTCTCGGCCAGCGGGTGGCCGCGCAGCACGCTGTCGACCTTCTTGAACCAGAGCGCCGACGGGTCCGCCATCCGACGTGTAGCATCACGCACCAGCCCGCAGGCGAGCGGCTCTGCCAGATCGCGGCTTTCGGTGCTGTGGCTCAGCGCGGGCGCATCGCCGCCGGCTGACAGCGTCAACCGCACCGGCGCGGAATCGCTTGCAAAGGGCGCCGCTGCATCCAGCGCGCCGGTCAGATCATCTGCGATCAGCCGCAGCCTCACGGCAGTGCCGCCAGATCGACCTGGGGAACAGCATGTTGCAGCACCGCCAGCTGATCAAGCCCCAGCCGGTCATCCGTCACCAGCCGGTCCAGCTGTCTCAGAAGACCAAAGCTGCAAAAGGCGCGTGAGAAGATCTTCGAGCTGTCCGCCAGCAGCACCGGCCGGTCGGCGGCGGCAAGGATCACGCGTTTGAGCTGAGCCAGCTCGACCGAAGTATCCGACATCTCGGTCTCGCTGACCGCATGGGCGCCGACGAAAGCCAGATCGGCGCGCAGTCGCCGCATCAGATCGAGCGTATCCGCCCCCATCAGCGTGCCGGAACCGGGGCGCAGCTCTCCCCCGGTGACGATCAGGCGGATCTGCGGCGTCTCCGCCAGCGTCGCGGCGATGGCGAGATCATTGGTGACGGCGGTAAAGGCCGTGCCGCTGTCGCGCGCCGCCCGCGCCGCCGCCGCGGTGGTGGAGCCGCTGTCGAAAATCGCGGTCATGCCGGGGCGGATCAGCTGCGCCGCCTCGCGCCCGATTGCCGCCTTTGCCCCGCTTTCCAGCTCGGAAGCGATGGCGCGGCCGAGCTCGGGCCCGGCGCGCAGGCTGCCGGTCAGCAGCGCGCCACCGCGTGTGCGTTCCAGATGCCCGGCTTCAAACAGCATGTCGACATCGCGGCGCAGCGTCGAGACAGAGACCCCAAGCGCGGCTGACATCTCTTTCAGCCCCGCCGCCCCGTCACGGCGCAGGAATTCGATGATCCGGGCCTGGCGCAGGGCTGGCAGCATGGGGCGTCTTTCCGGTGCGGTTGGGGTGCAGGATATTCTGTAATGTCGCGGCGAATATTTCAATACATTCCATATTGCGCCGGAATATACTTCCAATATCTTTCATATAGTGTCAAAAGATTTCAGTTCGATGCAGCCCGAGGTCCCAATGTCCCGCCCGCTTCTTGCCATCACGCTTGGCGATCCCGCCGGAATTGGCCCGGAAATCACGCTGCGCACACTGGCGCAGCTGCAGGACAGGCTGGATCTGGGCGCATTCGCGCTGGTGGTGATCGGCGATCCCGGCGCGCTCGCCATGGCGGGGGAGGTCACCGGATTGCAGCCGCCACCTGTGATCAGCGAAGCGCAGCTTGCCGGGCTGCAAGGGGCCGCGATCCTGCCGACCCCGGCGCCGGACGCTGAGATCCGCTGGGGTGAGGTCACGGCGGCGGCGGGGGAGCAGGCCTATCAGGCCATCGCCATCGCGGTGCGCCTTGCCATGGCGGGGCGGATTGACGGCATCGTCACGGCACCCCTGAACAAAGAGGCGCTGAACCTCGCCGGGCGCCACTATGCCGGCCATACCGAGATGCTCGCCGACCTGACCGGGGTGAAGGGCAGCGTGATGATGCTGGCGCATGGCGGCATGCGGGTCAGCCATGTCTCGACCCATTGCGCGCTGGAGGAGGTGCCGGGACGCGCCACGGCGGCCCGCATCTCCCATGTCACCGATCTGACGCTGGCGACGCTGAGGCGGATGGGGATGCCGGCGCCGCGCGTGGCCATTGCCGCGCTGAACCCGCATGCCGGCGAGGGAGGGATCTTCGGGCGTCATGATATCGACGTAACGGCGCCGCTGGTCGCGGAGTACCAGGCGAAAGGCGAGAAGGTTTTCGGGCCGGTTCCCGGCGATACGGTCTTTGTGCGGCTGCGCGGCGGGGATTTCGATGCGGTCGTGGCGATGTATCACGACCAGGGCCATATCCCGGTGAAGCTGCTCGGCTTCTCGGTTGACCCGGCCACCGGGCGCTGGACGGCGCTGAACGGGGTGAATGTAACGCTCGGCCTGCCGGTAATCCGCACCTCTGTCGATCACGGCACCGCCTTTGACATTGCCGGCAAAGGCATCGCCGAAGCATCGAGCCTGATCGAGGCGGTGGATTACGCCCTCACGATGATATGAGCCCTATCGTCCTGCCCCCCCGTTTTCGGGGTTGGTTTCTGCCATAGCATGTACAGGATCGGCCAGGTTGCCGCCCTCACCGTTCTTAAGACGCGATGAGATCCTAAATCCCAGGCGGAAGGCCCGGACATCGTCAATGAGGTCAGGAAGCTTCCTCCATGGCTCCAGAGCCAGGCATCCTTCCTGCTTCGTGCCTCTTGAGCCTGCGAAGCAGGGTGGTGACTGCGCGTGGCGCGCCTGATGTCCGTCAGAACCCGCTCGGCAGGCGCTTTCATCTTGACGGGTTTCTTCAGCGTTTTCAATTTCATCCGGGGTCAGGATGAGCCAGAATCTCTCCACTGTGCAATCACGCCAGACTGATCCATCGGGCTGATGGCGGAAAATCCTGTCCCCCTCGCGTGAAAAACCCGGGTAAGGCCCCTGCACATCCAGGGGCCATTACCTGCGACCACTCAGCCGCAGCACCAGCACGTAAAGCGCGGGGACCATGAAGAGGGCGATCACCGTCGAGGCAACCATACCGCCCAATACCCCGATCCCGATCGCATGCTGCGCAGCCGCGCCAGCGCCGGTGGCGAGCGCCAGGGGCAGCACGCCAAGGGCAAAGGCGAAAGAGGTCATCAGGATCGGCCGCAGCCGCGCTTCGGCGGCAGAGCGGGTGGCGGCCAGCAGCTCCATCCCCTGTTTTCGTCCTGCCTCGGCGAATTCGACGATCAGGATCGCATTGCGCGCGGCAAGGCCGATGGTCGTTAAGAGACCGACTTTGAAATAGACATCGTTCGACTGCCCGAACCCCCAGGCCGCAACAAGTGCGCCAAGGATGCCCACCGGCACCGCCAGCATCACCGAGAACGGGACCGACCAGCTTTCATAAAGGGCCGCCAGCGCAAGGAATACCACGAGCGCCGACATGGCGAAGAGGATCGGCGCCTGGTTCCCCGAAAGCCGCTCCTGATAGGAGAGGCCGGTCCAGGCGATGCTGTAGCCGGGCATATCTTCCAGCAATGCCTCGAGCCCCTCCATCGCCGCGCCTGTCGAAATCCCCTCTCCCGGGTTTGCCGAGATCGAGATCGCCCGCGTGCCGCCATAGCGGTTCAGCGTGGGCGAGTTTTCGGACCAGGTCTGGGTCATGAAACTGGCAAAGGGCACCATCTCGCCGGCGCGATTCCTCGCATGCCACACGGCCACATCTTCGGGCTGCATCCGCCATTCGGCGGCGCCCTGGACGATCACCGGCCGCAATTCGGCCCCGAGTTCGAAATCGTTCACCTCCCGGCCCGAGAAGATCACCGAAAGCATGGCATTCACCTCGGACACCGTGAGCCCCATTGCCCGGGCGCGGCTCTGATCGACATCAAGGCGCAAAGCGGGGCGCCGGCTTGGCTCATGGCCGCGAAAACCCGAGGCGATGCCGGCCTCCTGGGCGCGTGTGGCGAGAAGCATTGCGGCCTCTTCCATCGCGGCCTGGCCCTGACCTGCCTGGTCGATCAGATAGAAGGAAATGCCGGCGGAACTGCCGACCCCCTGGATCGCCGGTGGCTGGGAAAAGGTGATATTGCCGGCGCGATGGCCGTTGAAATGGGCATTCGCGACCCGTTCCAGCCGGGAAGCAGACAGGCCGGGGCGTTCGGCAAAAGGTTTCAGCCTGATGTAAAGCATGGCGGTATTCGGCCCGCCCCCGCCCCAGGTAAAGCCAAGCGCGGTCATCACAGTGTCGACGGTCGCGCCTTCTTCCTCCATCAGCCAGTCAACGACTTCTTCGGTCACGGCACGGGTCTGCGAGGTGGTTGATCCTTCGACAAGGCGCAGCTGCACCATCATCACGCCCTGATCCTCTTGCGGGACAAAAGACGACGGCAGCTGACGAAACAACTGGAACGAGCCCCAGCTGATCGCGCAGAGCAAAAGCAGCACAAGGAAAGGCCAGCGCATTGCCAGCCCGGCCGCATGGCCGTAGCCACGCGTCACTTTGGCCATGCCGCGGTTGAACTGGCGGGCAAACCAGTTGCCGCCATCATGTGCGCGCGGTTTCAGAAGCGCCGCACACATCGCGGGCGACAGGATCAGCGCCACGGCCAGAGACAGCACCATTGCCGAGATGATCGTGATTGAAAACTGCCGGTAGATCACCCCGGTCGAGCCCGACATGAAAGCCATCGGCAGAAAGACCGAAGACAGGACCAGCACGATCCCGACCAGCGCCGATGAAATCTGCCCCATCGACCGGCGTGTGGCGCTTACCGCATCCAGTCCCGGCTCATGCTCCAGCTGGCTTTCCACATTCTCGACCACCACGATGGCGTCGTCGACCAGAAGGCCGATCGCCAGCACCATGGCAAACATGGTCAGGGTGTTGATCGAATAGCCAAGCCCGGAAAGCACGCCGAAAGTGCCCAGAAGCACCACCGGAATGGCAATTACCGGGATGATGGTCGCGCGCCAGCTTTGCAGGAAGATCAGGATGACGATGAACACAAGCGCCACGGCTTCGGCCAGCGTCTTCCAGACAGTCTGGATCGAATCCTCGATAAAGGGCGAGGTGTCGAACGGATAGGCAACCTCGACCCCTTCGGGCAGCGCGCTTTGCAGGCCCGCAAGCGTCTCACGTACCCGTTTCGCGGTCTCGACGGCATTCGCGCCCGTCGCCAGCGTCACCGAGAACCCGGCCGCATTGGCCCCGTTGAAAAGAGCCGAGCGCCCATAGCTTGTCTGGCCGATCTCGATGGTGGCAACATCGCCCAGCAGAACTTCGCCGCCGCCTTCCTCGACCCTGAGCCGGATCTGTGCGAACTGGTCGACCCCGGTAAGCTGGGTCTGCGACGAGAGCGCGACGGTCAGCTGCTGCCCCGGCACTGCCGGGTCCGCGCCAAGCGCGCCCACCGAGACGGTGGAATTCTGATCGGCAATCGCGGCCGTGACATCGCCGGGCGTGATCTGGAATTCGGCCATCTTCATCGGGTTCAGCCAGACCCGCATCGCAAAGCCCGATGAGAAACTGTCGATCGAGCCGACCCCGTCGACCCGGAGCACCGCATCCTCGACCATCTGCGTCGTCAGATCGCCCAGCTGCAGCGTCGAATAGCGGTTGTCGCGCGAAACCAATGCGCCCACCATCAGCGAGCTTTCCCCGGCGCGCTGAACCTGGGTGCCGCGTTCGCGCACCACCAGCGGCAGGCCGGATTCCGCCAGCGCGACCTTGTTCTGAACCTGGTTTTGCGCCTGATCGGCCGTCACCGTGTCATTGAAGACCAGCTCGACCCGGCTGCGGCCACTGGCCGAAGAGCTTGACGTCATGAACAAAAGCCCGTCGAGCCCGGTCATCGCATCTTCGATAACCGAGGTGACCGAATTCTCAGTCGCCTCGGCCGAGGCACCGGGATAGGTCGCGGTCACACTGATACGGATCGGCGCGATATCGGGATATTGCTCGATGGGCAGGTTCCAGAGCGACCAGCTGCCGAACAGCATGGTGATGATCGCCAGAACCCAGGCGAAGACCGGGCGGGTGATAAAAAACTGTGCCACCAGATCAGTTCCCCGCGCCGCCTGCCGTGGCGGGGGCAAGGTCGCGCACCACTCCTTGCGCATCTATGGTCACCGGGACGGGGGTGATCTCGCGCCCCTCGCGCATGGTGTTGATCCCGTCAAGCAGCAGCCAGTCGCCCGGCTCCAGCCCGGCCTGCACGATCCAGGCCGCCTCCCAGGTGCCGGTTTCGGTCAGGTAGCGTTTGGTGACTTTTCCATCCACGGCGATCCAGGCCGATAGCCGCCCGTCGCGTTCGCGCTGTGTGGCACGCTGCGGCACAAGGATCGCCTGCTGCCGCGCCAGCGTCAGCTCGGCCTGGACGAACATGCCCGGCGCAATCATGCCGCCCGGATTGAGAACCTCGAACCTGAGCGTGCGGGTGCCGGTGGACGAGGACACTGTCGCCGCCGAAGAAACCAGCGCCGCCTGACCTGCGATGCGCCGGCCACCATCCAGCACCAGAACCAGCTCTGGTGTGATCAGCTCGATCTCGCCTCTTTCGGCCCGGGCCTCGATGGCAAGCCGCGTCTGATAGGGTTCCGACAGATCGACCAGCACGGGATCGACCTGGACGATTTCGGCCAGCGCCTGGGCCTGGCCCTGGGTTACCAGATCCCCGACCGAGACCTGGGCCACCCCGACAATCCCGGTGATCGGCGCCCGGATCGTCGTCCAGTCCAGCTGGGCGCGGGCCAGATCCACGCCGGATTCCGCTTCGGCCAGCCCGGCCTGAGCCTTCAGCAGGTCGGTTTCGGCAATATCCAGCGCCGCCTGGCTGGCCGATGAGCCGCGCAGGGCCGAGACCCGGCCATAGCTGGTTTCGGCCGCCTTCAGATCCGCCGAGGCCCGCGCGAGGCTCGCCTCTGCCGAGGCCAGCGCGGCGCGATAGGTCAGCGGGTCAATGGTGAAAAGTGGTGTACCGGCCTCGACCTGGGCCCCCGGAGTATAAAGGATTGCGGTGATCTCGCCCCCGACCCGTGGCCGGAGCTGTGTCGCGCTGCGCGCCACCGCCCGCCCGGTCAGCAGCTGCTGCACCGGCACCGAGGCCCGTTCCAGCACAACATAGCCGGCTTTCGGGGGCGGAGACGGGGTCTCCTGCGCCATCGCGGGGCGCAAAAGCGGCAGCGGCGTCAACAGGCCGGCGGGCAGGAGAACCAGCATGGCCGCCAGAATATGGAGCGCAGGAGAAAAACGCTGTGGCCGGGTTCCGGTGGATCGCAATTGGGTTCGCATCGGGAAGTCTCCGGCCTGTAGCTGCCTGTTCGGCTGTTGTTATGGTACGGATCCGCAGCCGGACCCATGGACTGACACGTCAGCCGCAGAATTTTCCGGCGTTTATGCCGCGACAAGGCTCTGATAAAGGCCCATGGCGCTGATCTGCCCGAACTTATGGCACTGTTTCGTGACTTTTCCACCCTCGCCAGCGGAACTTCGCCCCTGACTGGTAAATCCGCCGTGAACCACGCCTCTTGCGATGGACTTCTCACCCCCGGCCCCGGATAAACGGCGGATGTCTTCCAGATCCCTCCTGACCCTGATCATCGCGGCTTTGCTGCTTATTGCCATCGGTATCGGCACCCTGATGCCTGGCGGCGCACTGCCCCAGATGCCTGGCTCTGACAAAATGCAGCATTTTGGGGCCTTTGCCCTGGTTGCCCTGGTTGTCACGCTGTTGCGGCCGGGCTGGGTCCTGCCGGTCGCGCTGGTCCTCGTGGCCTATGGCGGGCTGATCGAGCTGATCCAGCCGCTGGTCGGGCGCTCGCGCGAGCTTGCCGATTTCGTGGCCGACAGTCTCGGTGTGGCGGCAGGCAGCCTCACGGGGCTGATTCTCCACCAGGCTATTCAGCGCCTCCAGCGCGGCACCAGCGACACCGTCGTAAACCAGACCGCCGATAACCGCTGATCCAGGGGGCTTTCCGGTATCACGGAAATCCCGGAAGCCCTGCCGCGCAGTCAGATCTTCAGACGCCAGGCTTTCACCTGTTTCTGATGCGTCAGGAGGACTTCCTGCAATCCTGTATTGCGGCTTTTACCCAGCATCCCGACCTTGCGCGGTTGTTCTGTGCGGCCTCGCTGCTGATGGATGATATGCGCAGCCCGGCCCCGTGCAGGCTGGACGATTTTGGCCGGATCCCCGGCCCCACCCCGGGCAGAGCCGAGTGGATCCAGGCCGCCATTGAATGGGTCGCCTGAACCCTGCACCCGCTGATCCTGACGATCAAATGGCCGGTCTGGTCTGATTAAGATGCTCCCGAAGGGTCGTCCCGGTATATGCCTCGCGATAGATCCCCCGCGCCTGGAGATGCGGCACGACTTCCCTCGCGAAGTCCGAAAAGCTTCCGGGCAGAAAAGCCGGGGTTACCACAAACCCGTCGCAGCAGTCGCTTTCGAACAGCTCAGCGAGCCTGGCAGCGATTTCCACGCCGGTATCAGCAATCTGTGGGACCCGGATGCTCGCGGCCCAGATCCGGCCGATTTCACCCAGCGTCTCATGCGGGGCATGGATCGAGGGTAGCTTCTCACGGACATAGGCTGGCACCTCCGGGCGCTCCAGCAGGGCCTCAACGGTCAGGTCCAGCGGATAGGGCCCAAGGTCAAAATTCAGCTGCCCCGAAAGTGTGACAAGACCCAGTTCGGGCCTCGCGAGGCTGTTGTGAAAGCGCAGCTTGTCCTCTGCCTCCTCCCGGGTCGCGCCGATAAAGGGCATCACCGCCGTGAGGATCTTGCAATCCTCCGGCTGCCGCCCGGCCAGTCGCATTTCTTCATGCACGGATTTGCGGAAACGGCGCATTTCTTCCGGCTGCCGGTGGATCGTGAAAATCACCTCGGCCCAGCGGGCACCAAAACGCCGCCCTCGGCCGGAGGAGCCGGCCTGAATGATCACCGGGTGACCCTGCGGCCCTGGCGGAATGTTCAGCGTGCCATTTACCCTGATCCATTTTCCCTCATAGGATACCGGGCGGATACGGGACGGATCGGCGAAAATCCCGGCCTCTTTGTCATGGATCAGCGCATCCGGCGCCCAGCTGTTCCACAGCGCCAGCGTGGCCTCGACAAATTCATCGGCACGGTCATAGCGCAGATCATGGGCCAGATGCTGATCCGCCCCGAAAATCCGGCCCTCGCTGTCATTCATCGAGGTGACGATATTCCAGGCGGCCCGCCCCTTTGAGATATGGTCGAGCGTCGCGAAGGAACGGGCGACATGGTTCGGCTCGAAATAAGTGGTCGAACGTGTGCCACCAAGGCCGATCCTGCTGGTCTGTGCTGCCAGGTAGGACAGCACCGGCACCGGATCCAGACGCGCAGCATCCTGGGCACCATAGCGAAAACCGGTCTCGCGCCCCTCGGCCAGCTGCTCCGAAACAGCCAGGCGATCCGCGAAGAACAGGAAGTCAAAAAGACCTTCTTCCAGCGCATGGGCCGTTGCGGTGTAAAGCGCGGGATCCAGAAAACTGCCCTCTGTTTCGGGATGACGCCAGACCGCGTGGCTGTGGGCCACGGGACCAGCAATCAGAAAAGCGGCGAGATGGATCTGGGGTTTGCCCATGGTATCCTCCTGTCAGCGTGTCGCTCTGAGCGGCCAGGTCAGTTCTCTGCTCCGGGTCAGGCCACCTGGACGGCGGGTCAGAACAACAAGAATGATTATGGCAAGAAGCAGTTCCTGGCTGCCGGAGGGGAGGCTGAACCGGCTTTCTCCAAGCGTGACGCCGGATTCCAGGACCCGAAAGCCCGAGATGACGCTGCGGATCAGAACCGCCCCCAGCACAGCGCCGGTCACGCTGGCGCGGCCACCAAAGATCAGCATGGCCAGCATCAGGAATGTGAGATCCAGCCAGAAGGTCCGCACCGAAAGCGCGCCAAGGAAATGGCCAAGCAGCACCCCGCCGACCCCGACAAAGAACGCGCTCAGTGAAAGCGAGAGGATGCGCAGCAGCAAAACCGGTACGCCCGAGGCCCGGGCCGCGATCAGATCATCCTGCGAGGCGCGCAGCATCAGGCCATAGCGGCTTTCGCGAAACAGCACCGCTGCGGCCACTGTCACCACAGCCCAGGCGGCGGCAGTGCCGGCAGAAACGTCAAGCGGCAGGCCGATCAGCGTGCTGGCCCCGGCCGTCCAGCTGGTCCAGCTCTCATAGATCGCGCGCATCATCGCAAGGAAAGCAAAGAGCGCGATAGAGGCCCCGATACCGCTCAGCCGCATCAGGATCAGCCCGATCAGCGCCGCGACAAGGGCCGCAAGGCCGGCTGCGATCAGGGTCGCGGGCAGCAAAGGCACCGTGTTTTGCAAAAGGAAGTCCGGCAGTCCGGGAAGGTAGACGGGTTTCAGCCCCGGGCAGCAGGTCTGCCAGGCCGAGGCATAGGCCGCGATCAGCATAAAAGCGGAATGCCCGAATGAAACGATCCCTGAATTGCCGATGAAGATCTGCAGGCCGACCACCGCGACGACATAGATGAACATCTCGGTCAGGAAGCGGTTCAGCGCGGGCGGGCCGAAGCTCTGGCCCAGGAACCAGATCAGCCCGATGGCCAGCGACAGGTTGACCGCAGTGGCAAAGCGGAAAGCGGGACGTGCGGCCATGGGTCAGACCCTCTCGATATGGGATTTGGCGCGGATCAGCCCGCCTGGCGCAATCACCAGCAGGATGAGGGCAAAGCCGAAGACGAAGGCGTCGCGCGCCTCGCGCAGGTGATCGGGCAGAAAGGCCTGGAGGGCGGTGGTGGCGATCCCGATCAGGAAACCGGCCAGAACCGGGCCCAGCAGGCCCCCCATGCCGCCGATCACCGTGGCCATAAAGCCCATCAGCGTGATCGGAACGCCCATCCGGTAATCGAGAGTGCCCGTCTTCACGACAATCAGCAGGGCGGTCAGCGCCGCCAGCGCGCCGCCGATGGCAAAGGCCGTGCCGATCACCCGGTCCGCCCGGATGCCCAGCAATTGCGCCATGCGGAAATTCTCGGAGGCGGCCCGCATCTCGGCGCCGAAACGGGTGCGTTTGAGGAACAGCGCCACCGCCGCCAGCGCGGAGAAACAGGTGGCGATGGTCACCAGATCGATGATCGGAGCCTGCCCCCCGGCAAAACGCACCGGGGCCATCAGTTCCGGCCAGAGATTGATCGATTTCGGCCGCCCGCCATGCACCAGGAGGATCAGGTTCTGCAAGGCATAGCTTACCGCGAATGAAGAGATCAGCAGCGTCGCGGGCTCGGCATTGCGCAACGGGCGGAAAGCCAGCCATTCCGTCGCAAGCGCCAGCAGCACGATCAGTGCGATTACCGCAAGGATCAGAAGCGGTGCCGGCCAGGTGCCGATGAACGGCGTTGCCACCTGGGCCGCCGATGGCACCACCAGCGCATAGGCGGCCCAGGTGATGTAATCGCCACTGGCGAAATTGATCAGCCGCATCACGCCAAAGATCAGCGCGACACCAAGCGCCACCAGCGCATAAAGCCCGCCAAGCGAAAGGGCATCAATCACATATTGCATGAGGCTCATAATGCGGCTTCCCCGAAATAGGCCTGGTGCAGGCTTTCGGCTGAGAGGATCTCCGCACGCGGGGCGGAAAAGGTGATGCGCCCGTTTCGCAGGACGCAGATATGATCCGCGATGCTGAGCGCGCGTTCGGCGCTCTGCTCGACCACCAGCGCCGCGACACCGCGCGCCTTCAGTCCCCGGATCGCGCCAAGCACCAGCGCCGTCATTTTGGGGGAAAGACCCAGCGAGGGTTCATCCACCAGCAAAAGTCCGGGCCGGGTCAGCAGGGCGCGTGCGATCACCAGCTGTTGTTGCTCGCCCCCCGAAAGCCTGCCTGCCGGTGTGGCAAGGCGGGTCTCCAGCGCGGGAAACTGCGCGACCGTCTCGGCGATGGCATCGTCGAGCTTCTGGCCCGGGCGCAGCCCAAGCCCGAGGTTTTCCGTCACGCTGAGCGTGGAAAAGACGCCGCGCCCCTCGGGGACCAGCGAAAGGCCGCGCCGTGCGACGATATCGGCGCGCAGGCCCAGGATCTCCTCGCCTTCAAACCGGATGGAGCCGCTCACCTGGCGCAGCGCGCCGGCGACCGCCAGCATGGCCGAGGATTTTCCCGCCCCGTTCGGGCCGACAAGGCAGGTCACCTGTCCGGCGGCCGCCGTCAGGCTGATACCGCGCAGGGCCTCGATCCGGCCGTAGCTGACCCGCAGATCCCTGAGTTCAAGCATCTTCCCCGTCCTCCTCATGACCAACACCCAGATAGGCGGCGATCACGGTTTCATCCCGGCGGACGAGATCCGCGGGGCCGTCAGCGATCTTGTGGCCCCGGTCGAGCACCACCAGCTGCGGACAGGTCGCAAGGACCACATCCATATTATGTTCGATCAGCAGCAGCCCGCAGCCAAAGCGGGCAGGGATCGCGCGGATCCGCCCGGAGAGCGCCGCGCATTCCACCTCATTCAGTCCGGCAGCGGGTTCATCCAGCAGCAGGAAACGCGGCTGCGAGCCAAGCGTCCGCGCAATGCCAACAAGACGCTCCTCGCCGAAAGAAAGGTCTCCGGCGCGCAGATTTGCCCGGTGACCAAGGTCCATCCAGTCCAGCAGCTCCCGCGCTGCAGGCCCGGCTGCCCTGCGACTGCGCCCGGCCGCGCAGAGCGCGACCTCGACGTTTTCAGCGACCGTCAGGTCATGGAAAAGCCGCGCGGCCTGAAAGCTGCGCACCACCCCGGCCCGGACCGCGCCGCGCGGGCCGCCCCTGGTGATGTGCTGGCCATTGACCAGCACATCACCCTGATCGGGCCGCTGAAAGCCGGTCAGAACGTTCACAAGCGTGGTCTTGCCCGCACCATTCGGACCGATCACCCCCAGAATACCGCCCTGATCCAGGCTGATATCGACGGAACTCAGCGCTTTGATGCCACCGAAACCGACCGATAGGCCGGTTCCGACAAGCTTTGTCACCGGGGACGGCGCCGTTTCGGGGCTTAGTCCCACCATTGGATGTAGTCGCGTTTGGCGGGGCTGTAATAGCCGATGGCTGCGGGTTCACCATTGGTATAGCCGACAGCCAGCATCGGACGGCCCGCAGTGATATGCAGATCGGCGGTGAAGGTGGTCAGACCGGCCAGCAGCGGCTCATCCCGGAACTTCTCCAGCTCCGCCAGAACTGCGTCAGAGTCGAAAGTGCCGGCCCGTTCGACAGCGCGCGCCCAGGCGGTGACAGCTGAATCGCCGGTCACGGCCTGGCCGGTCTGCGGGCGCTCGCCTGTCGCAGCCAGAAAATCGGCGTTGAAGACACCGATTTCCGGGCGTGGGTCATCGCCGCGGGCCGAGGAATAGGAGAAGTAATAGAAGTCACTCAGATTTTCTGCCGGAACGGAATCGCGCCAGCCATCGCCATCCGCATTGGTGCCGGTGACGAAGGGCGCGGTGATGCCCGCCGCGCGGAACTGGCGCACGATGGCCGGGAAACCGGGCGTGACGCCTGCAAGGGCGATGACATCGGGCTGTTCGGGCAGCGCCTTGATGCGGGTGATCTGTGCCGAGAAAGAGGCATCGTCATTGCGGAAGGTATCGCTGCCGATCAGCGTGCCTTCGCCCGCCTCGGCTGCCCAGCCTGCCTCAAATCCGCGACCGAGGCTCTTGGTATATTCAAAGCTGCTGTCGGTCAGCAGATAGGCGGTTTTCCAGCCCTGTTTATGCACCGACCAGCTGGCGAGCAGGCTGCCATTGGCTTCGGCCTCGCTTGCGAGGGAAAAGACATAGCGGCCGATCGCATGATTGCCGAGCTTGGCATCCGCGCCGCAGGTCGAGAAGGAGATCACACCTTTCTGGTTGGCAACCAGCGCCGTCGGCGCCCCCATGTCGAAATCGCAGGAAATGATCAGAACCTGAGCACCGGCATCCAGAAGCTGCGCCCCGGCCTGGGCGGCTCCGGCGACTTCGGTCTTGGTATCGGCCTTTTCCAGCACCAGGGTTTTGCCAAGCAGGCCGCCATTCGCATTGATCTTTTCAACGGCGAGTTTGACCGCGTTATAGGGGCCCTCGTCATAGGGGGCCATCCAGCCGCTTTCGGCAATGGCCGCCCCGATGACGATGCTATTGTCGTCAGCCTGGGCTGCGAAAGGCATGAGCGAGAGCGTGGCTGCCGCCGAAGAGGCAAGCAACCTTTTGATATGTACAGACAATTTATTCTCCTTTGGGGGTATGGCCTGTTTCAGGTTGTCTCGGTAGTGACGAGATAGTCACCGCCAGGCCTGACCTCGGCCACCGTTTGCGGCAGCAAGAGAAGCGTGGTGGTGCTTTCCTCGATGATGCCCGGGCCGGGGATCCGGTCGCCGGGGAAAAGCCGGTTGCCATCATAGACCGGCACGCGGCGCAGACTGCGATGGGCGGGCGACCAGACCTCGCGCCAGCCGGTGGGTCCGGTGTTGCCACCCGCCTCGCCTGGCGTGCCGGTCTGGTTCAGATCGACCTCGTTCAGAGGGTTGCGCCCGAGGGCCGCGACCTTCCAGGTGGTGAATTCAACGATATCCGCCTCTTCGCGCACCCCGTAGATCCGCTCATGCGTTTCGTGGAAACTGTGGATGAGCGCGGGAATATCCGCCTCGGTGAGCACACCGTTCTCAGGGGAGAAATGCACCTCGATTTCCCAGGACTGGTATTTGTAGCGCCCGAGAAACGCATATTCGAGATCGATCCGCCCGACGCTGGTTTCGGCCTCTTTCAGCCCGGCCAGCGCCTGTTGCCGCAGGGCCGAGAGGAGATCATTCACCTTTGCAAGATCGAAGCCCGCCGAAGAAGTCTGGCCGGTGCCGGTCTCGTTGAACCGCAGATCCGAGACCAGACCGCCAAAGGCGCTGAGCCCGGCGGTCAGCTTTGGCACCAGAACGCTGTGGATGCCCAGAACCTCGGCCATTTCGGCGATATGGCAGGCGGTTGCGCCGCCGCCCGAGACCAGCACGCTCTCGCGTGGGTCGATCCCTTCATTGATGGTGATATTCTGAATCGCGCCCACCATATTATGATTGCAGGTGGTGCAGATCGCCCAGGCCGCCTCGTGCAGCCCGATGCCCAGGGCCCCGGCAATCGAACCGACGGCAGCTTCGGCGGCTTTGCGGTCCAGCTTCATCCGGCCGCCAAGGAAGTTGTCGGGATCAATGACCCCAAGCACCACATTGGCGTCGGTCACAGTTGGCAAAGTCCCGCCCCGGCCATAACAGGCCGGTCCGGGCGCGGCCCCCGCGCTTTGCGGCCCGACCCGCAGCAGGCCACCGGGATCAACCCAGGCAATGCTGCCGCCCCCCGCGCCGATCGAGCGCACGTCGATTTTCGGCACGCCCAGCATGTCAAAGCCGATCAGGGCCTCGGGGGTGATGATCAGCTGGCCGTCGCGCACGACCGAGACATCCAGCGTGGTGCCGCCCATATCGGCGATGATCAGATCCGCCCCCGGCAGAAGGCGGCGCCCGGCAATCGGCGCCAGCGTCGGGCCGGACATGGTGCTGAAGATCGGCTTTTCGGCGATCACCCGCGCGGGCATCATGCCCCCCACGCAATTGGCGATCAGCAATTCACGGCGATAGCCTGCAGCGCGCAGGGCCGTCTCCAGCCCTTCGACGTATGAGCGGACCACCGGCAACAGCGCGGCATTGAAGGCCGTGGCAATGGTGCGGCGATACTCGCGCTGGATCGGGTTCAGCTCATGGCCGAGGGTAACCGGCACTTCCGGCCATTCCGCCGCAAAGATCTCACGAATCCGGCGTTCATGGCTGCCATTCACCACCGACCAGAGCAGGCTGACGGCCACCGCCTCGACTCCAAGCGCGCGAAAACGGGCAATAGCCTGATGCACATCTTCTTCGGCCAGCGGCTGATGCTCGCGGCCCCTGGCATCGATCCGGCCCCCGATCTCCTGCGTCAGATGCGGCGGGATGAAAGCATCGGGATAGGGCACGGACCAGTCAAAGGTCCGCTTACGCGGCCCCTCGCGCAGCAGAAGAATATCGGGATGGCCGGCAGTCACCAAAAGCCCCGCGCGGCCGACCTTGTTCTCGACCAGGGCATTGGTCGAGACAGTGGTGCCATGCACGATGCTTTCGGTCCTGGACAGGAAATCCGTCAGCGACAAGCCATAGGATTGCGCCGCCAGCTCCAGCGCCGCCATGAAGCCATGCTCAAATGCCGGCGGTGTCGAAGAGGCCTTGAAGATGCGCGGCAGGCCGCCCTGCTGCAGAACAACGGCATCGGTGAAGGTGCCACCGATATCAATACAGATGCGGAAGCTCATATCACTTGCCTCCCGCTGCGAGGGGCGTGGCGCGCAGCTGCCCCGTGCGGGCATGATCGGTGACGACAAGGCCTGGCAGGTCACCGGGGCGCACTGCGACACCATATACCGTTTCGGCGGCCTCGGGGCTCAGCCAGCCGCGATTGATATCCTGCGTCACACGCTCGGGGTCACGCTGCCGCGGATCGCCATAGCCGCCGCCGCCGTTGTTGATCCAGACCAGCGCCTCACCCCGGCGCAAAGTCTCGCTATGAAAGCCCGGCAGGTCGATGACCTCACCGCTGGCGAGCCGTTTCATGTTGCGCGCGGCCGCCCCGGCACCACCGCCAAGCACGCCTTTCGGCGGGTTGACGCAGCCGTCACTGCAATAGATCGCGGTCAGCTCATCTCCCAGCGGGATCATGGTGCCCGTCATCCCCGGTGCCCCGTTCCATTCGCCCGCGCCCATGGTGCCAGGGGCGACTTTGCGCTCTTCGATCAGGATCGGATACATGCCCTCATCGATCTCGACACTGTCGAGAACGATCACCCCGGCATTGACCGACCCGAGATAGGTCAGCCAGCCATCGGTGCCATGTTTGGCCGGGCCGCCGCCATAAGTGACGAAAAGCTGATTCACATAGGGCTGGTTGCCGTTATCGGCATCAATCCCCGAAATCACCGACTCGCCCGCCTGCTGCTGCACCGCGCCTTCACCAAGGCCGAAGGGGCGACCCATCTGCGCGAAACAGGCCTGAACCGCATTGATCAGCCGCTCGTTGACATTGGTTGTGGCAATCGAAGTGCCGGCGGGAAACTTCGGCCGGCCCACCACCGCGCCATCGCGCAGCAGCACCCGGATCCGGCTGTCGCTGCCCGCATTATGCGGCAGGGTCGGGTCAAGATTGAAATAGACCCCGATCCGGCAGGAGCCGAGCGCACAGGCTTCGGAAAGGTTAAAGCCGCCGGGAATATTGTCTTCATTGTCGCGCGCATCAATGGTGATCAGGCCGTTTTCCGGATCGGTGATCACTGTCACCCGCACCGGCACGCCCTGATCGGCAACGCCCGGGATCGGATCGTGGCGGGTCTCATAGCTCCACTCTCCGGCGGGAAGGCGTTTCAGTTCCTGGATCATGCGGCGCTCGCCATAGGCGGTCCACTCGTCGAAAAAGCGACGGATCGTCTCAATGCCGTATTTCGCGACCAGATCCTTCAGGCGGCGTTCGCCGACACGGCAGGCCCCCACCTGCGCCCGGTAATCGCCATACCAGATGTTGCTGACGCGGATGTTGTACATCGCGTAGCGGATCCAGTCTTTCTTATCGGTGAAATCCTCCTGGATGCGGATGCAGGGGAAGTTCAGCCCTTCCTCATAGATCGTGGCCGCTTCGGGCAGATAGGTGGTCGGCAGCGGTGCCCCCATATCGGCGTGATGCGAGCGCGCAAGTGCCCAGAACAGGAGATCTCCCTCATAGAAAACCGGGATCACCACTGTCAGATCGGCGTGATGGGTTCCGCCGGTATAGGAACAGTTGTTCAGAAAGGCGTCGCCCTCTTTCACATCATCGAAAAGATCGGTGATCGCGCGGGTGGTCAGATCCAGCGCCGAGATATGGATAGGGATCCCCTCTTCGACGCAAAGCTGGCGATGATCGGCGGTCAATACGCCACAGGACAGATCGCGCGCATTCTTGATCACAGCCGAGCGGCTGGCCTTTGACACGGTATTGATCATTTCGCGGATGATGGTTTCGATCCGTGCTGACAGAACGGACAGCAGCACGGGATCGAAATCCGGGGCGGTTGGGGCAGACATAGTTCTCCTTCCGACCAGAGGAGGGAAGGCTGCCCCCCGGGAAGATCCGGCCGTGTTCCTGACGTTCCGCGCACCTTAGAAATGGGCCGCTTTCAGTCAATTCTCTCACCGGACGGCAAACAGAGGGTTTGTTTTCCGCCATTGGCCCCAAAGAGAATGAAGAATAAAATATCTATAATTCTTATATAGATATGCCGCGCATCTGAAGAAATTTCGACCGGACCAGCGCGACTACTGGTCCATTCTGGATCCCTCCATTCGGAATAACTGGATCCTTCTCTTCGCTGCAATTCATCGCCCTGTCCCAGACTGATGAGATTATTTGCGCAGGGCGCTGACCTCTTCGGCGATGATTTCGATTCCACGCGGGATCAGCTGCGCCCTGATCGAGGAATAGCCGAGCCGCAGACAGGAACGTTCAGGCGGCGCCACGAAGAAGGCATCACCGTTCTCGACAAAGACACCCCGGGCCAGCAGGTTTTCATAAAGCGGTGCCGCGCGGATTCCCTCGGGCAGTGTCAGCCAGACAGAGGTGCCGCCCCGCACCGGCATGAACCCGGCATCCGGCAGCAGATGGCGCAGGGTTGTGGTCAGCGCCTTATAGCGACCGTGATAGGTGCTGCGCAGTTTCTGCAGATGGGCATTGTAAAAGCCGCTGCGGATAAACCTGCCGATCGCCGCCTGAATATAGGTCGAGGGATTGCGCATGATCAGCCGGCGCAAAAGCCGCAATTCGGCAATGATCTCACGCGAGGCAACCACATAGCCCGCCCGCAGCCCCGGGGCCAGCGTCTTGGAGAAACTGCCGACGTGAATCATCCGCTCGCCCGGAGCCATGGCCCGCAGGCAGGGCAGTATATTGCCCTGGAACGGCAGTTCAGAATCGTAGCCGTCCTCGATCACGTAAAAGCCTTCGCGCGTGGCCCGTTCAATCAGCGCTTCGCGGCGGCGCAAAGACATGCGGACAGACGTGGGAAACTGCCGCTCGGGGGTGCAGTAGATCAGATCGCTGCCGGCCGGGATGGCGTCGGTGATCAGGCCTTCCTGATCGACCGGTACAAAGGCAACTTCGGCACCGTTCATCCGCAGGATCGAGGTCATATCGGTATAGCCCGGATCCTCGACCACCGCCTTTTGCCCGCCAGAGGCCAGCAGACGGGTGATCATAAAGAGCGCATTCTGCGCGCCGCCGGTGATCAGGATCTCATCTTCCTGCGCCCAAAGCCCCTGCTGCGGGAGGATAACCCGTCGCAGCGCGTCAATCAGCTCGGGGTCATCTTCGTCATAGACTTCGCGGGTCCAGACAGAAATGCCGTTCAGCGAATTCAGATCGCGCAGAACAGAGCGCCAGTTTGCGGTCGGGAATGTCGCGGGGTCGCACTGACCATAGATGAACGGATATTCCGCAATACGCCAGTTCTTGTCCTTATGGATGCGCGGCAGAGAGCTGACCGATCCCGGGAGGCTCGTCTTTCCCATATCCGGGTCAGGCGGCAGGGCCCCGGGAAGACCCGCCTTCGGCAGGTGCCGAGGGCGCACCATCTCGCTGACCCGAAAGACTGACCGTTCTTCGCTGCTGGCCAGCCCGTCGAGCACAAGCCGTCGATAGGCGGAAATAACCGTATTGCGCGAAAGCGAAAGCTGTTCGGCCAGCTGGCGCGTCGAAGGCAGCGCGTCGCCGGAAGAAAACATGCCGTCATTGATCAGCGCTACAAGAGCGGCATAGAGGCTATCGCGTCTGGTAGTGCCGCGGGCGACCTGCAGACTTTGTAGCGTCGCAAAGTTGCGGGGGACCGCAGAGGGTCTGGCCATAGGAACCACCTGGTTGTTAATGCCCATCCGCCACTGAGCCGGGCAGGCACGAAACTTCCACTCCGAATTGAGCCACGTGAACGTTCCCCCGAAGCGGCGAGCGGTGGTGGCAATGCAGTTATGGACATGGGAGTTCTGAACATCATTCGCCAGATGCACTTACAGCAGATGCTGTCGATCCGCGAGATCGCCCAGGCGCAGAGGTTTGTCGCGCAAATACTGTGACCCCGCATCTTGCGGCTCATACAGTTGAACCGATGCCCCGCACCATATCCCACAACCGCTACGGTTGCCTGGCGATGGACATATCTTTCGCATCCGGATCCGTTGTCGGGGCGTGGGTCGTATTGGAGCACTTCCCGCCCCAGCAGCCGAGTTCGCCCGGGCCAAAAACAGGCCTCGCGTCGCCATGACCGGCGACGCGAGGCTGATTTGTCAGAGGCCCATCACCTTTGGCAGCCAGAGCACGGTTGCCGGAACGAAGGTCACCAGCATCAGGATCACCAGCATAATCCCCAGAAGCGGGAGGCTTTCTTTCAGGATCGCCCCCATCGGCTCTTTCGCGATGGATTGCGTGATCAGGAGGTTGAGCCCCATCGGCGGATGGATGAGGCCGATCATCAGATTGACCACCACGACCAGCCCGAAATGCACCGGATCGATCCCGAGCGCGATGGCCGAGGGCAGCACGATCGGCACGATGATGATGGTGGCCGGGGTCGAATCCAGGAAGGCCCCGGCGATCAGCAGGATCAGGTTGATCAGAAGCAGGAACACCACCGGCGAAAGCTGTGCCTCCTGGATCCAGCGCGACAGATCCTTGGGCACACCATGCACCACCATCAGATAGGCCACGAAGGAAGAGGTCGCGACCACCAGCATGATATTTGCGGTCTGCATCCCGGCATCGGTCAGGATCGCGGGCAGCTTGCCCCAGCGGAACTCGCGGTGGATCACCCAGCCGACAAAGATCGCATAGACGACCAGAACGGCGCCAATCTCGGTGATGGTGAAATAGCCGCCCCGCGCGCCGATGATCAACAGAATCGGCATCGACATGGCCCAGACCGAGACGCGGAATTTCTGCCAGATCACCGCGCCCCCCTGGCGGCCCCGGCGCGGCAGGTCATGCTTTTTCGCGTGGTGATTGACGAAAATCACCAGCGCCACGACGATCATCAGCGCCGGGACGTAACCGCCGATGAAGAGCTTGACGATCGAGACCTCGGCGATCACGCCATAGATCACCAGCGGGATCGAAGGCGGCAGGATCGGGCCGAGCAGTGCCGCGGTAGCCGTCAGCGCGGCGGCGAAAGCACCCGAATAGCCCTCTTTCTTCATCTCGGGGATCAAAAGCGCGCCGGTGGCCGAGGCATCCGCCACCGATGAGCCGGAAATCCCGGCAAGGAACAGGTTCGTCCCGATATTCACCTGGCCCGAACTGCCGCGCAGGCGCCCCATGGCCGAACCCAGCAGATCCACGATGCGGGTGGTGATGCCGCCCGCATTCATGATGGAGGCAGCGAGAATGAAGAAGGGCACCGCGAGCAGCGGGAAACTGTCGATCCCGTTAAGCATCTTTTGCGCCAGGACAAAGCCGGGCGTGTCCCAGATCAGGATGATGACAAGCGAGGCGATGCCCAGCGAAATCGCAATCGGCACCGCAAGAAACATCAGCGCGAACAGAACCAGCGCAAGGGTCAGAAGCATCAGCATGGATCAGGCCCTCTTGCCGCTGTCGGCGGTGATCGCCGCGAAGAGACGCGTCTTCACCGCGCGCTCAAGAATGAAATAAAGCCCCGCCACGCAGAAGGTCGGCAGCGCCAGATAGACCCAGCCATAGGGGATGCCGGTTGCCGGCGCGCGCTTGATCGCCACCACATCCAGCAGCTTTTGCGAATAGATCAGCAGGGCGACCATGAGTGCGGCGGTGCAGATCTCGACAAAGATCATCTGCACGCGTTTTGCCTGCGGCCCCATCTGCACCGAGAAGAAGTCAATCGCGATCAGATCCCCGCGTGAGACCAGCCAGGCCGAACCCGCAAAGACCAGCCAGATGAACAGAAAGCGCGCGAACTCGGCCAGTTGCGGCGTGGCTGTGCCGGTGAAATAGCGGGTGATCACCTGGTAGAAGACCAGCACCACGATCAGAAACAGGGCGATCGCGACAAGGGTGGCAAGGACGGCGCGTAGCAGATCGCCGATCCGGAAGAGGATTTTGCTCATCGGGGGTCCGGGCATCAGGGTGTCGGGAGGCGGCGGAAGGGCCGCCGAGAAAAAGCCGCCCCCCGAAATCGGGAGGCAGCCATGGCGACAGGTCTTATTCGACCGCGCGCACTTTTTCGATGATCGGCTGCAGCGTGGCGTCATATTGTGCCGTGGCCGCCCGCGCGATGAAGGGCGCGATATCGGGGCGGGTCACAATCGCGCCTTCGGCCTCAAGGTCGGCCAGAAGGGCTGCCTGCGATTCTTCGGTATAGGTCCGATACCAGTCGGCGCTGTCGACAGCCGAGGCCTCGATGGCATTGCGGGTCGCGTCGTCAAGGCCGGCATACCAGTCGCTGTTGCACATGAAGCCCATGGTTTCGGCCATGTGATTGGTCAGCGCGAGGTTCTTCACCACCTCATGGAAACGCTTGTCCTTGATGGCGGTCAGCGGCTGTTCCACCCCGTCCACCACATGGCTTTGCAATGCGGCATAGACTTCCTCAAATGCGACCGTGGCGGGGTTCGCCCCCATGGCGCGGATCGATTCAATATAGGCCGGAATGCCGGGCGCGCGGATTTTCAACCCGTCGAGATCCTCGGCCTTTTCGATCGGCACATTGGTCAGGATCTGGCGGAAACCGTGGAAGGCCGGACCGACCACCCGGAAGCCTGCCTCATCGGCGATGGAATCGAGGATCTCCTGGCCGACCGGACCGCGCCAGATGCGGAAGAAGTGATCTACATCATGATAGACATAGGCCACGCCCTCGATATTGGCGGCCGGATGAAACGAGCCCAGCACGCCCACGCTTTCATACATGCATTCCAGCACGCCGCCCTTCACCTGTTCGACCATCTCATCGACGGTACCCAGATGCGAACTCGGAAACAGCTCGACCGCGACGCCATCACCGAGGCGCTCATTCAGCTTTTCGGCAAAGACCTCCATCGCCTTGGTGTCCGGGCTGGTGTCAGAGCCCGCGCCGCCGATGCGCAGGGTCACTTCGGCCTGGGCCGCCGTGCCGGCCATCAGTGCAAAAAGCGAGACGGTGATCAGTTTCTTCATCGCAGTCCTCCTGTCAGAAGTTGTTTGTTTTGTCGCAGTCTTATTTCGCGGCCGGCCCGCGCGCATCACGCGAAAGGCTGGTCAGAACCTCGTCCAGCGTATCGACCAGAGTGTCTATCTCACCCTCGCTGATGGTGAAGGGCGGGCTGATCTGGATATGGTCGCCGCCCTTGCCGAAATTCGCACCCGGAACGCCGCCGCCGACGATGACGCCGCGTTCGCGCATCATCGCGACCAGGCGACCGGTAAAGCCGGCGCTTTCCGGGAAAGGTTCACGGCTGGCACGGTCCGCGACGAATTCAAGCCCGGCATAAAGCCCGCGCCCGCGCAGATCGCCGATCACCTCATGGCGCTGCTGCAGCGCGTCAAGGCGCTGATGCATATAGGCGCCGATGCTGGCCGGGCGGTTGAAGAGGTCTTCACGCTGCATGATCTCGAACACTTTCTGGCCAACGAAGCATGACATCGCATGACCGGAATAGGTGAAACCATGGACAAAGCGGCGTTTGCCCTCGCGGAAGAACCCCGTGATCTTTTCCGAAACGATCACCGCCCCAAGCGGCGCATAGCCCGAGCCGATCGCTTTGCCGCAGGTGATCATATCGGGGAGCACATCCCAGTCCTGGATCGCAAAGGCACGGCCGGTGCGGCCATAGCCCATCAGCACCTCATCACAGATGAAAAGGATGCCGTAGCGGTCACAGATCTCTCGGACCCGGCGGTAATAATCCGGCCCCGGCGTGACCCCTGACGCGGTGGTGCCGATGATGGTTTCCGCAAAGAAGCAGGAGATGGTCTCCGGCCCCTCCATCAGGATCGTCCGCTCCAGTTCCTCGATGCAGTGATCGGTGCAGTCGCCCCCTTCGCCGCAGATGTTGCAGCGGTAATTATAGGGCGGGCTGACATGAACGACCGGCAACATATAGGGGTCGTAAGGTGCGCGCCACGAGGTCCGCCCCGACAGGGACAGCGTGGCGATGGTAACGCCATGATAGCTTTGCCAGCGGGCGAGCATCTTGTGGCGACCGGTCTCGCCGCGCGCGACGTGATACTGGCGGGCAAGCTTCAGCGCGGTTTCATTCGCCTCGGATCCGCCCGAAACGAAATAGACTCCCGACATGCCTTCGGGCGCGACCGAAAGGACCGAGGCCGAAAGCGCCTCCTGCCAGGGATGCGTGAAAGAGGCGGTATAGACATAGCTCACCTTCGAGCCTTCCTCCGCCAGCGCCTGATAGATCTCTGTGCGGCCGTGACCGATGCCGATCACCCCGGCGCTGCCCATGCCGTCAAGATAGCGCCGGCCATCAGCCCCGTGAATCCAGACACCCTCTGCCCGCTCGACCAGCGGAGTGGAAACCGCAAAATCTCTGGAAAACACGCCGCTCATCAGTCTCTCCTTATCAGGGCTTCACCCTGATGTGACCGATTAATGATTATCAATAATAATGGCAACGGGTAGGGAAAATTTCGTGCACGCCACGAAAACTGCCCAAAAATTACGCCGCCATGGCGGTATCCAGATGATGACACTGGTCGCCAAGCTGGCTATCGAAGGGCAGAGTTGATTGCGAAGGACAGATCCGTGCGGCATTCCCGAGACGCAGCCCATGTCCGCCCCAGCCTCGAAACCGAGATTGCATCGGCAATCCAGGAGGGCATTCTCGACGGGGAATGGCAGCCTGGCGACCGGCTTGTCGAAATGGAGCTTGCCCAGAAATTCGGCGTCAGCCAGGGCACGATCCGGGGGGCCCTGAAATATCTTCAGGCTGACGGACTGGTCGAGCACCGGCCGCGGCGCGGCAATTTTGTCATCGCGGTCTCCGAGGAAGATATTCGCGATATTTCTTTGATGCGCGATATTCTTGAATCGGCTGCGGCGCAGCTCGCGACCGAGCGGATCACCGATGCCGGCCGGGCCCGTCTGGCGGAAGTTGTCGAGGAAATGCGACGCGCGTCCAACAATCGCCAGCGTCGGCACCTGCTGGAACTGGACCTGCGCTTTCACCGTACTGTGGTCGAGATTGCACAAAGCAAGCTGCTGCAGGACATGTATAAGCGGCTGGAAGGCCCCGCGCTGCTGTTTCTACTGCTGGCGGATGGGTTTTATGAAGAACCTCAGACGATTGTCGACCTGCATGAACCGCTGTTGGCAGCGATTTGTTCCGGCGACAGCGCCCGCGCGCATGAACTCGCGCGGCGTCACACGGATCAGGACGCCATCCGGCTGACTGACCCATCTGCGAACGGGCCTGCCGTCTGACGGCCGTAGGTGTCGCAGCCGTCTGGCACCGCGATGCCCTGTCTCCACTGCCGGGACCCTGCGAGGCAGCTTATATATGCGGTGTCATCGGGGGCCAGATTTCCTGGCCCTTATATCATGACAGAGTGCTGGTTTGGTCGGGTATCGCCGGGGGCATCTGCAACATGCATCCCCCTTGCAAGTCGATGGCCGGGATGACGATGCGGGGCACAGACGAGGCAAGCAGATCGCTGTTCAGCGATACTGACCTGGAGAAACGGGTCCCTGTGCCTCACCCGGTCCAGTCCCCGATGGCGCATTTTGCATGCCGGATACTGTCGAAGCGTTGGCGATGGAGGCATTGCTCTTTCAGCATCCGGATCACATGCGGCAAGATGCCCCCTGCATTTCTGGCCGCCGGAGTGCTTTTTTCGGTTATCGTGACGACAAGACTGCAATCGGTGTTATCCTTTGGCGGCGGTTTCGCTGCCGCGACCACAGAGCGAGCTGCTTTCCCGGAGGGCATGCCAGATGTTCGGACTGACCGCACTTGAGCTGGCCCGTATCCAGTTCGGGTTCACCATTTCCTTCCATATCATCTTTCCGGCCATAACCATCGGCCTTGCCAGCTATCTGGCGGTGCTGGAAGGATTGTGGCTGTGGAAGAAGACCGCCGTTTACCGCGATCTTTACCATTTCTGGTCAAAGATCTTCGCGGTGAACTTTGCGATGGGCGTCGTCTCGGGTCTGGTGATGGCCTATCAGTTCGGCACGAACTGGAGCTATTTTTCTTCCTTTGCCGGGTCAATCACCGGGCCTTTGCTGGCCTATGAGGTGCTGACCGCCTTCTTCCTTGAGGCGGGGTTTCTGGGCGTCATGCTGTTTGGCTGGCACCGGGTCGGGCCGGGGCTGCATTTCTTTGCCACCGTGATGGTGGCAATCGGCACGCTGATTTCGGCCACCTGGATTCTGGCGTCGAACAGCTGGATGCAGACGCCGCAGGGGTTCGAGATCGTGAATGGCGTGGTGGTGCCGGTCAACTGGTTCGAGGTGATCTTCAACCCCTCCTTCCCCTACCGGCTGGCCCATATGGTGACGGCGGCTTTCCTTGCCACCGCGCTGTTTGTCGGCGCAAGCGGGGCCTGGCATCTGCTTAAGGGCAATGACAATCCGCGCGTGCGCAAGATGCTGTCTATGGCGATGTGGATGCTGCTGATCGTGGCGCCGCTGCAGGCGGTGATCGGCGATCAGCACGGGCTGAACACGCTGAAACACCAGCCCGCGAAAATCGCCGCAATGGAGGGGCATTGGGAGAACGAACCCGGCAAAGGTGTGCCGCTGATCCTTTTTGCCTGGCCTGATCAGGCGGCCGAAAAGAACCATTTCGAGATCGCGATCCCCAATCTTTCCAGCCTGATCCTGACCCATAGCCTGGACGGACAATTCCCCGGCCTGAAGGAATTCGCCCCCGAAGACCGCCCGCCGGTCGCCGTGGTGTTCTGGACCTTCCGCATCATGGTGGGCCTTGGGATGCTGATGATCACGCTTGGCCTCTGGGCCGCCTGGCGGCGCTGGCGTGGCACGCTTTATGAGGGGCGCTGGTTCCAGCGTTTCGCGCTTCTGATGGGGCCGACCGGGCTGATCGCCATTCTGGCGGGCTGGTACACCACCGAAATCGGCCGCCAGCCCTGGGTGATCTATGGCGTGATGCGCACCAGTGACGCGGTCTCGGACCATTCGGCGCTGACCATGAGCGTGACGCTGGTGATCTTTATCATCGCCTATTTCTTCGTCTTTGGCTTTGGCACCAGCTATATGCTGAAACTTGTCGGCAAAGGGCCGGAAGCGGGAGAAGATGACCCCGCTACCGACAATAACGACCCCGGCCAGAGCCCGGCGCGGCCGCTTTCTGCCGCCCCCGATCTCAGCAAGGAGCACTGACCAATGGGCATCGATCTTCCCATCGTCTGGGCCTGTATCATCGCCTTTGGCCTGATGATGTATGTCATCATGGACGGGTTCGATCTGGGCATCGGCATCCTGTTTCCGTTTATCAGGGGGCGCGATGACCGCGATGTCATGGTCAATACCGTCGCGCCCGTCTGGGATGGCAATGAGACCTGGCTGGTCCTTGGCGGCGCAGGGCTGATGGCGGCCTTCCCGCTGGCCTATGCGATCATACTGACCGCGCTCTATATTCCGCTGGCGCTGATGCTTCTGGGGCTGATCTGGCGGGGCGTGGCGTTCGAATTCCGCTTCAAGGCAGACGAGCATCACAAGCCGTTCTGGGATAAGGCCTTCATGCTCGGCTCTGTCACGGCGACCTTTTTCCAGGGGGTGTCGCTGGGCGCTTTCCTGAACGGCTTTCAGATGGAGGGGACGCGCTATACCGGCAGCGCGATGGACTGGGTCTCGCCCTTTGCAATCTTTACCGGGCTGGGGCTCCTGGTCGCCTATGCGCTTCTGGGGGCAACCTGGCTGATCGTAAAGACCGAGGGGCCGCTGCATGACCGTCTCGTCAGCCTCGCGCGGCCTTTGATGCTGGCTTTGCTGGCGGTGATCGTGGTCGTCAGCCTCTGGACACCGCTTGCGCATCAGGCGGTGGCGGAGCGCTGGTTCAGCCTGCCGAACCTCTTCTTCTTTGCGCCGGTGCCGGTGCTGGTGGCGCTGACCGCCTTCCTGCTCTTGCGGTCATTGCAGACAGGGGATCCGGGGCTTTCGCCCTTCATCCTGACACTGTTTCTCTTGTTCCTCGGCTATACCGGCCTTGGGATCAGCATGTTCCCCTATATCATCCCGCCCGCGATCACGCTTCGCGAAGCGGCGGCCCCGGATCAGAGCATGGGCTTCGCGCTGGTGGGCGCGCTGCTGATCATCCCGGTGATCCTCGCCTATACTGCCTGGGCCTATTACGTCTTTCGCGGCAAAGTGCGGGTGGGGGATGGGTATCACTGATGAAACGCATGGTGATCGCGCGGCAGTCAAACGCATCCGGATCCTGGCTGAAACGGATCGGCTGGCTGGTGACGATCTGGCTCGCCAGCGTCCTGGCCCTGGGCCTGGTCGCTTACGGATTTCGCTTTGTGATGAAAGCCGTGGGCCTGAGCCTATAAGGGGCCAAAAGGAAAGGCCCCGGCAATCCGGGGCCTTTGAGAGAGGTCATGAGGTCGGGCTGTCTTTCACCCTGCGACGCGCGGCATGGAGCAGGGGTTCAGTATAGCCTGATGGCTGCGACTGCCCCTCCAGGATCAGGGCCCGGGCGGCGAGGAAAGCGGTGCCGTCATAATGCGGGGCCATCGGGCGGTAGGCCGGGTCATCCGCATTCTGGCGGTCAACGCGCAGCGCCATACGCTGCAGGCTTTCGTCGATCGCCGCCCCGGAAACCAGACCATGCAGCATCCAGTTCGCCAGAAACTGCGCTGAAATCCGCAATGTGGCGCGATCTTCCATCAGCCCGATATCGTCGATATCAGGCACTTTGGAACAGCCGATCCCCTGATCAACCCATCGAACCACATAGCCAAGGATCGACTGGCAATTCAGATCGACCTCACGCGCGATCTCTGCCGCGGTGAGATTGCATCCTTCCATCAGCGGCGGGGTCATCAGCACCTCAAGGCTGGCGCGGGGGCGAGTGGCCAGCCCGGCCTGGCGCGCGGCCACATCAACACGGTGGTAATGCGTCGCATGCAGCACCGCCGCAACCGGCGAAGGCACCCAGGCCGTGCTGGCTCCGGCCTGCGGATGGCCGATCTTGGCTGCAAGCATCTCTGCCATGTCATCGGGTTTCGCCCACATGCCTTTCCCGATCTGGCCGCGCCCGTCGAGACCGGTCGCAAGCCCCGCATCGACATTGCCGTCCTCATAGGCCGAAAGCCAGGCGGCGTCGCGGATCTGCGCTTTGGGCAGAACCGGCCCGGCCTGCATCAGCGTGTGGATCTCGTCACCCGTGCGGTCAAGGAAGCCGGTATTGATAAAGACCAGCCGGTCTTTCAGCGCCCGCATCGCCTCGCGCAGATTGGCCGAAGTGCGGCGCTCTTCATCCATCAGGCCCAGCTTCACGGTGCCCGGCGCAAGGCCGAGGATCTCTTCCACCCGCCCATAGCAGCGATTGGCAAAAGCGGCCTCTTCAGCGCCATGCATCTTGGGTTTGACCACATAGACCGAACCGCTGCGTGAATTGCGCAGCCCGTCGGTCTTTTGCAGATCATGCAGTGCGGCGGTCACGGTCACCATCGCATCCATCAGCCCTTCGGGCGTCTCTTCGCCATCCAGCAAAACCGCGTCGGTGGTCATCAGATGACCGACATTGCGGCAAAGCAGCAAGGCGCGCCCCGGCAGGGTGAAGGCTTTGCCATCAGGCCCGGTGAAGGCGCGGTCTGCGGCCAGACGCCGGTTAACCTCACGCCCCGCTTTCGTGAATGTCTCCTGAAGATCACCCTTCATCAGCCCCAGCCAATTGGCATAGGCCGCGACCTTGTCATCTGCATCGACCGCGGCGACGGAATCCTCGCAATCCTGGATCGCGGTCAGGGCCGCCTCCAGCACCACATCGCGCAATCCCGAGGGGCTGGCCGCGCCGACCGGGTGGGTGCGGTCGAAAACCAGCTCGATATGCAATCCGTTATGGCGGAAGAGCAGCGAGTCGCCTGCCGCGCCCTTTCCGGCCCAGGCGGCGGGATCGGCGAGCGGGGTTTCGCCGGTTTCCAACTCCGCCAGCACCCTGCCATCCACGACCCGCCAGCCTTTGACATCGGCATGGCTGCCTTGTGCCAGCGGCAGCGCCTGATCGAGGAAAGCCGCCGCCCAGGCCACTGCCTGCGCCCCCCGCGCGCTGTCAAACCCCGTGCCGGTGGCGGTGCCCGGCAGCGCATCCGTGCCATAAAGCGCGTCGTAAAGGCTGCCCCAACGCGCATTGGCCGCGTTCAGGGCAAAGCGGGCATTCATCACCGGAACCACCAGCTGCGGCGCGGCGATCGTGCTGATCTCGGGGTCGCAGGGCGCGGTTTCGATGGTGAAATCATCGCCTTCAGGCAGGAGATAGCCGATCTCGCGCAGGAAACCCATCCAGGCAGATTGATCCCAGGCCTGCCCGGCCATGCGCCGTGCCAGAAGCCAGTCGTCGATCTGACGCTGAAGTTCCTCTCTCCGCGCGAGAAGCCTGCGGTTTTCGGGCATGAAATCGCGCAAAAGCCCGGCATAGCCTTGCCAGAAAGCTTCGGCCGTCAGCGGCAGGCCTGGCAAAAGGCGGGTCTCGACAAACTCAAGCAGGGGTGTTGCGATCTGCAGCCCGGCGCGGGTGAAGGGAGCGGTCATCTCGATGACTCCGGTACAAGAAAGGGTTGCGCTCACCATGCCGCCAGGGGGGCATACTGGCCATCTTTGGGTTGAAGTTTTCCACGATGTGGAAAATGATACGTGAAAATGGAAAGGATCGGGGATGGTTCAGGCAGTTGACCGCGCGCTTTTCCTGCTGGAACTGTTGTCAAAAGCGCCCGCAGGGCTGCGCCTTTCCGATCTCGCGCGCGAGGCAGGACTGGCCGCTTCAACCACACATCGCCTGCTGACCACGCTGGAAGAGCGCGATTTCGTGCGACTTGAACCTCAGGGCCAGCACTGGCTGATCGGCCAGCGCGCGTTCACCACCGGGCTGGCCTTCACCCGCTGGCAAAGCTTTATCGCCGCCGCCGGCCCCTATCTGCGCCGCCTGCGTGATCTGACCCGTGAGACCGCCAATCTGGGCATCCTGGCCGAGGGCGAGGTGATCACCGTGGCCCAGGTCGAAAGCCGCGAGATCATCCGCGCCATCGCGCCACCCGGGGGCCGCACGCCGGTGATGAATTCCGGCATGGGCAAGGCCATTGTCGCCACCTGGCCGGATCCGGCGATCGAAGCCCTGATCGCCAGCCACGGTCTGCGCCCGATGACCAGCCACAGCCTGCGCAGCACCACCGAAGTCATGGATGAGATCCGCCGCATCCGTCGTGTCGGCTTCGCGCTGGACAATGAGGAATTCACCCCCGGGCTGCGCTGTATCGCAGCCGTGGTCTGGTCCCCTCTGAGCGAGCCTCTGGGCGCGATCTCGGTCTCGGCGCTGGCGCAACGGATGGCCAGCCGCGAAACGGTGCGGATCGGGCTTCAGGTGCTCGCGGTTGCGCGCGAGATGACCGCAGCACTTGGCGGCGTTGCGGGTGCGGGGGCCTATGGGCCGGAGGCGGGGTCACCAGAGGCGGGGGCACAGGCCGATCTGGACCCGGCCAGCTGAGCCTTTACCCATTTGCCGCGTCACCCGCCGCCAGTGCCGGTGGCTTTGGCCCGCCGGTCGCCCAGTCGAGCAGTTCAACCGTATGGACGACCGGAACCCTGGTGCCTGCTCCGATCTGCATCATGCAGCCGATGTTACCGGCGCTGATGATATCGGGCCGGATCGCCTCCAGATTGTCGACCTTCATCGCCTGCAGCTGGCCCGAGATCTCCGGCTGCATCAGGTTATAGGTGCCGGCCGAGCCGCAGCAGATATGGCTGTCTTTCGGCTCCAGCACCGTGAACCCCGCCGCCCGCAGAAGATCCTTCGGCGCATTGCGGATCTGTTGGCCATGTTGCAGGGAACAGGCGGCGTGATAGCCCACGCGCAGCGGCGCGGCATGGCCGGCTGAGGCAAGGCCCAGGTCCGTCATCACCTCGGTGATGTCGCGTGCCAGCGCCGCCACCCGCGCCGCGTCCTGCGCAAGCGGGGTCTCTGCGAACATATGGCCGTAATCCCTGACCGTAGTGCCACAGCCGGATGTGTTGATCACCACCGCATCCAGCCCTTCACCGTCCAGCTCGCGGATCACGGCGCGGATATTGGCCGCGGCCAGGGCATGGCTTTGCGCCTCGCGGCCCATGTGATGGGGCAGCGCGCCGCAGCAGCCGATCCCTTTCGGGATCACCACCTCACAGCCATGGCGGCGCAACAGCCGG
The DNA here is from genome assembly GCF_023371075.1 of Pseudomonas sp. GX19020. Taxonomy (NCBI): domain Bacteria; kingdom Pseudomonadati; phylum Pseudomonadota; class Gammaproteobacteria; order Pseudomonadales; family Pseudomonadaceae; genus Pseudomonas; species Pseudomonas sp. GX19020. Next base: position 199,567 of record NZ_JAMCCR010000007.1, read on the forward strand.
ATCGTCGCCGCGTTGATTGCCGGGTTCAGCGCCTTTTGCGCGCAGCCCGTCAGCAGCGCCACCCGCTTGCGGCGCGCCCCCTCGGGCATATGGCTTTGCGGGTCATCGTCGCGGGCAGGCCCGGCAATCCGCTTCGGCGCCATCTCCAGCATCGCCCGCAGCCGCGCATCCGGCATCAGACGGCGGAAGGGGCGGGCGATCTTCGCCCCCAGCAGCGCCAGACGAAAGCGGCCCGGATAGGGCAGCACCCTGGCCAGAACACCGCGCAGGAGGCGGTCCGACAGCGGGCGGCGATAGGTCTTTTCGATATAGGCGCGGGCATGATCGACCAGATGCATGTAATGCACCCCCGACGGGCAGGTTGTCATGCAGGACAGGCAGGACAGGCAGCGGTCGATATGGCGCACCACCGTCGCATCCGGCTTGCGCTCGTTTTCCAGCATATCCTTGATCAGATAGATGCGTCCGCGCGGGCTGTCGAGTTCATCGCCCAGCACCTTATAGGTCGGGCAGGTCGCGGTGCAAAAACCGCAATGGACGCAGGAGCGCAGGATCTCATTGGCACGGGCAGTGCCGGGGTCCTGCAATTGTTCGGCGGAAAATTCAGTCTGCATCTGCCGCCCCCATGGCCCCGCCCATCAGGCCCTGATTGAAAATGCCCGCCGGATCAAAGACCTGGCGCAGCCCTGCCGAGAGACGGCCAAGGCCCTCCGCCTCGGTCGGAAAGCGCGCTGTGGTAAGGCCCGCGCGCCGGATCAGCCTGGCGGAGGGCGCAAGGCTGCGGATCAGCGCAGCATCCGCCGCACCCTGATACCAGATCAGGCCGCCGCCCCAGTCGATCAGCACCTCGCCGTGCTCCACAAGCCGCTGGGCAAGCGCCACGCCATCCCGTGCCCGGACCTGCAGCCGCCACAGCGGCAGGGTGTGGTCCGCAAACATCTCCAGATCGCGAAAGCCGCGCCAGAGCGTGCGGCTGGCGTCTCCCTCCAGTTCCTCGACCTCGCAGGCGAGCAGGCGCAGCAGTTTCGCCCGGCGAGACGCGACCTGGGGGCCCGGCCCCTCAAGACGCAGACAGACCCTGCCGCGATGGACGACCACCGCGGAAACCTCCCAGGGTGTCGCGAGGGCTTTCGCAATAAGCGCCTGCGCTGCCGTCGGGGCCAGATCTGACACCGCAAGGGTCAATGACACCGGCGCGCAAGGCAGGGTGCGGATCGCGACCTCGGTCAGGACCGCGAGCGTGCCATGAGATCCGGCCAGAAGGCGCGACAGATCCAGCCCGGTTACGTTCTTCATCACCCGGCCGCCATTGCGCAAAATACGCCCCCGGCCATCCACCATCCTGATACCCAGAATATGGTCGCGGCAGGCCCCCGAAAGCAGACGGCGCGGGCCCGAAGAATTCACCGCCACCACACCGCCAATGGTCGGCTCTGCCGCCATGGTCCCCAGCACATGGCGCAGATCAGGCGGCTCGAACGCAAGGCACTGATCCGATTGCGACAGGAGGGCCTCGATCTCAGCAAGCGGCGTTCCGGCCTGTGCGATCAGCGTCAGCTCGCCCGGCTGATATTCCACCACGCCGCTCAGGCCAGTGGTGGACAGGATTTCCCCGCCGATCCCGGCGGATATGCCGGAACTGCCGCCGCCCTCGATCACCAGCGGCGCGGCCATCTGATGCTGCCGGGCAATCAGCGCCGAAAGCTCCGCCTCAGAGCGGGGTATATGCCGGATCATGCTGCACCGCCTTTTCCGGCCCGGAACGGGGCGCTGGCCTCCAGCGGATAGACCTTGGCCGGGTTCAGAAGCCAGTCCGGGTCAAAAAGGCTCTTGATCTCCATCTGGATCGCAAGATCATCCGGCCCGTATTGCGCGCCCATCAGATCACGCTTTTCGATGCCAACGCCATGCTCTCCGGTCAGGCAACCGCCGGCCTCGACACAGGCGCGCAGGATATCGGCGCCGAAGGCCTCGGCCTTTTCCAGATCGCCGGGCTTATTGGCGTTGAAGAGGATCAGCGGGTGCATATTGCCATCACCGGCATGGAAGACATTGGCCACTTCCAGCCCGTATTGCGCAGAGAGTTCGCCGATCCGCTTCAGCGTCGCGGGCAGTTTCGAGACCGGAACCGTGCCGTCAAGGCAGAGGTAATCCCCCAGCCGCCCCATGGCGCCAAAGGCGGATTTACGCCCTTTCCAGATCGCAACCGCCTCAGCCTCGCTGCGACTTTCGCGGAACTCGACCGGGTTCAGCGCGCCCGCGATCTCGCGGATGGCGGCGATCTGATGGTCGATCTCTTCCGGTGCGCCCTCAACCTCGACGATCAGCACGGCGGGACATTCGGGATAGCCCGCCCTGGCAAAGGCCTCGACCGCGCGCAGGCAGGGCTCATCCATATATTCAATTGCCACCGGCAGCACGCCCGAGCGGATGATCCGCGCCACGCATTCCCCCGCCGTCACTGCATCACCGAACCCGATCAGCACCGGGCGTGCACCTTCGGGCCGGGGCAGGATGCGCAGGATCGCTTCGGTCACAATGCCAAGCTGCCCTTCCGAGCCGCAAAACAGACCGAGCATATCCAGCCCCGCCGCGCCCGGTTCCGGCCCGCCGAATTCCACCACCTCGCCGGTGACCAGCACCACCTTTGCGGCCATCAGGTTATTGGTCGTCACGCCGTATTTCAGGCAATGCGCGCCGCCGGAATTCATGCCGATATTGCCGGCAATGGTGCAGGCCAGCTGGGAAGAGGGGTCAGGGGCGTAGAAAAACCCATGTGGTTCAAGTTCGGCCGAGACCGAAAGATTGGTCACGCCGCATTGCACCCGGATGAAACGGCTTTCCAGATCCAGCTCCAGCACGTCGCGCAGCCGCATCGTACCGATCACCACACTATCCGCCGTGGGCAGCGCGCCCCCGGCGAGCGAGGTGCCCGCCCCGCGCGGCACCACCTTGACGCCCATCTGGTGGCAGACGCGCATCGCGGCGGCGACCTCTTCGGTGCTGCGCGGCAGGACCACGGCCAGCGGCGCACAGCGATAGGCGGTCAGCGCATCGCATTCATAGGCCCGCAATTCGTCGGGCGCGGTGATCAGCCCATCCGCGGGCAGAACCGCCGCCAGCGCCTGATGAATGGCGTCGCGACGGGCAAGGATATGCTGATCGGGCGCGGGCATCACAATTGTGCCTGACACAGGGCTGATCTCTCTTTTGGCTGGCCCTGCGCATGGTATTTCTGCGGCAGGCACTTGCATCGGTTGGGTTTTGGTAAAATAATTTTACCAATGCTGTCAACCGGCGTCATTCTTGCCCGGTCCGGCAGATGCCGCGCGTTTCGTCCCTGGGATAAAGGCAGCACCATATGGCAGATTGTGACATCAGGGACGGGTCGCCGGGGATCCAGCCCGAACGCGCCGCCGCAGCGGTTGCCCGCCTGATTGAGGCGATGATCCTTGAGGGCAGCCTGCGCCCGGGTGACGCGCTGCTGGCCGAGCGCGAGCTTGCGGCGCGGCTGAACGTGTCGCGCCCGACCCTGCGCGACGGGCTGAAGCTGCTGGAAGAAAAGGGGCTGCTGACCCCGGCGGGGCGCGGGCTGCAGATTGCTCCGCTCGGGATGCAGGCGATTGGCGATCCGTTGCTGGCGCTGCTGGCTGACCATGGCGAACTGGCCGATGACTGCCTTGAATTCCGCGATATCGTGGAAAGTGAGGCGGCGGCGCTGGCGGCGAGGCGGGCCAGTGACACCGATCTGGCGCATATCCGCGAGTGCCTGAGCCGGATCGACGCCGCACATGATGCGGGCGATCCGGCGCTGGAGGCCGAAGTCGATGCCGCGCTGCATCTGGCCATCTATGAGGCGAGCCATAATCTGGTGCTTTTGCACATCATGCGCGCGCTCTCGGTCAGTCTGCGCAATGACGTGGTGCAAAACCGCAACCGGCTGTTCACGCGGCCCGACACCCGCGAGGCAATGCGCGCGCAGCATCACCGGATCGGTGCCGCAATCCTTGCCCGCGATCCGGCGGCAGCACAAGCCGCGGCCCATAATCACCTTGACTGGCTGCGCGACACCACGCGCGAGATCCGGGACGCCGAAGCGCGACGGCAGGTGGCGGAGCGCAGGCGCCAGGGGCCAGATCTGACCAATGGCAAAGGCGGGGCCACCTGACCGGCGGCGCCGCTTTCAGCACGCACCCGGGTGCGCCCACGCCCGCGCCCTGGTGAGGGCGCGGGGGCGGGCTTTACGGGGTCTCAGTCGAGCCAGGCGTAGGAGGGTGCGAAGATCTCGGAAACCGGCGGATGATTCAGCGTCCGCAGCGGGTATTTCGCGATCAGCCCGTCAAATTGTGCCTGCGCGCGACGACCCCATTCCGCAAGATCCACGCCGGGAAGCTGGCGGTCATGCATCACCAGCCTGCCATTAATCACCGAACTGCGGAAATCGCGCCCGGTCCCCGACAGGATCATGGTCTGGATCGGATCAATGACCTGGCCAATCGCAAAATCAGACAGATCGAACAGCGTCATATCTGCCTTTGCGCCAACGGCGAGACGCCCAAGATCCGGCCGGCCCAGAGCCTCGGCCGCATGAATGGTGGCGGCGTCATAAAGATCGGCGGCGCTGGCTGCGATCACCGAATGATCCGCCACCCGGCACAGGCTGACCCCAAGGCGCATATTCTCGACCATATCCGGCGGGAAGGTATCGGTGCCAAGGCCGATCCGGACACCTGCCTGGCGCAGCCTGCCAAAGCTTTCCATCGATCCGCCATAGCGTGACAGTACCAGCGGGCAATGGATCAGTGTCGATCCGCTGTCGCGCAGCAGGCCGACATCATCGCCTTTGCGATCCACCTGGCTATGCCCGGTGATATAGACACCATGCGGCAACAGGGCACGCTCGTTCAGGAAATCAAGCGAGTTCAGCCATTCCAGCGGTGTCATGTCATAGCGGTCGACCACCGCATTGAATTCGCTCAGCGACTGGCAGCAATGCAGCCGGATCGGCACATTGAGATCGGTCGAGACATCCCGGCTGCGCCGGATCAGGGTCTCGGTGCAATTCTCGATCCGGTCGGGGGCCAGCATTCCCCGGATCAGCCCGCCTGCCTTGCCGTCGAAATCGCGGATGAACCGCTCGGCATCGGCAAGACCATTCAGCCCGCGTTCCTCATCCCAATGGGTGTAGAAACTGCCAT
>NZ_JAMCCR010000008.1:0-166265 GCF_023371075.1 Pseudomonas sp. GX19020
CCGCGGGTTCGGCGAGGCCGAATTCCGCCAGATCTCGCGCTGGATCGTCGAAGTGGTTGATGGGCTCGCCGCCAATGGCGAAGACGGCAACGGGGAGGTCGAGGCCAAAGTGAAGGCCGAGGTTCAGGCGCTCTGCGACAGGTTCCCGCTTTACCCGACACTCTGACCAGATCCGAAAATCAAAAAAGCGCCGGGTTTCCCGGCGCTTTTTTTATCGTGATATGAGGTCTAACTGAGGTCAGGCGCGACCGACTTGCAGGTTCGCCGCAACCGGGCGTCCGGTATAGGTGCGATCATCCACCCGGATCACTACGGTACCATCCGCGTTCTGGCTGACCATCAAACCCTGCACCGAAATGCAGCTGCCGATTGAGATTGTGCGCAACATTCCTAACCTTCTCCCCCACAGGAATTTAATTAAGTTTCACTCAACATGATCATTTTTGAAACAGAAAAGTTAAAGAAGCGGAAACAAAAATGGCAGAAAAATGACGATTGCTGCGCAACCGCTCACAACCAGTCGCGCAAAATCGGGATCAGGGGCAGATCAGCAGGCGGCATCGGGTAGTCACGCAGCCTGTCAGGCGCAACCCAGGCGAGAACCTGGCCCTCGCGCGCCACCGGAATACCATCCCATTTGCGGCAGGCGAAAAGTGGCATCAACAGGTGGAAATCATCATAGCTGTGGCTGGCGAAGGTCAGCGGCGCAAGGCAGCTTTTCCAGGTATCAATGCCGATTTCCTCTTTCAGCTCGCGGATCAGGCAGGCCTCCGGGGTCTCCCCCGGTTCGACCTTGCCGCCGGGAAATTCCCACAACCCGGCAAGGCTTTTGCCTGGTGGGCGCTGTGCAAGCAGGATGCGCCCATCGGCGTCAATCAGGGCGACGGCGGAAACGAGAAGGGTTTTCATGCAGGTCTCGGTCTGGCCGGGGCCGGGGGCGCTGCCCCCGGACCCCCGGGATATTTACGGACAGAAAATGGTCAGGAACGATAATCGGCGTTGATCGAGACATAGCGGTCGGTCAGATCGCAGGTCCAGACCGTGCGCCTCGCGCGGCCCATGCCGAGGCCGACATCAATCACCAGCTCCTGGCCCTTCATATAGCTTGCCCCGGCGTCTTCGCTGTAGCCCGGTGATTTCCAGCCCTTTTCCGCCACAAGGATGTCTCCGAAACGGATGGTAAGCCGATCACGCTCGGCCTGGGCGCCGGATTTACCGACCGCCATTACGATGCGGCCCCAGTTCGGATCCTCGCCGGCAACCGCGGTTTTCACCAGCGGCGAATTTGCGATGGCGAAGGCCACCTTTGCCGCATCCGCATCAGTTGCGGCGCCAGAGACCCGCACCTCGATCAGCTTGGTCGCGCCCTCGCCGTCGCGCACGACCTGAAGCGCGAGATCCTGCATCACCTGCGCCAGCGCGGCCTCGAATGCCTTGAGCACTGCGCCTTTCAGCGGCGCGGCCTCTGACTGGCCGGTCGCGGCGACCAGCAGCGTGTCAGAGGTCGAGGTATCACTGTCGACGGTGATCGAGTTGAAACTGCCATCGACATGGCGCGAGACCAGTTTCTGCAGGTTCGTCTGGCTGATTTTCGCATCGGTAAAGATATAGACCAGCATCGTCGCCATATCGGGCGCGATCATACCCGAGCCCTTGGCGATGCCGGCGATATGGATCGGACCGCCTTCGCCTTCGATCGTCGCGGTGGCACCTTTTGGGAAGGTGTCGGTGGTCATGATCGCCTGGGCGGCACCTTCAATCGCGGCCTCGGTCAGCCCCCCTGTGAGGTCACCGATCACGGCGGTAATCTTTTCCGCCGGCAGCGGCTCGCCGATCACGCCGGTCGAGGAAGAGAACACACGCGTGGCCGGGATGCCGAGCGCTTTCGCGACAGCCCCGGTCACATCCGCCACCGCCTTATCGCCGACCTTGCCGGTGAAAGCGTTGGAATTGCCCGAGTTCACGATGATCGCCGCACCGATGCCGGGCGCCGCCTTCAGGGCCAGCTTCGCCTCGCAATCCCGCACACAGCCCGAACGGGTGGTCGAACGGGTGAAGGCCCCGGCCATCACCGTACCCGGAGCAAGCCGCACCAGCATCACATCCTTGCGATTGCGATACTTGATCCCGGCCCCGATCGAGGCAAATTCCGCCCCCCGGATCACTGGCAGTGCCGGAAAACTGGCCGGAGCCAGCGGCGACACCGGATGCGCGGCCTTATGGACCACCGCCGCGACCTCGTTCAGCGCGCCCGAGGCCGCGCCGGACACCGCTTCGGTCACGCGGTCTTTCAGCTTACGCACCTTCTTCTTCAGGTTCTTCGCTTCGGCTTTCCAGTCAGTCTTTGCCATTTTATCCCCCCGCCGCTCAGTCAATCAGAGCGTTGTTCTTCAAAAGAGCCGGATCAATGCCTTCACCCGGCTTTGTGATCGTCGCCGCGCCGGTCAGCTCTGTGATCTTCGCCGCGATGGCACGTTCCTCGACTTCGCCCGCGAGCACATCGCGCACCTCATCCAGCGTCGGCGCCGGGCGGTCGCGGCTTTCATGAACCAGGATCAGGTGCCAGCCGAAATCGCTCTGCACCGGATCGGTCACTTTGCCGGGGGTCGCAGCCGCCACCCCATCCGCGAAGGGCTTCACCATGCGGTTCAGCGTGAACCAGCCCAGCTCGCCCCCCTGCTCTCCCGACCCCGGGTCATTCGATGCTTCCTTCGCGAGGGCCGCGAAATCCGCACCGCCATCCAGTTCGGCCTTCAGCTCCTTCGCCTCGGCCTCGGTCTCAACCAGGATATGCGCCGCACTGTATTCTTTTTGTGGCACGTAATCTGCGTATTTCTCATCCCAGGCCTTTTGCAGGGCAGCATCCGTCACCGCCGCACTGGCCACGTCTGAAATCACAAGACCCGAGAAATAGCCGCGCTCGGTATTGATGATCACCGCCTTATCGCGCGGACTTTTCTGGCTATGGGCCTGGGCCAGGGCCTCCTGCTGGATCAGTTGTTCCAGAATGCCATTGAAGAGAACGTCATCGGCGAGGCTCAGATACTGGTCGGGCAGGCTTTCCCGCAGGGCGATCATCTGGCCAAGGGTGATCTCGGTCCCGTTCACGGTTGCGACCACGGTCGCGGCGGTTTCCCCCTCTGCCAGGGCCGGCCCGTTCGCAAGCCCGGTCGCGAGCCCGGCGAAAGCGGCGGCCACCCAGAAAACGGCAGCCCCCAGACGCTTTTCTATGGCCATTTCAGCTTCTCCCGATCTGCCGCAGAGCCTGCGAACGTTGACTATGATCCTTGCAGCCCTTACATCGCGACAGTCGCGTGATCGGGGCACAAATACGGACCTACCCGGCTTTTCTATGGAAGGCGTTAAGGGCGGGCAAGTCACAGCCTCACGAGATCACGCAGGAACGACCGCACGGAGAGATCATGCTGGGTCTGGGAACGCTCGCGAAAAAGGTCTTTGGCACCGCCAATGACCGCAAGGTCAGGGCCACTCGGTCGCTGGTCGCCAAAATCAACGCGCTCGAGCCGGAATTTGCCGCGCTGAGCGATGAGGGCCTTGTCGCGAAGACCCGGGAATTTCAAAAGCGCGTGCAGGACGGCGGCGAAAGCCTCGACGATATCCTGCCCGAAGCTTTCGCGAATTGCCGCGAAGGGGCGAAACGTTCGCTGGGGCTGCGCGCCTTTGATGTGCAGCTGATGGGCGGGATCTTCCTGCATCAGGGCAATATCGCCGAGATGCGGACCGGTGAAGGCAAGACGCTTGTCGCGGCTTTCCCGGCCTATCTCAATGCCCTGACTGGCAAGGGCGTGCATGTCGTGACAGTGAACGACTATCTCGCGAAACGCGACGCTGACACTATCGGCAAGGTTCATGCCAAACTCGGCCTGACGACCGGCGTGATTTACCCCTGGCAGCCCGACCCGGAAAAGCGCGCCGCCTATGCTGCCGATGTCACCTATGCGACCAATAACGAACTCGGCTTCGACTACCTTCGCGACAATATGAAGGGCTCGATTGAAGAGATGATGCAGCGCGGCCATAATTTCGCGATTGTGGACGAGGTCGACTCGATCCTGATCGACGAAGCCCGCACCCCGCTGATCATCTCAGGGCCGAGCCAGGATCGCAGCGACCTTTATCTCTCGGTCGACCGGCTGATCCCTTCGCTGGTCGAGGAGGATTTCACCCTCGACGAAAAAGCCCGCAACGTCACCTATACCGAAGCCGGCAACGACCATATCGAGGAACTTTTGCGTGAAGCGGGCGTGCTGCCGGAAGGCCAGCACCTTTTCGCACCGGAATCGACCTCGATCGTTCACCATATGAACCAGGCGCTGCGCGCCCATAAGATGTTCCACCGCGACCAGCAATATATCGTCCGTGACGATGAAATCGTGCTGATCGACGAATTCACCGGCCGCATGATGAAGGGCCGCCGGTTGTCGGACGGCCTGCATCAGTCCATCGAGGCGAAAGAGGGCGTGACGATTCAGCCCGAAAACGTGACCCTCGCCTCGGTGACGTTCCAGAATTATTTCCGCCTTTACAACAAGCTGGCCGGCATGACCGGCACCGCCGCGACCGAGGCCGAAGAATTCATGCAGATCTACGGGCTGGGCGTGGTCGAAGTGCCCACGAACCGCCCCGTGGCGCGCAAGGACGAACACGATCAGGTCTACCGCACCGCGCGCGAAAAGTTCCTCGGCATTGTCGAGACAATCCGCGAGGCGCATGAGATCGGTCAGCCGCTGCTGGTCGGCACGACGTCTATCGAGAAATCCGAAGAGCTTTCGGCCATGCTGAAAGCCGAAGGCATCGCACATAACGTGCTGAATGCCCGCCAGCATGAGCAGGAGGCGAAGATCGTCGCCGATGCCGGCCGTCTGGGTGCGGTGACGATTGCGACCAATATGGCCGGGCGCGGCACCGATATTCAGCTTGGCGGCAATGTCGAGATGAAGGTGATCGAAGAGCTCGACGCCAATCCGGATGCGGATCCGGTGGCGCTGCGCGCCAGGATCGAAGCAGAACATGCCGATGAAAAGGCCAAGGTGCTCGATGCCGGTGGTCTCTTTGTCCTCGCCACCGAACGCCATGAATCGCGCCGGATCGACAACCAGCTGCGCGGCCGTTCGGGTCGCCAGGGTGACCCGGGGAGATCATCGTTCTTCCTGTCGCTAGAAGATGACCTGATGCGGATCTTCGGGTCCGAACGGCTCGACAAGATCCTCTCGACGCTGGGGATGAAGGAAGGCGAGGCGATTGTTCACCCCTGGGTCAATAAATCGCTGGAAAAAGCCCAGGCGAAAGTCGAAGGCCGCAATTTTGACGTGCGCAAGTCGCTCCTGCGGTTTGACGACGTGATGAATGACCAGCGCAAGGCCGTGTTCAGCCAGCGCCAGGACATCCTCAGGGCCGAACATGTCTCGGAAATCGCCGAGGATATGCGCCATCACGTGATCGACGACATGGTCGACGAATTCATGCCGCCGAAAACCTATCCCGACGCCTGGAACCTTGAGGGCCTGCGCGAAGCCGGCCGCCAGCGGCTGAACATGGATATGCCCATCGAGACATGGGCCGCCGAAGAAGGTGTCGATCAGGCCGCGATGGCCGAGCGCATCATCGAACATTCCGACCGCTATATGGCGGAAAAGCTTGAGGCTTTTGGCGCCACAACCATGGTGCAGATCGAAAAGCAGGTGCTGTTGCAGGCAATCGACGGGAAATGGCGCGATCATCTCCTGCGGCTGGAACATCTGCGGTCGGTGATTCATTTCCGCCAATATGCGCAGCGCGACCCGCTGAATGAGTATAAGACCGAAGCCTTCCAGCTGTTCGAGACGATGCTCGGCAGCCTGCGTCTGCAGGTGACGGAACAGCTGTCGCGCATCCGCCCGCTCTCGAAAGAAGAGCAGGAGTCGATGATGGCGCAATTGCTGGCGCAGCAACAGGCCGCCGCCGGGATCGAGGTCGGGCCGGCCACTGCGCCTGCAGACCCCGCGCCCGCCGAACCTGCGCCGGCAGTGCCGCTTGCGTCAGGCTTTGACGAATCGGACCCCTCCAGCTGGGGCAATCCGGGCCGCAATGATCCCTGCCCCTGCGGCTCAGGCGAGAAATTCAAACATTGCCACGGCAAACTGGTCTGAAAATCCGGAGAAAATAGTATGTAAGGGGCGGCATTAACCGCCCCTTTTCAATTCGGTGTTTCCCTGATGGGAAACATTCCACAGGCTCGCCACGGGATTGCCGCGATCTCTTGCGATACTGGCACCAATGCGGGCGATTCCGGGTATGCTGACTATGGGTACGAAACGCACTATACTGCGCGTGACGATGGTTCTGTTCCTTGCTCTGGGGGCGGGGCATCTTGTGCAGAGCATGCATAAGAACCAGCCCGGGGAGATGGCAAAGTCCGGCGCGCTTGGCGGGCTGCAACAAGTCGTCGCCGGGGCAGAGCACAGGGCCCGACCGAAATCAGGGGCCGGGGCGCGCGCTGCTGAGACGGTAATCCATCCGCCGCTAATCCAGGATGAACCCCTCGCTGTTCCGGCCCGACCTGAGCGCCGCGATGATCAGTCCGCGCTGCCCCCTGGCAAAGACAGATTTGCAGATATTGCCCCCCGCGCGCTCTGAGCGCTGTCACACCTGCTGGCATCTGACATATCTAGGCGCTTGGCCTGACTCGCCTATGGCCGGTTCTCGCCATTAAGGTGTTGAAGAATCCGGTAGCGCAGCGGAAAATGGCGCTGCTGAACTAATCCCGGTGGGAAAAGATGCTAACGCGGCCAGGCGCGGCGATTTTCTTCGCTTTGCTGTTTTTCCTGTCTCAGTCGCCTGTCGTGCAGCCCGCCCAGGCGCAGGATATCACGCTGACCTCGCGTGAGGGGAATATCGTCCTGCCCGGCAGCCTGCAGGGCTATGATGGCGAGTTTTACCGGATCGAAACCGCCTGGGGGCTTCTGACCGTCGATGGCCAGGGCGTGATCTGCGAGGGTCCGGCCTGTCCGGATCTGACCACGCCACATGCCGATATCCGCGTCGTCGGCGCCCCGGATGCCGGGGCACGGCTGTTGCCTGGCCTTTTCAGCAGTTTTGCCGCCGTGCGCGGTTTGGCCTTTCGCGAAGTGACGCCGCAGAATGGTGCCGCATGGGCGGCGCAGATCTACAAGGCACAGGATGATACCGTCCTTGCTGATGTCTCTTTCTCGCCGATGCTGCCGGGCCCGGCCCAGGCAGCGCTGGCAAGTGGCGCCGCTGAAATGGAGCTCTCCGCCTCGCCCTCGCGTGCTTCGGGCGCGAGACCGATTGCGCTGGATGCCCTTGTGCCGGTGATGGCGCCGGGCAATCCGACGCCGAAAATCTCAACCGTAAATCTGGCGAAAGTTCTCGCCGGTCAGCTGAAGAACTGGCGCGACCTCGGCGGGCCGGATATGCCGATCGTCCTTCACGCACTGGCGCCGGATACCGATATGACGCGCGCATTGTCGGAACGGCTCGGTGCGCCGATAAAGGCCGATATAGTTCACCCCGATATGCAGCACCTCGCCGAGGCGGTGGCAAAAGATCCCTGGGCGCTGGCAATCACCGGACGTGCCGAGATGGCCCCGGCGATTCCCGCACCGCTTGTTGACAGCTGTGGCTTTCCCCTGCTGCCATTGCCGATTTCTGTCAAAGCCGAGGACTATCCCCTGGCCTTGCCGCAATTCCTGATCCCCGCCCCGCGTCGTATTCCGGTCTTCGCGCGCGAGTTTCTGGAGTTCACCGCCACCCCCCGCGCCGGCCATGTTGTGTCTGCGGCCGGCTTTATCGACCGCTCTGTCGAAGCCGCACCGATGACCCAGGACGGTCTGCGGCTGATCAATGCGATCCTTGGCGCCGGCGATGACGTGACGCTTGGTGATCTGAAACGGCTGGCCGAAGTGATGAATGGTGCAGACCGGCTGTCGCTGACCTTCCGGTTTGAAGAAAACACCTCCATTCTGGATGCGACCAGCCAGGAGAACCTGGCCCAGCTGGCGCGGATGATCGCGTCCGAGAGCTTTCCTTCCAAAACGCTGATTCTTGCCGGCTTTTCTGACGGCAAGGGCGAAGCGAGTGCCAATAAAGCACTTTCGGCAGAACGTGCCGAACGGGTGGCTCAGGATCTGGCCGATCTCGCACCGGATCTTCGGGCCGATCAGATCCCGGTGACCGAGGGCTTTGGCGAGGCGCTGCCGATGGCCTGCGACGAGACCGTCATTGGCCGCCGGCTGAACCGCCGTGTCGAAGTGTGGATCGTGCCGAATTTCACGCCGGAACCGCTCTGATCAGAGATAGCCCAACGAGCGGAAGCTCATTTCCCTTCCCTTGCCGATTACCAGGTGGTCGTGAAGCGTGATGTTCAGCGTGCGACAGGCATCCTGAACCTGAAGGGTCATGGTCACATCGGAATCCGAGGGCGTCGGATCGCCCGACGGGTGGTTATGGACCAGGATCAGCGCCGAGGCGTTCAGTTCCAGCGCCCGTTTCACAACCTCGCGCGGATAGACCGGAACGTGATCGACTGTGCCCCTCGCCTGTTCCTCATCTGCGATCAGCACATTCTTGCGGTCGAGAAACAGGATGCGGAACTGTTCGGTCTCGCGATGCGCCATGACCGTATGACAATAATCCAGCAGCGCATCCCAGGAAGAGAGCACTGGCTGGTTGATCACCCGCGCCCGCATCATCCTCTGCGCCGCCGCACCGACGATATGCAGGTCCAGCGCCACCGCCTCGCCAACACCCTTCACCTGCATCAGCCGGACCAGCGGCGCGCTCACCACCCGGTTAAAATCACCAAAGGTCTCAAGCAGCAGGCGCGCCAGCGGCTTTACATCCTGGCGGGGAATCGCCCGGAACAAGAGCAGCTCCAGCAATTCATAATCCGGCATCGCCGCCGCCCCGCCTTCGAGAAAACGGGTGCGCAACCTTCGGCGGTGGTCCTGGATATAGCTCGGAAGCCGCCCGCCAGGCGCAATTGCCACAGGCGTCGCAAGGGCCTCATCCCCGAAGGGAAGGAAGGGCGGCAGGGGTGATTCTGCGAAGGAATGATGCTGAGCCATGCCAGCAGATTGCGCCCGACTGGTTTAGAAAGACTTAATACCACAGTTAAACACAGAAATGTCCACAGCCGCATGCGGGCAACAAAAAGGCCGGCCCCGCATGCGGAACCGGCCCCAATATAGCCAGGACTGAACAGGTCAGCCCTTCATCCCATCCCAGAAGCCTTTGACTTTCGAGAAGAAATTTGACCCCTCCGGGTTATTTTCTTCTGATAGCTTCTCGAATTCGGTCAGCAGTTCTTTCTGGCGCGAGGTCAGATTGACCGGCGTTTCGACCCGCAGCTCGATCACCATATCGCCGACCCCGCCACCGCGCAGCGCCGGCATGCCCTTGCCCCGCAGTCGCATCTGTTTCCCGGATTGCGCCCCGGCGGGCACCTTCACCCGGCTCCGTCCGCCATCGATGGTCGGCACTTCGACCTCGCCGCCAAGCGCGGCGCGGGCCATGGAAATCGGCACCGGGAAGAAAAGATGCACGCTGTCGCGCTGGAAGAGTGCGTGCTCCTTCACCTCGATAAAGATGTAAAGATCGCCCGACGGCCCGCCGCGCAGCCCTGCCTCACCCTCTCCCGCGAGCCGGATACGGGTGCCGGTTTCGACGCCTGCCGGGATATTCACCGAAAGCTGGCGGTCTTTCTCAAGCCGCCCTGCCCCGTGGCAGTTCTTGCAGGGGTTCTTGATGATCTGACCGGTGCCCGAGCAGTTCGGACAGGTGCGCTCGACGGTGAAAAAGCCCTGCTGCGCCCGTACCTTGCCCATGCCCGAACAGGTCGGGCAGGTCTGCGGCTCGGCGCCGCCTTCGGCCCCCGACCCATGACAGATATCGCATTGCACCGAGCCCGGCACCGAGATCGTCTTATGAACGCCCTTCCAGGCCTCCTCCAGCGACACCCGCAGATTATAGCGCAGATCCGAGCCGCGCTGCGCCCGTTGCCGGCCGCCACCGCCGCCGCCCTGGCCACGCCCGCCCATGAAATCGCCAAAGAGGTCCTCGAACACATCCGAGAACGCGCTGGCGAAATCGCCCTGCTGATTAAAGCCGCCGCGCTGGCCGCCGCCACCCATGCCGCCCTCGAAAGCCGCATGACCAAAGCGGTCATAGGCGGCCTTCTTTTCGGCATCCTTCAGCACGTCATAGGCCTCGTTCGCCTCTTTGAACTGAGCCTCGGCCTCGGGATTGTCAGAGTTGCGGTCGGGATGAAGCTCTTTCGCCTTCTGGCGATAGGCTTTCTTCAACTCATCGGCGCTGGCCCCGCGGGATACCCCGAGAACCTCGTAGTAGTCGCGTTTTGCCATAGCAAAAGCCCTCTCCTGACCGGCGAAGGGCGACCCATTGGGCCGCCCCCGTTTCCGGTCAAATCGGAATTACTTCCGCTTGTTGTCGCCAAGATCCTCGAAGTCGGCATCGACGATGGTGTCATCATCAACCGGCCGCGCCGCATCTCCGTCATCGTCGCTGGCCTCGCCGGCCTGCGCCTTATAGATCGCTTCGCCAAGCCGCATCGCGGCCTCGGTGAGGTTCTGGATCCCGGATTTGATCTTGCCGGCATCTTCGCCTTTCAGCGCCTCTTCCAGCGGGACCATAGCGAATTCAATCGCCTCAACCGTCGACGGATCGACTTTTTCGCCGTGATCCTTCAGCGATTTCTTCGTGGAATCGAGCAGGCTTTCACCCTGATTCTTCGCTTCGACCAGTTCACGCCGTGCCTTATCGGCATCGGCATTGGCCTCGGCGTCGCGGACCATTTTCTCGATATCCTCATCCGACAGACCGCCCGAGGCCTGGATGGTGATCTTGTGCTCGCGATTGGTGCCCTTGTCTTTCGCCGACACCGACACGATGCCGTTGGCGTCGATGTCAAAGGTCACCTCGATCTGCGGCACGCCGCGCGGTGCGGGCGGGATCTGTTCCAGGTTGAACTGGCCGAGGATCTTGTTATCCGCAGCCATTTCACGCTCGCCCTGGAAGACGCGGATCGTCACGGCCGACTGGTTGTCCTCAGCGGTCGAGAAGACCTGCGATTTCTTGGTCGGGATCGTGGTGTTGCGGTCGATCAGGCGGGTGAATACCCCGCCCAGCGTCTCGATACCCAGCGAAAGCGGGGTCACGTCGAGCAGAACCACGTCTTTCACGTCGCCCTGCAACACGCCGGCCTGAACGGCTGCGCCCATCGCCACGACTTCGTCCGGGTTCACGCCTTTATGCGGCTCTTTGCCGAAGAACTTGGTGACCTCTTCGATCACGCGCGGCATCCGGGTCATACCGCCGACCAGAACCACTTCGTCGATATCGTCCTTGGAGAGACCGGCATCTTTCAGCGCGGCCGCACAGGGCTTCATCGACTTGACGATCAGATCGCCGACAAGGCTTTCCAGTTTCGCGCGGGTCAGCTTGACCACCAGGTGGAGCGGCTGGCCGGTGTTCTTGTCCATCGAGATGAACGGCTGGTTGATCTCGGTCTGGCTTGCGCTCGACAGCTCGATCTTGGCCTTTTCAGCCGCCTCTTTCAGGCGCTGCAGGGCCATTTTATCCAGCGTCAGATCGACGCCGTTGTCCTTTTTGAACTCATCGGCCAGATACTGGACGATGCGCATGTCGAAATCTTCGCCACCAAGGAAGGTGTCGCCATTGGTCGATTTGACCTCGAAGAGGCCGTCATCAATTTCCAGAATGGTGATATCGAAGGTACCGCCGCCAAGGTCATAGACCGCGATGGTCTTGGTCTCTTTCTTGTCGAGACCATAAGCCAGCGCCGCAGCGGTCGGCTCGTTGATGATGCGCAGCACTTCGAGGCCAGCGATCTTGCCGGCGTCTTTGGTGGCCTGACGCTGAGCGTCGTTGAAATAGGCGGGAACCGTGATCACGGCCTGGGTGACGGTTTCACCGAGGTAGGATTCAGCGGTTTCCTTCATCTTCTGCAGGATGAAGGCAGAGATCTGCGAGGGCGAATATTTCTCGCCGCGCACTTCGACCCAGGCGTCGCCATTGCCGCTGTCGACAATATCATAGGAGACGAGCTTCTTGTCTTTTTCGACTTCGGCATCGCCGATGCGGCGGCCGATCAGACGCTTCACCGCAAAAACGGTGTTCGAGGCATTGGTCACAGCCTGGCGCTTGGCGGCCTGGCCGACCAGACGCTCGGTCTCGGTGAAGCCGACGATGGACGGGGTGGTGCGTGCGCCTTCCGCGTTTTCGATGACGCGCGGTTGCGAGCCATCCATGATGGCGACGCAGGAGTTGGTGGTGCCGAGGTCGATACCGATGACTTTGGCCATATTTGTATCCCTTTCTTCAGGCGATCTCCCCTGTCGCTGCCCGGAAACTTCGGCACAGGATCAGGGTTATGGATTGGAATGGGTGACGCATCACCCTTTGACTGGCCGTATATAGGCAGGGGCAATTCCGCCTGCAACGGGACATGGGCGGAGTCGGCCGCGATTTTTCACGATCCTGTGCCTGATCTGCACGCAATCGGGCGCCTCGCAGGGCAAGGTTCAGCGCATGTCAAGGGTGCAGCAGCCCTGAAAGGCCCGCCCCTCGCCCTTCGTTTGCCGCGCGACAAAGGCTTCGAAGCCGTAAACCCGGTCGGACATACCGTCGGAACAGGTGCCGCGCGTGACGGTCAGGCTGAAGATTTCGGTCGCCCCGCTTGCGGCTCTTCCGGCAAGGGTCACGAACCAGACCATCTCTCCCGAAGGCGTGGCAAAACGGGGCTCGGACAGATCCAGCGCAGACAGAACCACAAGGGATTGCGGCCTGTCCTCCGGTGCGGCCCATGCGCCGCTTTGCGTGCCTGTCCCGGCGCCGCTGTTCAGGCTCCAGAACGGTTCCGTGCCGTGACAGAGGAAGGGGCGCGGCGCGCTGCCGGTCGCCACCGGAAGCGGGCGCAGATAGCGCATCGCAACCCAGCCATTGCCCTCAGCGGTGCCGACCTGGCCCCAGGCACCGCTCTCACTCAGCCGGATCACCTCGACCCCTTCGGTGTCGGGCGCGATGGTGCCGAGGATCGCCGCCCCTGCCTCGGGCGCGGCCCGGATATTCAGCTCATCATCAGCGGCCACACCCTCAACAGAATAGAGCGCGGGAAGGGTCTCGGCCTGCAAAACCGCACCCGGAGCCAGCGCAATAATGGCCAGGACGGCAACGGCGAGACCCGTGAGACAGCGTCGGATCACCGGCGTTTCCCCCAGCTGGCCGAGGCATATTTGCGGGTGAAGAACTGGCCCATCAGCCCGATCATCAGACAGACCAACACCGCCCAGATCGGATATTCGATATTGGTATAGCGCGGTTGATAATTCAGGAAAATATCGCCACGCGCCTGGTCAATCGTGTGATAGAGCGGGTTCCAGTCGAACTTGCTGCGCAGCCAGGCCGAGGCCTGATTGGCCACGAACATCTTGCCCGAGGCGATCATATTCGCGCGCTGATAGATCGTCGACAGGATGCCCACCAGATCCGGCTGCCAGGGCTTTGCGGCATAAAAGATCAGACCAATCGCCGCACCCGAGGCCCAGGACAGGATGAACATTCCCATAGTGCCGATCGGGTCGAAGATTGTGATCGGCTGCATCACCGCATGATAGACGAACAGGATGACCCCGGCCGCGAATGTCTGCTTATACAGCGCGGCCAGCGCGGCCGAGACCACTGCGATGATCGGGTTCATCGGCGCATGCATCATCATCGCCGAGGCCGGGCTGTCGGCCGCTGCCACGGCGCCAAGCGCTTTCACATGGGTCAGGAACATGAAGACGCCCGACATCACGTAAAGGATGAAATCGCCGCGCAGCGCAAGGCGTCGCATCCCCAGCAGATCGAACATCACCACAAACAGCACCAGCACCAGCACCGCCTGCAGCACATTCATCACCAAAGCGACCACCGCATTGGAATGCGAGCCGCGCAGCTGGCGCACGGTGGCGTGGTAGATCACCTCGATAAGCTCGAAGCCGGTCCGCATATGCGAGATCCGTTGCGCCTCTGGTCGGAACATGGATGATGCCCTTGCTGCCTCTGGCCGTCGCGCCGTGTCTCGGTACCGAACCGCGGGCAGCGCCCCCTGCGGTTGGCCGACTATCCCCTGGAAAAGCGTCTGAAACGGGGCAGTTCCTGGAATTCTGGCAGCGATTGCTTGCCGATCCCTTTCCGCGCGAAGATAAAGGGCTGCAAACCCTGTGGCAACAGGCGCCATTTCGCGCCCCATCAGACCCGACCGGAGCATTTCATGGACTTTGACCGCCTCGTCACCGTCATCCGCCGCCTCGCGCTCGAGGCCGGGGACCGGATCATGGAAGTCTATAACGGCCCGGATTTCGAGGTTAAGGCCAAGGGCGATTCGAGCCCGGTGACCGAGGCCGACGAGGCCGCCGATGCACTGATCTCGGCCGGGTTGCGCGCGGAGTTTCCGGACCTGGTGCTGATCACTGAAGAACAGGCCGCGAGCCATGCGCTGTCCGCCTCGACCTTCCTGATCGTCGATCCGCTGGACGGGACCAAGGAATTCGTGCAGCGCCGCGGGGATTTCACCGTCAATATCGCTTATGTCGAGAATGGCGTGCCGCGCCATGGTGTCGTCTATGCGCCCGCAAAGGAACGGCTTTTCTATACTCTGGCCGATGGCACCGCCGTCGAGGAGGCCGGGCCCTTCGACAAAACCCGGCCCGGCGCGCTGACGCCGCTGCGGGTCAATGCGGCGCCGGATAACGGCGCGCTGATGGTTGTAGCCTCGAAATCGCACCGCGATGCGGCAACGGATGCTTACATCGGTCGCTATGCGGTCAGAGATTCGAAAAGCGCCGGTTCCAGCCTGAAATTCTGCCTGGTCGCGACAGGTGAGGCAGATCTTTATCCGCGCCTGGGACGTACCATGGAATGGGACACTGCCGCAGGGGATGCCGTGCTGCGCGGGGCCGGCGGCGAGGTGCTGCATTTCGACAGCCACGCCCCCCTGACCTATGGCAAACCCGGCTGGGACAATCCTTTCTTCATTGCCCGCGCGCCCGGGGTCTCTCTGAAATTTCCGTACTGACCCGCATTGCCTGAGATTTGCGCAATTCAACCTGAGGCAGAATTCTCCACACGCTTTCGCGCTGTACTTTAGCAGAATCTCGCCTAGAAACACGTTGGCGCCAAATTCAGGACAAATTGTTCTGGGAAGAGCTCAAATTGAGGTGCAAATGCTGCGCCGGAATAAACACGAGTGCGATCATGAAGCCCCAAAAAGTCACTAAAGCCGTCTTCCCTGTCGCTGGCCTCGGTACCCGTTTCCTGCCTGCCACCAAGTCGGTGCCAAAAGAGATTATGACCCTCGTCGACCGCCCGCTGATCCAATATGCGATCGACGAAGCGCGGGCCGCAGGGATTACAGAGTTCATTTTCGTGACCTCGCGCGGGAAATCCGCGCTCGAGGATTATTTCGACCGCGCCCCCGAGCTTGAGAGCGAGCTGAACCGCAAGGGCAAGACCGAGCTGCTGAAGGTGCTGGAAGACACCAATATGGATTCCGGCGCCATCGCTTATGTCCGCCAGAACCGCCCGCTTGGCCTTGGTCACGCCGTCTGGTGTGCCCGCCGCCTGATCGGCGATGAGCCTTTCGCCGTGCTTCTGCCCGATGACGTGATCGCGGCAGAGCAATCCTGCCTCGCGCAGATGGTCGAGGCCTATCAGGAAACCGGCGGCAATATGGTTGCGGCGATGGAAGTCCCGCCGGAGAAAGCATCGTCCTATGGCATGCTCGATATTGCCGAAGACCGTGGCTCTATCGTGCGGGCGAAGGGGATGGTCGAGAAGCCGAAGGCCGAGGATGCACCCTCGAACCTCGCGGTGATCGGACGTTACATCCTTGACCCGAAAGTGCTGCACAACCTGCATGAAACCAAGCTTGGCACCGGCGGCGAGATCCAGCTGACCGATGCCATCGCGGAAGAGGCGGGCTGGGGCGGTACCGGGGTTTACGGCTACCGCTTCCGGGGCATGCGCTATGACTGCGGCTCGAAAGCGGGCTTCCTGCAGGCAACCGTGGCTTTCGGCATGTCGCGCCCCGATCTGCGTGATGAGTTCACCGCCTACCTCAATGACATGCTGGTGCAGCTGAAAGCGGCTGAGTAACCTCATGACGGCGGGCGCAGCCCCCCGCCTGACATATGCGATCGGCGAATTGCCGGCCGCTGAAGACAGCCGCCAGAGCCTTATCGGGGCCTGGCGGTTGCGCAACCGGCGCCGCATCTTGCTGGCGCGCGCGCTGCGCAAAAGGCGCGAGCTGACCCGCCTGGCCGACCGCACCGGTGCGATCCGAAAAGGTGCCATCCTCTGTGCGATGGTGGTCAGGAACGAGGCGGCGCGGCTGCCCTGGTTTCTGGCGCATCACCGCCGGCTCGGCGTGGATCATTTCCTGATTATAGACAATGCCAGCACGGATGGCAGCGAAGCCCTGCTGCGCGACCAGCCGGATGTCTCGCTCTGGTCCACCGCCGGCTCTTACCGCAAATCTCGCTTTGGTCTGGACTGGCTGAACTGGGTGCTGATGCGGCACGGGAATGGCCATTGGTGCCTCGTGCTCGATGCCGATGAGCTGCTGGTCTACCCCTGGCACGAGACCCGGCCTCTGCCCGCGCTGACCGCCTGGCTCGAAGGCAAGGGCCACCGGTCGATGCCCGCGATGATGCTGGATCTCTACCCCGAAGACCGGCTGGGAGAGCGGCCCTATATCCCCGGCACCGACCCGCTTGACCTGTTGCAATGGTTTGATTCCGGCAATTACAGCCTCCAGGTGCAACAGCCGCTGCGCAGCCTCTGGATCCAGGGGGGCCCCCGCGCGCGGACGTTCTTCGCCGATGATCCCCGCCGTGCGCCAACCCTGAACAAGATCCCGCTGGTGAAATGGTCCTGGCGCTATGCCTGGCATAACTCGACCCATTCACTGCTGCCGGCGCCCCTTAATCATGTCTTCGACGAAACCGGAGGCGAGATGACCTCGGGCGTTTTGCTCCACACCAAATTCCTGCCTGAAATCATTGAAAAATCCGGCGAGGAGAAAGAGCGCCGCCAGCATTTCGCCGATCCCACCCGCTTTGGCAGCTATTATGACGGGCTGATCGCCGCGCCACTGCTGAAGAGCGCGCAATCGCGCCGCTATACCGGCTGGCGGCAGCTGGAAGCGCTTGGCCTCCTGTCACGCGGGGGCTGGGTATGAACCATTGCCCGCGACCATCTTTCAGCCTGGTGAAATGTTTACTTTGTGACGGCATTTCTCTAGCTATCAACACAGCAATTTCCATAATGGAAACAATGCCAGAAGACAAAAGCAAGGCTATGGTGCCGGTTCATGTAAAACGCAGCCCGGGCCGTCAAGGTGCGGGACGAATACAGGCCCGACGCCCGGCGTTCGGGGGCAGCCCTGCCGGCTGCGACCGGAGGCCCGCATGAGCCTGACCGGATCCTACCGCCTGCGCCTGCGCCGCAAGCGGCTGATCGGCCGCGCGATGTTGCGAGGCCGCGAGCTGCGCCCGATCGCGCTGCGCACGGATGCGGTCCGCGGCGGCGCCGTCCTGCTTTTCTGCACGCTGAGAAACGAGCGGGTCCGCCTGCCCTGGTTTCTGAGCTACTACCGCGATCTCGGCGTCAGCCATTTCTTTTTCGTGGATAATGACAGCGACGATGGCAGCCGCGACTATCTCGCGAGCCAGCCGGATGTCTCGCTCTGGACCACGAAGGCAAGCTATAAGAACAGCCGTTTCGGGATGGACTGGATCACCGCGCTGCTGCGACGCTACGGTCATGGCCACTGGTGTCTGACCGTCGATGTCGATGAATTCCTGATCTACCCGTTTTGCGAGACGCGGCCCCTGCGCGCGCTGACCGACTGGCTCGACACCAGCGGTATCCGCGCCTTTTCGGCGATGTTGCTGGATATGTATCCCAAAGGCCCGGTCCAGGATCAGCCCTACCGCGAGGGCCAGAACCCGTTCGAGATCGCGGAATGGTTCGATTCCGGCAATTATACGATCAGCCGCAACTGGGGCTATGGCAATCTCTGGATCCAGGGCGGCCCGCGGGCGCGCACCTTCTTTGCCGGCAATCCGCGCGCTGCACCGGCGCTGAACAAGGTGCCGCTGGTGCGCTGGCACAAAAGCTATGCCTATATCAGCTCGACCCATATGCTGCTGCCGCGCGGGCTGAACCTCGCTTTTGACGAATGGGGAGGGGAAAAGGCCTCTGGCTGCCTTCTTCACGCCAAGTTCCTGGATACATTTGCAGCCAAGGCGCAGGAAGAGATGGCGCGCGGCGAACATTATGCCGACAGTCGTGAATACAAGGCCTATCTGGAGGGGCTGAAGGATCAGCCCGATTTCTGGTGCAAATGGAGCGAGAAATACATCAACTGGCGCCAGCTGGAGATTCTGGGCCTCATGTCCAAGGGGAACTGGGCATGAGCACCGGAAAAAGCAGCACGGGGAAAAGCAGCACGGGGCAGAACAGTCTGGGCTTTGTTATGCTCTGCCATACCGCGCTGCACCGCGCGGCCCAGGTGGCGCGCTACTGGGCAGAACGCGACTGCCCGGTGGTGATCCATGTCGACCGCTCGACCCCGGATGCCAAATTCGACTTCCTGCGCGATGCGCTTAAGGATCTGGAAAACATCCGCTTTTCGCCGCGCCATATCTGCGAATGGGGCACCTGGGGGATTGTGGCCGCCACGCAGGAGGCCAGCGAGCTGATGCTGAAGGATTTCCCCGAGGTGCGCCATGTCTGCCTCGTGTCGGGATCCTGCCTGCCGCTGCGCCCGATCGAAGAACTGCGCGACTATCTCGACGCCCGCCCGCGCACCGATTTTATCGAAAGTGTCACCACCGCGGATGTCGGCTGGACGGTCGGCGGCCTGAATGCCGAACGGTTCACGCTGCGCTTTCCGTTCTCCTGGCGCAAGAATCGCTGGCTTTTTGACACCTATGTCGAGCTGCAGCGCCGGCTGAAAGTACGGCGCAGAATGCCGCTGAACCTTGTGCCGCATCTGGGCAGCCAATGGTGGTGCCTGACCCGCCAGACGCTTTCGGCAATCCTGGAAAGCCCCGACCGCGCCAGCTATGACACCTATTTCCGCCGCGTCTGGATCCCGGATGAAAGCTATTTCCAGTCGCTGGTGCGGCTGTTTTCCACCAGCGTCGAAAGCCGCTCACTGACCCTGTCGAAATTCGATTTCCAGGGCAAACCGCATGTTTTCTATGATGATCACCTGCAGCTCCTGCGCCGCTCGGATTGCTTTATCGCGCGCAAGATCTGGCCACAGGCAAACCGGCTCTATAACACATTCCTGCATCCCGACGCCGCCAGCCAGCCCCGGGCCGAACCCAATCCCGGCAAGATCGACCGGCTTTTCGCCAAAGCGGTAGAGCGCCGCACCATGGGCCGCGCCGGGCTTTACATGCAGTCGCGCTTTCCCAATCGCGAACAGTCAAACGGCCGGACCGCCGCAGCCTATTCGGTGTTTGAGGGCTTTTCCGAACTGTTCGAGGATTTCGACACCTGGCTTTCCCGGGTCTCGGGCACCAGGGTCCATGGCCATCTCTTCGCGCCCGAAGGTGTCGAATTCGCCGGCGGCGAGGTAATCTATAACGGTTCGCTGAGCAATTCCGCGCGGCTGCGCGACTACAACCCGCGCAGTTTTCTGACCAGCCTGATCTGGAACACCAGGGGCGAACGGCAATGTTTCCAGTTCAGCCCGCGTGACAGCCAGAAGATCATCCCTTTTATCGCCGGCGATCCCCATGCGCAGATTTCGGTCGTTTCCGGCGCGTTCTCGGTGCCCCTGTTCCACTCCAATCTGAATTTCAGCGAGATCAGGGCCGAAGCGGCGCGGCTTCAGCGCATCGAGGCCGAACTGCTGACCCTGTTGCGCGCGCCCGATGTGAAGGCGCGCGTCCGGGTCTGGAACCTCGCGGAATTCGTCGAGAACCCGATGGAACCGCTGCAGATGATCGTTGATGAAATCAGCCCGCGTTCGCTCCGGCGCCTGACCGAGGTGCCACGCCTCAGGGATCTGACCGGCTTTGGCCGGTTCCTGCAAAACCTGCGCAACCAGGGGATGAAGCCCGAACTGATGGGCGATTTCCCCGCCGGCGGCGAGATCCCCGGCCCCGGCAACCGCCGTCCGCGCCCCTATCTGGTGAAGTGACCGTCCATGTCTGACACAGCAGCGGCGGGGCCGCGCTTTACCTCATTCGTCATGCTGGCCGAGATGCGGACCGGCTCGAATTTCCTCGAGGCCAATCTGAACGCGCTCGACGGCGTCACCTGCCTTGGCGAAATGTTCAACCCGCGCTTCATCGGCGGCTCAAAGCGGCAAGAGGGCTTTGGCTATGATATGGAGGCGCGCGAGAAAGATCCGCTGGGCCTGTTGCATGCCATGCGTGACCAGACCCCGGGGCTTTCGGGCTTTCGCTATTTCCACGATCACGACCAGCGCATCCTGCCCGCCGTGATGGAAGATCCGGCCTGCGCCAAGATCATCCTGACCCGCAACCCGCTGGAAAGCTACATTTCCTGGCAGATTGCCCGCGCGACCGAGCAATGGCGGCTGACCAATGTGAAGAACCTGAAAACCGCCCGTGCCGAATTTGATCCGGCCGGGTTTGAGGCCCATCTGGAAAATGTGCAGGATTTCCAGATCCGCCTGATGCATATGCTGCAGGTCTCGGGCCAGACGGCATTTTTTATCGATTATGAGGATATCCAGGATCTTGATGTCCTGAACGGGCTGGCAGCCTGGCTGGGCGTCAGCGCCCGACTTGAGGCGGTTGACGCATCGCTGGTCAAACAAAATCCCGGCGCAATGTCCGACAAGGTGACCAATCCGCAGGTGATGGAAGAGGCACTGTCGCGGCTGGACCGTTTCAACCTCGCGCGGACGCCGAATTTCGAACCCCGCCGCAGCGCAGCCGTCCCGTCTTACATCGCCTCTGACCAGAGCCGCCTGCTTTACATGCCGGTCAAGGGCGGGCCGGTGGCCGAAGTGACGGCCTGGCTTGCGGCACTTGGCGATGTGACAGGCGAATTCACCCGCAAATCGCTGCGCGACTGGGAATTGGCGCATCCCGGAAATCTCAGCTTTACAGTGCTGCGTCATCCGCTGCGGCGCGCCCATACCGCTTTTACCGACCTGATCGTCTCGGGCCGTCTGAAAGAACACCGCAATGCGCTGGTCCGTGCCCATCATGCCGAACTGCCGCCCAGGGGCCAGGATTTCGCCGATACTGACAGCCACCGCGCGGCCTTCCTGGCGTTTCTGCGTTATGCGAAACTCTCGCTGAGCGGCCAGACCAGCCAGCGCGTCGATCCGCACTGGGCGAGCCAGACCGCTATTTTGCAGGGCTTTGCCGCTATTCGCAGCCCCGATCTGGTGATCCGCGAAGAGCGGCTCTCTGCCGGCCTCGCGCATCTCGGGGCGGAACTAGGGTTCAGATCGCCCCCCGTTGCCATCGCCCCCGAACCCACAGGTGCACTCGAAAACATCTGGTGCGAAGAGCTGGAAACCGCCGCGCAAGACGCCTGGCCAAGGGATTATTCCGCATTTGGCTTCGGCCGCTGGAAGGTCTGAGGCTTCTGCATCTGACACCGCCGGATGATGTGCCTGAGATGCCGGCGCAAAAGGATTGCCGCAGTTGACCGGGACCGGGTGGAGGATTAGTTCCATCTGGCATCCGTGTGAAAGTGACCCAATTGGCTATTCATCTGCATCAGAACGACCTGCCCGACGGGCTCGACCTTGGCGCGGTCGTCGCTATCGACACCGAAACCATGGGGCTTGATCCGCGCCGCGACCGGCTGTGCGTGGTGCAGCTTTCGGATGGCAAGGGGGACGCGCATCTGGTGCAGATCGCGCGCGGCCAGACTTCGGCCCCCAATCTGGAACGGCTGCTGACCGATCCGGCGGTGCTCAAGCTCTTTCATTTTGGCCGGTTCGACATTGCCGCCATGAAGCGCGCTTTTGGCGTCACCACCGCGCCGGTCTGGTGCACCAAGATCGCCTCCAAGCTGATCCGCACCTATACCGACCGTCACGGGCTGAAATACCTGCTTGCCGATCTGGTTGGTGTCGATGTGTCGAAACAGCAGCAGACCTCGGACTGGGGCTCGGAGCAGCTGACCGAGGCGCAAAAGGAATATGCGGCGTCGGATGTGCTTTACCTGCACCGGTTGAAAGCAGCGCTGGAAGAGAAGCTGATCCGCGAGGACCGTCTGGCGCTGGCGGAAAAGCTCTTTGCCTTCCTGCCGGTGCGGGCTGAAATGGATCTGCTGGGCTGGGATGATCTGAATGACATCTTCCACCATTGATCCGGCCGCCCTGCTGGCCACCGGCCAGCGGGTGATCCGGCGCGAAGCCGGGGCGCTTGACACTCTGGCCGCGTCGCTCGGCCAGAGCTTTACTGATGCGGTCGCGCTGATCCTGAAGGCACGCGGGCGCGTTGTCGTCTCGGGCATGGGGAAATCGGGCCATATCGGCAAGAAGCTGGCCGCGACTTTTGCCTCGACCGGCACGCCGGCGCAATTCGTGCATCCGGCCGAGGCCAGCCATGGCGATCTTGGCATGATTGCCGAAGGCGATGTCCTTCTGATGCTGTCGAATTCCGGCGAGACGCCGGAGCTTGCCGATATGCTGGCCCATGCGCGCCGCTTTGGCATTCCGCTGATCGGCATTGCGGGCCGCGAGGGTTCGACGCTGCTGCGCGAGGCCGATGTGGCGATCCTGTTGCCCACTGTGCCTGAGGCCTGTGAGACCGGCATCGTTCCGACCACCTCGACCACGATGACGCTGGCACTTGGCGATGCGCTGGCGATTGCGCTGATGGAACACCGCCGGTTCACCCCCGAACATTTCCGCACCTTTCACCCGGGCGGCAAGCTGGGGGCGCGGCTGCTCAGGGTGCGTGATCTGATGCATCGCGACCCGCCGCTGATTGCGCCCGACACACCGATGTCTGACGCGCTGATTTCCATGACCCGCGCGGGCTTTGGCGTGGTTGGCGTGGCCGGTGCCGACCGGCATCTGCAGGGCATCATCACCGATGGCGACCTTCGGCGGCATATGGACGGGCTTTTGAGCCTCAGCGCCGGTGAGGTGATGACCGCCCGCCCGCTGACCATCGCGCCCGAGACCCTGGCGGTCGAGGCGCTTGGCCTGATGAATGAGCGCAAAATCACCTGTCTGATGGTGACCGACCCGACCGGGCTGGCGGAGGGGACCCTGCATATCCATGATTGCCTGCGCGCAGGCGTGGCCTGAAACCGGAGGACGGATGCCAAGGCTCGACCGACATTCCCGGCTGGTCGGCTGGCTGAAAGTGGCGCTGCCGCTTTCGGCGCTGGCGCTCTTGTCGACGCTGTTCCTGCTGGCCGACCGCATCGATCCGACCGCCGCGATCCGCTATGCCGAAGTTGATGTCGAAGATCTCGTGCGTGACCCCCGGATGACCGCGCCGACCTATGCCGGCACCACCTCGGATGGCAGCGCCATCACCATGACCGCCAGTGCGGCGCGACCCGCCAATGGCACCCGCACCGCCGGGGCCAGCGATGTTGTGGTGCGCCTTGATATGCCGGGCGGCGGCAGCACCGATATCCGCGCCAAAGATGCCGAACTCGACACCGGCTCCGATCAGCTGCGGCTTTCGGGCGGGGTCACGATCGACACATCCTCGGGCTTTCATATCGTTACCGAGCGGCTGACAACCGCGCTTGACCGGTCCGGCGCCGCAAGCGACAGCGCGGTCACCGCGAGCGGCCCCCAGGTTACCATTGACGCCGACAGCTTCACCCTGACACAGCAAAGTGACACCAGGGCCGCCTCCCCCTATCTTCTGGTTTTCTCAGGCTCGGTAAAGCTGGTATATGAGCCAGGCGCACCAGGACGCGAAACGGATACGCCATGACACCGATTGCCCGCCTTTTGCTTTCGCCGCTGACGCTCATTCTGGCGCTGGCCGTATCGCCCGTCTTTGTGCAGCCCGTTTTGGCGCAGGGGGCGACGATCTCCTTCGGCCCGATGACCCAGGACACCAGCCTGCCGGTCGAGATCAAGGCCGATACGCTTTCGGTGAACAATGCCGATGGTTCAGCGGTGTTTTCCGGCAATGTGCTTGTGGGCCAGGGCGAAATGCGCCTGACTGCGGCCGAGGTGCGGGTCGAATATGCCGCCGACAGCCGGGCGATCAGGCGCCTGCATGCCACCGGCGGTGTGACTATTGCCAGCGCGCAGGATGCCGCCGAATCACGCGAAGCGGTCTATGAGATCGACAGCGGCCTTGTCGTCATGACCGGTGATGTGCTGCTGACCCAGGGCGCCAGCGCCCTTTCCGGGCAAAAACTGACGATCCGGATGAAATCCGGCACCGGCCTGATGGAGGGCGGCGTTTCGACCACCTTCCTGCCCGGAGCCAACTGATGGTTCTTGCCGATAATGTGCAGCCGCCGGCCGCCCGGACCGCGACCGAATCCGCCGGGCTGCAGATCCGCAACCTCAGGAAAAGCTACAAGAAACGCCCCGTTATCCGCGATGTGACGATGGATCTGCGGCGGGGTGAAGTGGTGGCGCTTCTGGGCCCCAATGGCTCGGGCAAGACCACGTGTTTCTATTCCATCGCCGGCCTTGTGACGCCCGAGGGCGGCCAGGTGCTGATTGACGGGCGTGATGTGACGCCTTTGCCGATGTATCGCCGCGCGCGGCTTGGCATCGGTTATCTGCCGCAGGAGGTCTCGATCTTTCGCGGCCTTTCGGTCGAGGACAATATCCTCGCCGTCCTGGAAATCGCCCATGCCGACCGCCACAAACGGCGCGAGCGGCTCGAAGAGCTGCTGTCGGAATTCTCGATCACCCATCTGCGCCAGGCTCCGGCACTGGCACTCTCGGGCGGCGAGCGCCGGCGTGTCGAGATCGCGCGCTGCCTTGCCGCCGATCCGAAATATCTCCTGCTTGATGAACCCTTCGCCGGGGTCGATCCGATTGCGGTGAATGAAATCCGGCATCTGGTCCAGGACCTGAAATCGCGCGGCATCGGCGTGCTGATCACCGACCATAACGTGCGTGAAACGCTGGGCATCGTCGACCGCGCCTATATCCTGCATGACGGCAAAGTACTGATGTCGGGAACCACGGATGAAATCATCCGCGACGAGACCGTCCGACGCGTCTATCTGGGCGAAAATTTTCGTATGGCCTGAGCCATTTGCGCGATCACGTGCAGAGGTCAGACGATTCTGTTGACAGGCCGCGCGCGCTGTCACCAAATGGTCATATGAGCGCAAGCATTGCCCACCGCAACCAAGGTCAGGGCGGCCGTAAATGGCCCCGCCGCCTTGCGGTCTTCCCCGCCAGCCCCCAGATCAGAAAGACGACCCGACAGACGACATGTCTTTGAAGACCCGGGTTCGTGACAGCATGTTCACAGACCCGGCCCTGAAAGCAGAGGAGTTATCATGCGCTACCAGATCAGCGGCAAACAAATCGACATCGGTGAGGCCCTGACCACTCATGTCAAAGCCGAAATTGGCGAGTTGATCGAGAAATACGCGCAGCGTGCCACCGATTGCCTGGTGGTCTTCTCGCGCGCGGCGCATGAATCCGTCTGCGAGACGACGATCCACCTGGCCACCGGTCTGAATGTCTCGGCCAAAGGCAATGCAACGGAAATCTATGCCGCTTTCGAGAGCTGCCGCGAACGTCTGGACAAGCAGGTGCGCCGCTACAAGCGCCGGTTGCGCAGTCACCATGTCGATCGCAAGGGGCCAGTTGAATTCGGCGCCGCCTCGTCCTATATCCTCGCCCCATCCGAGGAACACGAGGATGCCGAGCCAGAAACCCTTGCTCCGGTCGTAGTTGCAGAGATGGAGACGAAGATTCCTTCGATCACCGTCGGCGAGGCCGTGATGCAAATGGAGCTGGCGGGGCAGAAAATGCTCGTGTTTCGCAATGAAGGCCATGGGGGCGTGAACGTGGTGTATCGTCGAGACGACGGCAACATCGGCTGGATTGACCCTCGCAACAGCGGGTGAAGGGCCGGTGCCCTTCCCTGCCTGACCACAGGATTTCTGCTTTCTCATGGAACTTTCCAGTCTTCTCGTCCCCTCTGCCGTCCGCGTGGTCGGCCAGTTCACTTCGAAGAAACGCCTCTTCCAGGAGTTGGGGGATATCGCGCAATCGGCCTGGGGCATCCCGGCCGATCCCGCAGTAGACGGGTTGCAGGAACGTGAGACGCTGGGTCCGACCGGCGTGGGGCATGGCATCGCCCTGCCCCATGCCCGGATCGAAGAACTCGACCGTATCGCTGGTATTTTCATCCGGCTGGAAAAGCCGCTGGATTATGATTCAGTCGACCGCCAGCCGGTCGATCTGATCTTCTGTCTGCTGGCGCCAAAGGATTCCGGCGTCGACCACCTGAAAGCACTGGCCCTGGTCAGCCGCACCATGCGCGACCAGGGCGTGGTCTCGAAACTGCGCTCCAATACCGATCCCGCAAAACTGCATGCGATCCTCGTAGAGGCCCGCAGCACTCAGGAAGCGTAATTTCGCGCAACCGGCCGGGCGGCAGCCGGGGGCTCCCCCCGGACCCCAGAGTATTTTCTTCATGAGGAAGCAGGCCATCTTCCTCATGACCTTCTGTCTCAGGCACCTGCTGAGCTGAGGCTTCCCTCTTCGGGGAAAGGGGCGGCGGGGTCCGCGACGTCTGCTCCTTGTGGCCTGACCAAGCTTCTTAGCCTGTTTGCACTACTCCTCTTCATCCTCCCGGACTGGCGATTGCGAGCACTCAAGACCGCGCACCAGAAGGAAGTGAGGCTGCACAATCTGTCACATGGCAGCGGTATCGGCACAGCTGTCAGCCGCGATTGGCCTCGCGTTCATTGCCTCCCGTAAGGATATCTCTGCAAAACTCCAAATGCCCCGGCAGATCATGCTGAGGTGGCAGCTCAGGATGGTTCCTGAAACAGAAGCTGTTGTCGCCCGCCAGCTGACCCCGACTCAGGTGAGGGCTTTTGCGCAAAGCCGCGGCACAGGTGCCGGGCCCGACCGGAACGATGCCGGAGTTACTGCCCGCTTCTTCGCCACCCGCGCGAAGCAAACCGCAGTCTTTCTGCGGAAAAGATACGCTTTCTCAGCGCTTTGACGACCAGGAGCGTGCAAACAGCTTCTGATCCAAATCCGTGCACGTCAGAAGCCCGGCACCTGCGATATTCCAGGATGTACATGCCGGGTTGAAGCACCGGATCGACAGGCCGATCAAAGAAGCGGAAGACTGCATCACCCTGGCCAGTGCGCGGGGGGAACACCTGTCAGAAACTACCGGTCTTCTCTGCTCTGTCCCAGGGAGAGGCCCTGGTCGCGGCGCGTCACGGCCCGAGCCCGAAATCCTTCGCAGATCGCCAGAGCAAGGCCGGAAAACCGCTCAAGGTCATCCCCCTTGCCCTGGACCCAGAATGACAGCTCCAGTGAAAAAGCCGCGCAGAGACCCGCCACGAAGATGATCCCCCAGCCAGCCTCAGCGGGCGCGCAATGACGCGGACGGTAGCGCGGGCGGTTGCGCCGTGATCTCCGCTGATCATCTTTACCGCGATGCCTGCGCAGCGGCATCCCGCCATGGACTGTTCCGCCCCACCGCACAGCGCCAGCCGCGTCGCGGCAGGTCGGCGCGCGCCGCCTCCGACGCCATGCGGGTCTTCAGCGCGAGTGTCAGCAGCGTGCTATCGGCGCCCATCAGCCGCCACAGCCCCAACTCGTTGCGGGTCAGCATGCCGTTCTTTCACCGCAGAATGCCGGGCCCCCGGTGGCGCTGCGGCAGGGGCGGTTGCGGTGGATTTCCCGCTGCGGACTGATTCTTTCGTCAGGATCACCTCGTCCAGGGTCAGATGGACGGGCAGAGGCGCGCCCGCGTCATCACATCACCGAATTGCGGGCGGAAACGGGCGATCCTGCCCTGGCGCCGCCCTTCGGGAAGCACGCTCCGCCCGGGACGGCGCAGCCGGTGGTGCGTATAGCAACCAAGACGCGAATGTGATGCCGGCCTTTTATCCTGATCAGACCCCGAGCCGCCCGGGCACGCGGAGAGGGTGTCGCCCAAAGGAGGCGGCCTTTGTGATCACAACTGGGTACAATCCCCGGTCCGCAGAGGCTCTTTGATCATCACAATCTCGCGCTGACGCTGCGAAACCATGGAAAAGCCGACATTTTCCTGCCGGTTTCGTCTGTTATGGGGTTGTAATCCAGGGCCAGTATCTTCCATTTTGGAAACAACTTCCCCCCCGGTTTTCCCCGGAAACCTTTCGCGCCTTGTCTGTCATGACAAGCGAACCGCCGCAGCCGATCCCTCCGGGGCATGGATAGCGGTGTGTCAGAGCGTGGTTTCAGGCGCGCGCGGGGCCTTGGATATGACACGCTACAAAACAGGAGTGACGGCCACAGAATGATCGAGCAGAACCTGATCCTCATTCTCGTGTTGCTGCCGTTTCTGGCAGCGATTGCCGCAGCCACGCTTCCGGTGAATTCGCATGGCGCGGCCGCCTGGGTCTCGGGCCTCTCGCTTGCCGGCGGCCTTGTGATCCTGATCACGCTTTACCCGCAGGTCTCGGAAGATGAGGTGGTGCGCAGCCTGGTGCGCTGGTTGCCAATCCTGTCGATCAACCTGAATTTCCGGATGGATGGTTTCGCCTGGATGTTCACCTTCATCGTGCTGTCGATCGGCATTCTGGTGGTGATCTATGCGCGGTTCTATCTGGCAAAAACCGATCCGGTGCCACGGTTTTACAGCTTTCTGATGGCGTTCACTGGCGCGATGATCGGGATGCTCCTTTCCGGCAATATCCTGATGCTGGTCGTGTTCTGGGAACTGACCTCGATCATGTCCTTCCTCCTGATCGGCTACTGGCATCAGAGTCAGTCGGCCCGCGACGGTGCCCGCATGGCGCTGATCGTGACGGCGGGGGGCGGCGTCGCGCTGACGGTTGCGATGCTGGTTCTGGGCCAGATCGTCGGCGGCTATGATCTTGATCTGGTGCTGCGCTCGGGCGCGATCATCACGGCGCATCCCCTTTATCCGGTGGTGCTGGTGCTGTTCCTGATCGGCGCATTCACCAAATCGGCGCAGTTCCCGTTCCATTTCTGGCTGCCCGGTGCCATGGCCGCGCCGACGCCGGTTTCGGCCTATCTGCATTCCGCGACCATGGTGAAGATGGGGGTCTTCCTGCTGATCCGCTTCCAGCCCTCGCTCGGCGGCACCGATCTGTGGTTCTGGCTGGTGTGTGGTATCGGGATGCTGACCTTCACGCTGGGCGCCGTAATCGCGCTGTTCCGACATGACCTGAAAGGGTTGCTGGCCTATTCCACCATTTCGCATCTTGGCCTGATCACCGCGCTTGCGGGCATGGGGACCGAGGGCGCGATCATCGCCGCCATCTTCCACATCTGCAATCATGCCGCCTTCAAGGCATCTTTGTTCATGACCGCCGGGATCATCGACCACGAGACCGGGACCCGCGATCTGCGCAAGCTTTCGGGCCTGCGAAAGGCGCTGCCGGTGACCTGCGTGCTGGCGGTGATCGCCTCGGCCGCAATGGCCGGTGTGCCGCTTCTGAACGGGTTTCTCTCGAAAGAGATGTTCCTGACCGAGACCATGGCCTCGCATGGCGGAAGCTGGCTGGACAATGCTTTGCCCTGGATCGCGGCCTTCGCCTCGATCTTCTCGGTCGCCTATTCGCTGCGCCTCGTGATGGAGGTGTTCTTTGGCCCCGAGGCAAAGAACCTGCCCAATGAGCATGTGCATGAGCCGAAACACTGGATGCGCTTCCCGGTCGAGCTGCTGGTCGCGGTCTGTGTGGTGGTGGGTCTCCTGCCATGGCTCGCCGATCCGATCCTGAATGTCGCGGGCCGCGCGGTTCTGGGACCGGATATGCATGACGCGCATGTTGCGATCTGGCACGGGTTCAACACGCCGCTGATGATCAGCATTTTCGCGCTCGCCGCAGGCGCGGCGCTTTGGGTCACGGCACGGGGCCGGATCAATGCCGGACCCGAGGGTCCGCCGGTGTTGTACCGGATCCGGGCACAGAAGATTTACGAATGGCTGCTGCTCAGGCTCACCTGGGTCTGGCCACGCGCGCTGCACCGGCTCTTTGGCACCGAGCGGCTGCAGACGCAGCTCAGGCTTCTGGTGGTGCTGGGGATCTGTGCCGCTGCGGTGGCGGTCTGGGGCAACCTCGCCCCGGCGCAAAAACGGATCGGCAATGACCTGAACCCGGCCTTCGCGATCATGTGGCTGGTTGGTGGCGCCTGCGCCATTGGTGCGGCCTGGCAGGCGAAGTACCACCGCTTCGCGGCGCTGGTGCTGCTGGGCGGCGCCGGACTGATCACCTGTGTCACCTTCGCCTGGTTCTCGGCGCCGGATCTGGCCGTGACCCAGCTGGTGGTCGAGATCGTGACGACGGTTCTTCTCCTCCTCGGGCTGCGCTGGCTGCCGAAACGGCGCGAAGAGATCGCGGGTGATGACCTTCTGATATCAAAGGCGCGGCGCGGGCGCGATCTCATCATCGCGGCCATTGGCGGCGGCGGGCTTGCCGCCCTGGCCTGGGTTGTGATGACCCGGCCGCTGGTCCCGAATATCGGCGACTGGTTCCTCAGGAATGCCTATTACGAAGGCGGCGGCACCAATACGGTCAATGTAATCCTCGTCGATTTCCGCGCCTTTGACACTTACGGCGAAATCACGGTTCTGGCGATTGTGGGCCTGACGGTCTATGCGCTGCTGCGCCGCTTCCGTCCCGGATCCGAAAGCATCGGCGCGCCCGAGCAGCAACAGGGCTATGCCGCCGACCGGCTTGAGAATTTCATGCTGATCCCTTCGGTGATCATGCGCTGGATGTTCCCGGTCACCCTGGTGATCGCGGCCTATCTGTTCTTCCGCGGCCATGACCTGCCCGGCGGGGGCTTCTCGGCCGGTGTTACGGTCGCGATTGGCCTTCTCCTGCAATATATCGCGTCGAATGTGCGCTGGATCGAGGCACGGATCATCATCCTGCCGATCCGCTGGATGGGATTTGGCCTGCTGATCGCCACCGCAACCGGTATCGGGGCCTGGCTTTTCGGCTATCCGTTCCTGACCGCCCATGCGCGCTATCTTGATGTGCCGCTGATCGGCAAGGTGCCGATGGCGACCGCGATGGCCTTTGACCTTGGCGTCTTCCTTGCGGTGGTTGGTGCGACCGTGCTGATGCTGATCGCAATTGCTCACCAGAGCCTGCGCGCCGCGCGTCTGCGCGAGCTGGAAGAGGAAAAGGCCGAAGAGAAAGCCGCGAAACAGAAGGGAGCCGCCTGATGGAAATCGTGCTTTCCGCCGCCATCGGGGTGTTCGCCGCATCGGGCATCTGGCTTTTGTTGCGCCCGCGCACCTTTCAGGTGATCATCGGCCTGTGCCTTTTGTCTTACGCGGTCAATATCTTCATCTTCTCGATGGGGCGCCTGACCATAGGCAAGCCCGCGATCATGCCGAAAGGCGGCTGGATCAATGCCGCCGAATATGCCGACCCGCTGCCCCAGGCGCTGGTGCTGACCGCCATCGTCATCAGCTTTGCCACCACAGCGCTGTTTCTGGTGGTGATGATCGCCTCGAAAGGGCTGACCGGCACCGACCATGTCGATGGCCGCGAACCCGACCGCAGCGGTGAGACCAAATGATGCTTGCGACTGAACACCTGATCATTGCCCCGATCCTGATCCCGCTGATCGCGGGTGCCCTGATGCTGCTTTACGATGAGAGCCAGCGGAAGGCGAAGCTGGGGATCTCGATCGGTTCGACCATCGCGCTTTTGTTTGTCGCGATTGAACTGCTGAACCGCTCCAAAGGCTCGCCTTTGTCTGGCGGCAATGAGATCAGCTTTTACCTGCTGGGCGACTGGGCGGTGCCCTTTGGCATCATCCTGGTGCTGGACCGGCTGTCGGCTTTAATGCTGCTTCTGGTCGCGCTGCTGGCGATCCCGACAATGATCTATGCCGGCGCCAACTGGCACAAGCAGGGCCAGCATTTCAATTCGATGTTCCAGTTCCTTCTGATGGGGCTGAACGGCGCGTTTCTGACCGGCGACATCTTTAACCTCTTCGTGTTTTTCGAGGTTCTGTTGGCGGCATCCTACGGGCTGTTGCTGCATGGATCGGGCCAGGTGAAGGTGCGCGCCGGCATCCATTACATCGCGATGAACCTGGCGGGGTCTTTGTTCTTCCTGATCGGTGTTGCGCTGATCTATGGCGTCACCGGCACGCTTTCGATGGCGCATCTGTCGCAGATGGTGGTCAATATCCCGGCGAGCGAGCGGCCCCTGTTCCATGCAGGGGCGGCGATCATGGGGGTCGCGTTTCTGGTGAAGGCCGGCCTCTGGCCTTTGTCCTTCTGGCTGCCGATCACCTATATGGCCTCGGCTGCGCCGGTCGCAGCGATGTTTTCCGTGATGACCAAGGTGGGCGTCTATGTGATCCTGCGCCTTTCCATGCTGTTTTTCGGGCTCGGCGCAGGGGCCTCGGCCGGTTTTGGCGCCGAAGTGCTGATCTGGGGTGGCATGGCCACGATGGTCTTCGGGATGCTGGGCGTCCTGAGCAGTCAGAGCCTTGGCCGCATGGCCGCACATCTGGTGCTGATCTCTTCGGGGACCGTGCTGGCAGTGATCGGCCTCGCGCTTTCGGGGGGCGGCAGTTCGATGCTGTCGGGCGCGCTTTACTATATGGTGTCTTCGACGCTGGCGACCGCGACGCTGTTCCTGCTGCTGGAACCGATGAGCCGCGAAGAAGGCGGTATCGCCGCCATGCTGGCCCTGACCGCTGACGCTTACGGGCTGGAAAAAGACGAGGATGAGGATGAAGAGGTCGGTCTGGCGATTCCCGGCACCATGACCATTCTCGGGCTGAGCTTTGGCGTCTGCCTGCTGGTGCTGGCGGGGCTGCCGCCTTTGTCGGGCTTTATCGGCAAAGTGGCGATCCTGTCGGGGATGCTCGGGGTCGGAGGCGTGCCCGCCTATCTGACCTGGACTTTCCTCGCGGTATTGATGATCTCGGGCTTTGCCACCATCCTTGGCCTCGTGCGGATCGGGATCCAGACCTTCTGGGCCTCGGATTCGAAACCACCCAAGGTGCTGGCGATGGAATTCGCGCCGGTGATCCTGCTGGTCGCGATGATGCTCGCCATCACGGTGCGCGGTGATTCCGTGCTGCGCTATACCGATGCCACTTCGCGCGCACTGCATGATCCGCTGGTCTATTCCGACGGGGTATTTTCGACCAGGCGAACCGTGGGCGCGGAGGACCAGGAATGACCAGGCTCTTCCCGCATCCCCTTCTGACCCTGGCGCTGATGCTTTTGTGGCTTTTGCTGACCAGCTTCTCGCTGGGCAATCTGGTTCTGGGCTTTGGCGTGGCCGCACTGGCCTCGCGCGCCTTTGCGGCCATCGAGCCGGATCGGGTGAAATTGCGCGCGCCCATGGCCCTGCTGAGGCTCTTCTTCATCGTCGGGCTCGACATCATGCGGTCGAATTACGCGGTGGCCCGGCTGATCCTTTCGGGTGGCCGGCATGGCAAACGCCATTCCGGCTTTATCGAAATCCCGCTGCAGCTGCGCGACCCGGCGCCGCTGGCACTTTTGGCGATGATCATCACTGCCACGCCGGGGACCGCCTGGGTGGAATATGACGAAGAGACCAGCACGCTTTTGCTGCATGTCTTCGATATGATCGAAACCGATGACTGGGTGGAACTGATCGGCACCCGCTATGAGTCCCTGCTGCTGGAGGCCTTTCCCGCATGAGCGCCCTCATCATGTCCCTGGCCCTGGGCTATGCCCAGATCGCCCTCGCACTGGCCGCCTGTCTTGGCGGCTACCGGCTGCTTTACGGGCCGCGCGCCCAGGACCGGGTGCTGGGGCTTGATACGTTTTACGTCACCGCGATGCTTTTGTTTGTCGTGACCGGGATCCGGGTCGGATCGCCCTTTTTCTTTGAGGCGGCGATGGTGATCGGCGTGCTGGGCTTTGTCGCCACGGTCTCGCTTGCGAAATTCCTGATCCGGGGCGAGGTGATCGAATGACCTATCTCGAAACGCTTCCAGCCTGGATCGCACTGCCGGTGGCTTTCTTCCTGGTGCTTGGCTCTACGCTGACGCTTTTGGGCACCATCGGCCTTGCGCGGTTGCACAGCTTTTACGACCGGCTGCATGCCCCGACGCTCGGCACCTCCTGGGGGGCGGCGGGCATCCTGCTCGCCTCGATGATACTGGTCAGCTGGACCGAAGGCCGCGCGGTTCTGCACGAGCTGGTGATCGGAATTTTCCTGATGATCACCACGCCGGTCACGCTGATGTTCCTTGGCCGTGCCGCCCTGCACCGCGACCGGATCGAGGGCACTCCCGGCATCCCCGGGGCCGTCGCGAGATCGGATGTGCCGATCGGGCCAGTGTCGCCGCCCGAGGGAGAAGCCGCCTTTGCCGATCCTGCCGATGCGCCGGGTGAAGACTGAGAGCAAGATCCGAGGCGGCGTCTCACATCTGCCGGAAATGACAAAGGGCAGCCCCCGAACGGCTGCCCTTCTGCATTGTGGTCTGCAACTTTCAGAATCGTCAGGAATCCCAGGACTGTCTGGCTCGGGCTTAGTGGCGCGGGGGCGACTGGCTGCCTGCTGCGAAGCTTGCGGGATGGTTGGCTGCCTGGCTGGCCGGACCACCAGAGGCGGTCTTTCGCGTGCAGGGAGGCGAGGAGTCCTGTCTGTCCGACTGGCGGGATGATCATGGGGGCTGGCCTGGGTGGCTGTAAGCTGCCGGGCGTGCTGCCGTCATCCTGCTGGCGGGAATTTTGTCGAGAGCTGGCTGACCCTGGCGCTTTGGCTAACGGCTGGCTTGCTGTCGTTGAGAATCATTCTAAACCGGAAAATCGCATCCGTCAAGAAAAAAGCGAATGGATTCAAATAGTTGACTATTTTACTTGGGTGGTTGGCAAAAAGCGAAACACTCGGAAATCTGCCGAATCGGGTCTGCACTGTGGCCCTGCCCCGATACAGGCACCCATCCTAAGAACCTGGGCCTGACAGCTAGGCAGACCAACAAGCACCGGTTAAGGTGATTCAGACAAAACCTGTTACACATCCGTTACATCGTGGTTATGTCCCCGATACATACCGGCTCTAGGCAGGCGGCGTCAGACATTCAATCCGGCCCCGGCCAATCCCGGCCAGGGCAGGTAAAGCGGAGATCATAACAGTGACCCTCATCAACCGCCGTTCATTTGTCCGGGGCGCCGCTGTCGCCTCGCTCGCCGCCCCCCTCGTGTCGCGTGGCGCATTGGCGCAGGGCTCGTCGGGCTCGGTCAATGTCTTTGCCTGGGCCGGCTATATTTCCGACGACCTGCTGGCCGCCTTTGAAAAGGCCACCGGCATCAAAGCGACCTATACGCCCTATGGCACCAATGACGAACTTCTGAACCAGATGCGCGCCTCGAATGGCACCGGCTATGACATCATCTGGCCGGCGGTCGACCGCGTGCCGAACTATGTCGAATTCGGCCTCCTGAAAGAGATCGACGATTCGAAAGTCGAATGGGACAAGTGCCTTCCTTCGGCTGCGAAATCCTCGGAAGTGCTGGGCGCCGTGGTTGACGGCAAGCGCTACCAGGTTCCGACCGACTGGGGCACCGAAGCGCTGGCCTTCGACAAGAACGACAACCCGCTGGAATATGGCACCGCATCCTACGGCGATATCTGGAAGCCGGAATCGGCTGGCAAGGCCACCGTGCGCGGCCATTCCGGCCTTGTCGGCCTGGCGCTGTGGATGGAATCGGAAGGCAAACTGCCGCATCCCTTCCTCGACAGCTTCAAAGACGAAGCCATCATGAAGGCCAATTACGACGTCGTGCTGGCCGAAGCGATTGCCCGCAAGGGAAATATCATCCAGTTCTGGTCGAATGAGAACGAGGCCCAGGGCGCGTTCCGCACCAATGGCGCCAAGATCGGCCAGACCTGGGACAGCTCGGCGGCAACTCTTGCGAAGGAAGGCCTGCCGGTTGGCTTCATCGCCCCGAAAGAAGGTGCCCTTGCCTGGATGGAAGGGATCTCGATCCCGACCGGCGCGCAGAATGTCGATCAGGCCTATGCCTTCCTGAACTTCATGCTGACGCCCGAGGCCGGCGCGCTTTATGCCAATCACACCTCGATCAACTCGACCGCCGTCGGCGCCGAGGCCCATCTGTCGGAAGCCTCGCGCACCTTCTTCACCGGCGCCTATCCGGGCGATGCGCTGGAGAAGCTGTGGTGGTGGCCGGTGCAGGAAAACTGGTTTGTTGCCCTGCGCAACGAATACCAGGACAAGTTCCTTTCGGCCTGATCTGTCGACCTCAAGACCCGCTGCGGCGCGCATCATCGCGCCGCAGCCTTTCCATTAAGCAACTGGTGAGAGAACCCGCATGTCGCATTCGGTCGAACTGATCGACGTTGAACAGGCTTTTGGCGATGTGAAGGCGGTTCACCACTTCTCTGCCCATATTGCGGGGGGCGAATTCTTTTCGATCCTGGGCCCTTCGGGATGCGGCAAGACGACACTGTTGCGCCTGATCGCGGGCTTTACCGAGCCAACCGCGGGCCGCGTGCTGATCGGCGACAAGGATATGGCCGGCATTCCGGCGGACCGGCGCCCGACCGCGATGATTTTCCAGTCGCTCGCTTTGTTCCCGTTGATGCCGGTCTGGGAAAACATCGCCTTCGGGCTCGAGGCGCGCGGCGTTCCAAAAGCGCAGCGCCGCAAGCGCGCCGAAGAACTGCTCGAACTGATCGCGCTCCCGGGTTATGGGACGCGCATGGTGCATGAGCTTTCCGGCGGTCAGCGCCAGCGGGTCGCCATCGCCCGCGCGCTGGCGGTAGAGCCGCAGGTCCTGCTGCTGGACGAGCCGCTTTCCGCGCTGGATCTGAAACTTCGCCAGCATATGCGGGCGGAACTGCGCGCCTTGCAGAAACGCACCGGCGTCACCTTCATCTACATCACCCATGACCAGTC
Organism: Pseudomonas sp. GX19020; assembly: GCF_023371075.1. Lineage (NCBI taxonomy): Bacteria > Pseudomonadati > Pseudomonadota > Gammaproteobacteria > Pseudomonadales > Pseudomonadaceae > Pseudomonas > Pseudomonas sp. GX19020. The sequence continues at coordinate 37,139 of NZ_JAMCCR010000008.1, forward strand.
CGAAGCGCTGGCCATGTCTGACCGTGTGGCGGTCATGAATGCGGGCGTGTTGCAACAGATTGCAACCCCGCAAGAGCTTTACGCCAATCCCGCGACCCCCTTCACCGCGCGGTTTGTGGGCGAAACCAATGGTATCATCGGCACGGTGCGCGGGCTTGAGGGTGGCCTTGCCACCCTTACCACCGCCGAAGGCCGTTTCACCGGCCGCGCCGGCGCGGGTCTGGAAGATGGCGAGAAGGCCAGCATCTTCATCCGTCCCGAAGCCATGGCGGTGAGCCGCATCGCGCTGCCGAACAGCCTGAGCGCGCGCGCCGTTTCGCTGGAATATGAAGGGGCAAGCGCCATGCTGCGCGCCGTCTCGGAACATGGTCAGGAATTGCTGGCCACCGTCCCGAACCGCCAGCTTGGCGAGGCACCGCAAGCGGGCGAACAGGTCTGGCTGAGCTTCCGGCCCGACGAAGCGCTGATCCTTTCGGAAAAGGCGGGCGCCGCATGAATGAGATGATCAAACGGTTCGGGCCGGGCCTGGGCGGGTTTTTCATCGCCCTGGTCGCGCTCTGGATCATCGGGATGGTGCTGGCGCCCAATCTGATGATGCTGAATTTCTCGCTGAAACCGATGCTGTTCCCCAATGACATCGGCGGGCCGAAGGATGTTTATACGGTCGACAATTACACCGCGCTGTTTGGCGACAAGGTCCATCGCGCGATCTTTCTGAAAACCGTCTGGGGCTCGGGCCTCGTCATGATTGCGACGCTGGCGATCACCTATCCGCTGGCCTTCTGGATGGCGAAGGTCGCGACCATCCGCGGCGCACGCGCCATGCTGATCGCGCTGATCATTCCCTTCTGGATCAATGAGGTGCTCCGGACGCTGGCCTGGTTCATCATCCTTTCCTTCAACGGGCCGCTGAACGCTTTCCTGCTGTCGATCGGGTTGATCGACGCGCCGGTGCGCTGGCAGGGCGATTTCGGCGTGCTGGCCGGGATGGTTTACGCCTATATCCTCTTCATGCTCTTCCCGATCTACAACTCGATCTCGACGCTGGAGACGGCACAGCTTGAGGCCGCCAAAAACCTCGGCGCCTCGACCTGGCGGATCCACTGGCGTATCGTGATCCCGCATGCCAAAGCCGGGATCGCGACCGGCTGCGTCTTTACCTTCATGCTGGCGGCCGGGTCCTATGTGGCACCTGCGCTGCTCGGATCGCCCGGCTCGCGCTGGTTCACCGAGATCATCTATAACTGGTTCTTTGAAGGCGGAAACTGGAACCGCGGCGCGGCCTATGCGCTGGTGCTGCTGGTCCTGTGTATGGCGGTGGTGATGGTCACGCTGAAGATCTTCCGCGTCAATCTGGCGGATGTTGCGAAATGACCATGGCAAGCCCCTCCCCCGCCCGCCCCGTCACGGCCCTTGACCGGCTGTCGCGCGCTTTGCCGAAACTGCTGTTCATCGCCTATCTGACGCTGTTTCTGGCCTATCTCTTCCTGCCGCTGATCATCATGTCGGCGGCAACCTTCAACACCTCGAAATTCCCGACGGTCACGCCCTGGCTTGGCACCACGCTGGGCTGGTTCCAGGAGTTGTGGAACGACAGGGCCATGTGGAAGGCGCTCTGGCTCTCCCTCGGGATCGGCCTTGCCGTGGTTGCTTTCGCTTTGCCGGTCGGCACAGCAGCCGCCTTGTTCCTCACGAGCCTCGACGCGCGCGCAAGGGGGATTTTCTACGCGATCATGGTATCGCCCCTGCTGACGCCCGGCGTCGCCATCGGGATCGCCACACTGATCCTGTGGCGCCAGGCCGGGATTGGCGGCGGCACCTTCCTGATCGTGCTGGCCCAGGCGACATTCATCACCGCCTATGTCATGCTGATGGTGGTGGCGCGGCTGCAGCGGTTCGACCGCACCCAGGAAGAGGCCGCGCTTGGCCTCGGCGCGTCGAAATGGATGATCTTCCGCCGGGTTCTGCTGCCGTTCCTGAAGCCGGCACTGATTGCGGCGGCGTTCATCGCCTTCCTGCAATCCTTCGAGAACTACAATACCACGCTGTTTGTCCGTGGCACCGACACGCCGCTGACCGTCTATATCGCGACCAAGGTCCGCACCGGGCTGACGCCAGCCGTCAACGCCCTTGCCCTGATCCTGATCGCGCTGACGATCGTCACAGCCCTGGTGATGGAGTTGAACCGCCGCCGGAAAGAGGGCGGGCGCAAGGAGGTCTAGCATCTGTCTTTTTCAGGCTGCTGCAGAGGTCCGGCTCTGGTGGCTCTGAGAGAGCGCATTTGCGAAGGATTTCAGGCTCGCCCCCTGACGCGCCGCGACCAGGGCCAATTCGTGGGACAGGGCGGAGAAAACCGGCGGTCTCCGACAGGCGTTCACCCCGCGCCCTGGCCGGGGTGATACGGGCTTCTGATGCGCAAGGATTTGGGCCAGAAGCCGTTTGCGCGCTCCTCGGCGTCAAGGTTCAGAGATGCGTTGAAGGGCAAGGGCATAAGAGCCAGCTGCCCGGGCAGGAAAACCCCGCAAGAACACAGTCCGATACCACAGGCGCCACAACAAACGCCGAAACCGCATCGGGGTCATAATCGCAAGGTCAAGGACCGGAGGCGCCTCTCCCCAGGCACGACACATGCCCATCATCTTCCATTGAGCTATCCGTCTCGCCGCCCCCCTCGTCTTCGGGCTGTCAGGGTCAGTGAGTCCGGAGCCTATGTCAGTGAGGCGGCAATGCGCTCTGCAAGCTGCCGCGCGACCTGCTCTTTGAGCATCCGGGGCCAGGTCTCGGCGCCCTGATCCGTGATCAGCACTACGGCGTTTTCCGTCCCGCCCATGATCCCGGTGGCGGGCGAGACATCATTCGCGACGATCCAGTCGCAGCCTTTCCTGAGCCGTTTCGCCGTCGCGTGTTGCACCACATCGGTGGTCTCGGCCGCGAAACCGACCACCAGGCGCGGGCGCGGGCTGCCCTTGGACACGCCCGCCAGAATATCTTCATTCTCGGCAAATTGCAGCGCGGGCAGGTTCCCGGTACCATCCTTCTTGATCTTCTGCGCGCCCTGATTGTCCACGCGCCAATCGGCCACCGCCGCCGCCATCACCGCCGCATCCGCCGGAAGCGCAGCCTTCACCGCGCGCGCCATCTCTGCCGCCGTCTCGACCGCGACCACATCCACCCCCTGCGGCGGCGGCACGCTTGCCGGGCCGGTGACAAAGGTCACCCTCGCCCCCAGATCCCGCAGCGCGCCCGCGATCGCCGTGCCCTGTGCGCCGGAAGAACGGTTCGCAATATAGCGCACCGGGTCAATCGGCTCATGCGTCGGGCCGGAGGTCACCAGCACATGTTTGCCACGCAAGGGCTTTGGCCCGAAAGCGGCCTCAATCGCCGCAAGGATCTGCGCGGGTTCTGCCAGTCGCCCGGCGCCGAACTCGCCACAGGCCATCTCGCCCTGATCCGGGCCAACCACCAACACACCATCCTCTTGCAACGTCGCGAGATTGCGCTGCGTCGCCGGGTGGTGCCACATCCGCACATTCATCGCCGGCGCGATCATGACCCGTTTGTCGGTCGCCAGAAGCAGGGTCGAGGCCAGGTCATCCGCCCGGCCGGTCGCCATCTTCGCCATAAGATCAGCGGTCGCGGGCACGACGACCAGCAGATCCGCCGCCCGCGACAGCTGGATATGGCCCATCTCGGCCTCATCCATCAGATCGAACAGCTCCTGGTAATGCCGTTCCCCCGCCAGCGCCGACAGCGACAGAGGGGTTACGAATTCCGCCCCGGCTTTTGTCAGGACCGGGGTCACCGACGCACCCGCCTTGCGCAGCAGCCGCACCAGCTCCAGCGCCTTATAGGCCGCGATGCCGCCACCCACGATCAGAAGAATGCGTTTACCGGCAAGCATTACTGGCCCTCCATTGCGAAAGGGAACTTAGGTTGCATGCGGCGGGAACTCAATCGTCACGCCGCTGGCACATCGCCGCGCCCGCGCTATAGTCGCGCCATGACCCTGCTCCCTCCCTTCACCCTGATCACCGGCGGCGCCCGTTCCGGAAAATCCGCCTGTGCCGAACGCCTTGCCTTCGGGTCGGGGCTGAAGCGGCGCTATATCGCCACCGCCCAGGCCTTTGACACCGAGATGGCCGAGCGTATCCGCCAGCACCGCGAAGACCGTGGTCCGGATTGGGAGACCTTCGAGACCCCGTTCGACGCCGCCCCTGCCGTCGCCGCCGCGCCCGGGGGCAGTGTGACGCTGTTTGACTGCGCCACGCTCTGGCTGACCAATCATCTGCTGGCGGAAAATGACATTGGCAATGAGACCGAGGTGCTCCTGATCGCACTGGCCGCCGCACGCGGTCCGGTGATCATGGTCACGAATGAGGTCGGTCAGGGCATTGTTCCCGGCGACGCGCTGTCCAGGCGGTTTCGCGACGAACAGGGGCGGCTGAACCAGCGCCTGGCGCAGCAGGCCGGGCTGGTCGTCGCGGTGATGTGCGGCCTGCCGCTGGCTCTGAAAGGCACGCTCCCGGAGATGGCGCCATGAGCCGCTTCTGGCTGGTGCGCCACGGCCCGACCCATGCGAAAGCGATGGTGGGCTGGACCGATATTCCCGCCGATCTGTCGGATCATGCGCAGATCGCGCGGCTGAACGCTTATCTGCCGGATGTCCCGGTGGTGTCCTCGGATCTGTCGCGCGCGATCTGCACCGCCGACTGTCTCGCGCCCCGCTTGCGCCTGGCCCATGATCCGGGCCTGCGCGAGATCAATTTCGGCGCCTGGGAGATGAAAACCTATGCCGAGGCCGAAGTCTCCGACCCTATCCTGATCCGCGCCTTCTGGGACCAGGCTGGTACCCCACGCGCGCCGGGCGGAGAAAGCTGGGACGACCTGACCGCCCGGATCGGAACCGCGCTGAACCGCTTGGCCGAACAGGCCGATGAGCTGATCATCGTCGCCCATTTCGGCGCGATCCTTGCAGCGGTGCAGCTGGCAGCCGGTCTCACCACGGCTGAGGTACTGTCGCATAAAATCGACAACCTCTCGGTGACCTCGATCGGTTTCCGCCCGGGCCAGCTGCATCGCATCAATCACATTCCGTGATGGATCCGCACACAAAACAGCATTTCCCTTCCCGGTGCCGCCACCCCAGGCTGCGCGCCAAAGGAGACAGGGATGACTTACGATCTGGTGATCGGCGACCGCGCCTATTCCAGCTGGTCACTGCGTGGCTGGCTGCTGTTTGATGCATTTCGAATTCCGGTGCGGGTGCACACGGCCCGGCTCTATTCAGACGAATTGCCGCGCCTGCTTGCCAGTTATGCACCCTCGCGCACCGCGCCGACCGCACGGATGCCCGAAGGCACAGTGGTCTCGGAAAGCCTCGCCATCGCCGAGGAGCTGGCCAGCCGCCACCCTGAGGCCGGTCACTGGCCGACAGATCCCGCGCACCGCGCCACGGCGCGGATGCTGGCCTCCGAAATGCATGCCGGTTTCGAAGCGCTGCGCAATTATTGCCCGATGAACCTGAGGGTGTCTTATCAGGATTCGCAGCCACCCGAGGCAGTTCTGAAAGACCTCGCCCGCCTTGACGTGATCTGGGATCACGCGCGCCGGGTTTGCGGCGGGCGCGGACCCTGGCTTTGCGGCGACTATTCGGCAGCAGATGTGTTTTTCGCGCCGGTTGCGGCCCGGATCGCAGGCTACAACCTGCCGGTCGGTGCGGCGGCCAGCGCTTATGTGAACGCGCATCTCGCGCATCCCTCATTCCGGCGCTGGCGCGCAATGGGGCTGGTGGATGGCCCCGATCAGACGGTTTACCGCCGCGACTGGCCGCGCCGCGACTGGCCCGGCCCGGTTCCGCTGCCCGCGAAGGCCGTCACGGGAACCGAAGCCGAGAACGTGGCCTGCCCCTATTCCGGCAAGCCAGTGACGCATGTTCTGGAACTGGCCGGGCGCCGGCTCGGGTTTTGCAATGCGTTTTGTCGCGACAAGACCGCGGCCGATCCAGAAGCCTGGCCCGCATTCGTACCGCTGCTCCGGGGTGTTGCGGCGTGACAGGTCCGCGCCGTTTCGGAACGTGATGTCGTTAACCCTTCGCTAACCAGTCTTCGCGCAAGCTGACCCTCTTCGGGCAAGGGGAAGCGCGCATGATCGCCAGCGCCTATAGCGTGGCTTTTGAAGGGGTTGAGGCGCGGCTGGTCGAGGTGCAATGCGCGGTCCAGGGCGGGGCTGCGGCCTTCACGCTTGTCGGTATGGCCGACAAGGCGGTGAGCGAATCCCGTGAAAGGGTGCGCAGCGCGCTGCAATCTTTGTCCATCGCGCTGCCGAACCGGCGCATCACCATCAACCTCGCGCCGGCGGATCTGCCGAAAGAGGGCAGCCATTTCGACCTGCCGATTGCGCTGGCACTGCTGGCGGCGATCGACATCCTGCCCCGCGATGAGGTCGCGAGGGTCCTCGCCCTGGGAGAGCTGTCGCTGGATGGCCGCCTGCTGCCGGTCGCCGGCGCCCTGCCTGCGGCGCTCGCCGCTGCCGAAGAGGAATGCGCCCTGCTCTGCCCCAGTGCCTCCGGTGCGGAAGCGGCCTGGGTTGGCGCGACCGAGGTCATCGCCGCTGTGTCACTGGCCGAGGTGGTACGACATTTCACCGGTCAGGCGGTGCTGACGCCACCGCGCCCGGGAGAGATCCGGCCTTGCACCGCCGCGCCTGACCTGCGTGAGGTCAAAGGCCAGGAACGCGCCAAGCGCGCGCTTGAAATTGCGGCCGCCGGGCGCCACCACCTCATGATGACCGGCACGCCAGGATCGGGGAAAAGCATGCTCGCCGCGCGCCTCCCCGGGCTTTTGCCCGGGATGAGCCCGGCCGAGGCACTGGAAACCTCGATGATTCATTCCCTCGCGGGGCTGCTGACCGGCGGTGGGATTTCGCGCAGCCGCCCGTTTCGCACGCCGCATCACACCGCATCGATGGCGGCAATGTCAGGCGGCGGGCGTGGCGCGAAACCAGGCGAGATCAGTCTTGCGCATAATGGTGTCCTGTTTCTTGATGAATTGCCTGAATTTTCGCGCCAGGTGCTGGAAGTGCTCCGCCAACCGATCGAGACCGGCGAAGTGACTGTCGCGCGCGCAAATGCGCATATCCGCTATCCCAGCCGTTTCCAGCTGGTTGCTGCCGCCAATCCCTGCCGCTGTGGCTATCTGACCGACCCTTCCCGCGCCTGCGCCCGGGTGCCGGTCTGCGGTGCGGAATACCTGGGGCGGATCTCTGGCCCGCTGATGGACCGGATAGACCTGCGAATCGAAATGCCGCCGGTCGCTTTCACGGATCTTGACCTGCCGGCGAATGGCGAAAGCTCGGCCGTGGTCGCAGCCCGGGTGCAGGCCGCGCGCGATGTTCAGGCGGAACGGCTCGGGGCAGAGGGGCAGACCAATGCCGATCTCTCCGGCGAATCACTGGAGAGATTCGCCAGCCCCGATGCCGGGGGCCGTGCGCTGATCGGTGTGCTGGCCGACCGCATGGGATTGTCCGCGCGTGGCTATCACCGGCTGTTGCGGGTCGCCCGGTCAATCGCGGATCTCGAGGGCAGTGACGCGCTGCGCCGCAACCATATAGCCGAAGCCGCCTCTTACCGGCTTTCGCCCGGCGCCCTTGGATAGGGTCAGCCGGCGCGCTTCGCTTCGATCACCTGCCAGATTTTCTCGGCGGCATTGGTGCCGTCAAACCGCTCCAGCTCCTGGATGCCGGTGGGCGAGGTCACGTTGATCTCGGTCAGCCAGTCTCCGATCACGTCAATACCGACGAAGATCTGGCCATGTTCGCGCAGCGTTGGGCCGATGCGGCGGCAGATCTCCAGATCGCGGTCGCTGAGCCCGATCTTCTCGGGTCGCCCGCCCACATGCATATTAGAACGCGTCTCTCCCGCCTGCGGCACCCGGTTGATCGCACCGACAGGTTCACCATCAACCAGAATAACCCGCTTGTCGCCCCTGGCCACGGCGGGAAGGAACTTCTGGACGATCATCGGTTCACGCGACATCGAGGTGAACAGCTCGTAAAGCGACGAAAGGTTGCGGTCATTCTCATCCAGCCGGAAAACGCCGGCGCCGCCATTGCCGTAAAGCGGTTTGAGAATGATGTCGCCATGTCGGGCTTTGAAGGCGCGAATCGTTTCAAGATCGCGGGCGATGGCCGTTGGAGGGGTGAGGTCGGGGAACCGCAGCACGAGCAGCTTTTCCGGGAAGTTCCGGACCCAGAACGGGTCATTGACCACCAGCGTTTTCGGCTGGATCAGGTCGAGCAGATGGGTTGTGGTGATATAGCCCATGTCGAAAGGCGGGTCCTGGCGCAGCCAGACAACATCGAAATCTGCAAGATCGACCTCGGTTTCTGCGCCGAAACTGACGTGATTGCCCTGTTCACGGCGCAGTTCGATCCATTGGCCACGTGCGAGGACCCGCCCCTCGACAAAAGCCAGCCGGTCGGGAGTATAGAAAAACAGCCTGTGCCCACGGATCTGGGCCTCCAGCGCGATGCGGAAAGTGGAATCGGCGTCGATATTGACCGACCCGATCGGGTCCATCTGAAAGGCGACCTTGAGTGCCATAACATGCTCCGGCTGTTCTGCCCCTTTGATGCCGCAAGGACGCAGCCGATGCAAACCCGTCTGTGCCCTTTGCCGCGCTTTGGATCAGAGAAAAAAGGCGGCCTCGGCGATGTCGACGCGCCCCAAGCCATCAACCAATGCCAGATCGAATCGCATATCCACGATTGTCATAGGATCGCGGGCGCTCAGATGGATTTCCCGGAGATATTCCTCGGCGCAGGCACCAAGCCGGATCTGCTGCGCGCGCCCGAAATACCCGGCTGCGATATCATGATTGCGCGCGCTTTTGACTTCGACAATCGCGAGATCATCGCCTTTGCCGGCAATAATGTCGACCTCGCCAGCCGCCCCGCGCCAGCGCCTTGCGAGGATCTTATAGCCCTGCGCCTGATATTTGCGGGCAACCGCCTCTTCGGCCGCGAGGCCGGTCAGATGGCTGCGCAACCCGCGTCTCGCCCTGGCGGACGCGACAGGATCATTCTGAACGAAATCAAGGGGCATGGCAGGTCCTGCGTCATTGCGGTTTCTGACTGCGCGCAAGGGCCATCTGATAGACCTCACGGCGCGGCACATTCAGAGTTTGCGCGACAAATGCTGCTGCTTCCTTAACGCGCATCGTTGCAAGGGCATGATCCAGAGCGACAGCGATGGTTTCCGGCCCGGCCTGTTCGGGCGGGCCGCGATCAACAACCAGCACGATCTCGCCCTTCGGATCCTGGTCTCCAAGCTGTGCCAGCACTTCGGCCAGCGATCCACGCAGGATTTCTTCGTGCCTTTTGGTCAGTTCGCGGCATACGGCGACCGGCCGGTCCGGCCCGCAGATCGCGATCAGTTCCGCAAGTGTCTTGCGGATTCGGCGGGGCGATTCGTACAGCACCAGGGTCGCGTCACCCCGCGTGGCCCCGGTGAGAAACCGCTGCCTTTCCCCTGCGGCGGCCGGCGGAAAGCCCGCAAAAAGGAAACGGTCGGTCGGCAAACCTGCCACCGCCAGAGCGGCCAGCAGCGCCGAGGCTCCGGGGGCGGCCAGCACCTTTGCGCCCGCCTCCACTGCCGCCCGCGCAAGGCCAAAGCCCGGATCAGAAATCAGCGGTGTCCCCGCTTCCGAGGCATAGGCCACCGATTTCCCCTCGGCGAGCAGACCGGTGATCCGCGACGCGATGCCTTTCTCGTTATGGTCATGCACCGCGATCAGCGGCCGCCCCTCCAGCGCGATGCCGTGAATCTCCATCAGATGCCGGAGCGTCCTGGTGTCCTCGGCTGCCAGCACATCGGCCCCGGCCAGGATATCCAGTGCCCGCAGCGTGATGTCGCGCGCCGCCCCGATCGGCGTGGCGACCATATGCAGACCAGGCTCAACCCGACCGGCGGAGGCCCGCCAGCGGGGAGAATTTTCCGAACTTCCCACCATCTCATCCCTCTGCGCGCGTTTACTTCGATCCCGGAAACAACTAACCTTCGCGCTGTCGTCGCGCCCTTGTTCAGGGCGGTTCCCGCGTGAGGAGACCTGATGTTGTCCGCATTCCCGATGGCCCGCAAGTCCCTGGGCCGGTTCCTTTTTGTCTTCTTCGCGCTCTTTGCCGCCGCCTGCGTTCCGCAAGACGGCGGCGGCGGCACGCCCGGCAAATCCGACCGTTCAAAGCCGGTACAGATTGCATTGCTGGTGCCGGGCGGGTCGGGCCAGGCCAGTGATCAGGTCCTGGCCAACAGCCTGACCAATGCCGCGCGCCTTGCCGCAGCCGATCTCTCGGGCGTTAAAATCGACCTTCGCATCTATCAGACCGGCGGCAACCCGTCCCAGGCCTCGGCGGCTGCAATCCAGGCCGTGGCCGAAGGCGCCGAGATCATCCTTGGCCCGGTTTTCGCGCAGGAGGCCAATGCCGCAGGCGTCGCCATGGCCGGCAAGGGCATCAATGTTCTCGCCTTCTCGAACAATGTCGATATCGCCGGCGGCAATGTCTTTGTGCTGGGCCCGACCTTCGACAATGCGGCCCGCCGCATGGCGTCTTATGCGGTCAGACAGGGCCGCAACCGCATCATGATCGTGCATGAAAAGAACAGCGCGGGCGAGGCCGGCAAACGCGCCATCCAGCGTGGTGTCTCGGCCGCAGGCGGCACTGTCGTAGGTGTCTCCGGATATGATTTCAGCCAGCAAGGCGTGTCGGCTGCTGCACCGGGCATCGTTTCCACCGTGCGTGACACCGGGGCATCGGCCGTATTCCTGACTGCGGATACCGCGGGCGCACTGCCGCTTTTGAGCCAGCTGTTGCTGGACAATGGGCTTGACCGCAATGCCGCGAAATTCCTTGGTCTGACCCGTTGGGATGTGCCTGCACAGACGCTGGGCCTGCCGGGCGTCCAGGGCGGCTGGTTCACCCTGCCCGACCCCAATCTTTATGCACAGTTCCAAAATCGCTACCAGGCCTCTTACGGCGCGGCGCCGCATCCGATTGCCGGTCTCGCCTATGACGGGATCGCTGCCATCGGCGCGCTTGCGCGGCAGGGCAACGACCTGTCCGCAGGCTCGCTGACGCAGAATGCCGGTTTCGTAGGCGTCTCCGGCATCTTCCGGCTGCGCAGCAATGGCACCAATGAACGCGGCCTCGCCGTCGCCGAAATCCGCAACAATCAGGTGGTCGTGATTGACCCTGCGCCCCGCAGCTTCTCCGGCGCCGGGCTCTGATCCCGCCCCGCGCAAGCGGGCAGGACAGGGCGCCTCCGGAACCGGCCCTGAACCGGACGACAAGGCAGCCGGATTTGTTCCGGCTGCCGTCCCGCTTTTGCTGCCCGAAGACGCGATCATCGACACAGAGGCCGTGACGGCAGCGATCCTTGCCGATCTTGCGCCCGGGCTTGACGGAAAGGCCTTGCGCGCCGTTGCGGTCGCGCATCTGGCTGCGGCAAAAACCCGCGCCAATGCCGCCCTGGCCGAGGCATTCCGCGACCATCCGGCCGAGGCAAGGCCGCTGATCTCGGCCCAGGCCTGGCTGACGGATCAGCTGGTGATCATCGCCTTCACCATCGCGCAAAAGCTGCATCCGGTGGCGCTCCCGACCGATGCCGAACGGCTCGCGATCCTCGCGGTCGGCGGTTACGGCCGCGCCGAGATGGCGCCGCATTCCGATATCGACCTTCTGTTCCTGACCCCGATGAAAACCACGCCATGGGCGGAATGCGTGGTTGAATCAATGCTTTACATGCTCTGGGATCTGAAGCTGAAGGTGGGCCATGCGGTCCGGACCATCCGCGATTGCCTCCGCCTTGCGCGCGAAGACATCACGATCCGCACCGCGATGCTCGAGAAACGCTTTATCACTGGTGACAAGGCGCTGGCCGGGGAACTGGCCGAAAAGCTCTGGAATGAGGTTTTCCGCAAAACCGGCCCTGAATTCATCGAGGCAAAACTCGCGGAGCGGGCAGAGCGCCACCGCCGCCAGGGCGGCCAGCGCTATGTGCTGGAACCCAATGTCAAAGAGGGCAAGGGGGGGCTGCGCGACCTCCAGACGCTGTATTGGATCGGCAAATATCTGCACAGGGTGCCGAAAGCGGCGGGCCTGGTGAATGCCGGTCTCTTCACCCGCGAGGAATATGAGACCTTCCGCGCCGCTGAGGATTTCCTCTGGGTGGTGCGCAGCCATCTGCATTACATCACCGGCCGTCCGACCGATCAGCTGACCTTCGATCTCCAGCCCGAGGTGGCTTTGCGCATGGGCTATAAGGATGCCCGTGGCCGGCGCGCGGTCGAGATCTTCATGCAGGATTACTTCCGCCACGCCACCCGCGTCGGCGAGCTGACCCGCATCTTCCTGACCGGGCTCGAGGCACGGCATGCCAAGCGCGAAGCCTCGCTGATGGGGCTGTTCAAGCTGACCAAACGCGTCCGTCCGGGCTATCGCCTGGTTCAGGGCCGGATCGACGTGGTGAACCCTGCAGAGTTCCTGAAAGACAAACTGAATCTGTTGCGGGTTTTTGAGGAAGGGCTGCGGACCGGCTATCTGCTGCATCCGAATGTCATGCGCCTGGTCACCGCGAACCTCGCACTGATCGATGACGAGATGCGCGAAGACCCGGAAGCGGCGCGGATCTTCCTCGATCTGTTGCTGAAACATGGCAACCCGGAACGCAGCCTGAGGCGGATGAACGAGCTGGGCGTACTGGCCGCATTCATCCCTGAATTCGAACCCATCGTCGCGATGATGCAGTTCAACGTCTACCATTCCTACACGGTGGATGAACACACGATCCAATGCATCTCGACACTGGCGCAGATCGAGCGCGAAGAGCTGATCGAAGAACTGCCCTTGTCGTCGGAAATCCTCAAGACCGGCGTGAGCCGCAAGGTGCTTTATGTCGCGCTTTTGCTGCATGATATCGGCAAGGGCCGGCCCGAGGATCATTCGATCCTCGGCGCCCAGATCGCCCGGCGGGTGACGCCGCGCCTCGGGCTGAGTGATGAAGAATGCGAGACGGTCGAATGGCTGGTGCGCTGGCATCTTCTGATGTCCGATATGGCGCAGAAACGCGATATCGGCGATCCGCGCACGGTCAGGGATTTTGCCAAAGCGGTAAAGACCCGCAAACGCCTTGACCTGCTGACGGTGCTGACGGTCTGCGATATCCGGGGTGTCGGGCCGAACACCTGGAACAACTGGAAAGCGATGCTGCTGCGTCAGCTCCACCAGGTCACCGCCGAGGCGCTGGAGGCGGGGCTGGAAACCGTCAATCGCGAGAACCGTGCCGATGAGGCAAGGCGGGCCCTGCGCGAGGCCCTGCCCGACTGGGACGCCAAAGACCTGCGTGCCGAGACGCAGCGCCATTATCCGCAATACTGGCAGGGGCTGGAAACTTTGACCCAGGCCGTTTTCGCGCGGCTCCTGCTCGGGATCGGCGATGACGAGATCCGCATCGACCTGGAGCCGGATCTCTCGCGTGATGCCACCCGCGCCTGTTTCGCACTGGCCGATCACCCCGGCATTTTCTCGCGGCTCGCGGGCGCACTGGCGCTGGTGGGCGCGAATGTGGTCGATGCCCGCACCTATACGTCAAAAGACGGCTATGCCACGGCGGTGTTCTGGGTTCAGGATGCCGAGGGCCACCCTTATGAGATTTCCCGCCTGCCCCGGCTGCGCGGCATGATCGAAAAGACGCTGCGTGGTCAGGTTGTGGCGCGCGAGGCCCTGAAAGATCGCGACAAGGTGAAACGGCGCGAGCGGGAATTCCGCTTCCCGACCCATATCACCATCGATAACGAAGGCTCGGATATCTACACGATCATCGAGGTCGATACCCGCGACCGCCCGGGTCTGCTTTATGACCTGACCCGGACGCTGGCGAATAACAACATCTCGATCGTTTCCGCGGTGATCGCGACTTACGGTGCCCAGGTGGTCGACACATTCTATGTGAAAGACACGTTCGGGCTGAAACTGCACGAAAAACGGCGCCAGGAAGCGCTGGAAAAAAAGCTGCGCCAGGCGATAAGCGATGGTGCGGAACGGGCGCAGGCCCAGGGCTGAACGAAACAGATCGCAGGCGCGAGGAGCAGATCCCGAAATGAAACCGATCCGGCTGGTGGCGGGGTTCCTCACCGTAGGCTTCTGGACGCTGATTTCACGCGTCGCGGGCCTCGTGCGAGATATGTTCATGGCGGCCTATCTTGGCGACGGGCCCGTCAGCCAGGCGCTGGTCGCGGCGCAATCCCTGCCAAATATGTTCCGCAGGCTCTTTGCCGAGGGCGCCTTCAACATGGCATTCGTGCCAATGTATGCCAAAAAGCTTGAAGCAGGCGAGGATGCCAATGGCTTTGCCCGCGATGCGTTCTGGACAATGGCGGCCTTTCTCGCGGTCTTTTCGGCGGTCTGTATCGTGGCCATGCCGGTGCTGGTCTGGATCCTCGCAGCCGGCTTCGAGGTGGATACCCGCTTTGATCTGGCGATCACCTATGGCCGGATCGCGTTCCCCTATATCCTCTTCATCTCGCTGACCGCCCTCTTGTCAGGGGTGCTAAACTCGATGGGGCGCTTCCTTGCGACCTCGGCGGTCACCGCGCTTTTGTCGCTGACGATGATCGCCGGCATGATCTTTGCGCGCCGGTTCGACTGGGACATGGGCATCACGCTGGCCTGGGCGATCTCGATCTCGGGCGTGTTGCAGCTTGTGGCCGTCTGGTTCGCGCTGAAGCGGCTCGGGTTTTCGCTGCCCTTCCAGCTGCCGAAATGGACGCCCGAGCTGAAACGCCTTGCCATCATCGCCGCGCCGGCAGCACTTGCTGGGGGCGTGGTCCAGGTCAATCTCGTCGTGGGCCGCCGGGTGGCGAGCTATACCGATGGCGCCATGACCTGGCTTTACAATGCCGACCGGCTTTATCAGCTGCCGCTGGGGGTGGTGGGGATCGCGATTGGCGTGGTCCTGCTGCCGGAACTGGCGCGGCGGCTGCGCGCCTCGGATGCCGAAGGCGCGCGGTTCAGCTTTTCGCGCGGGGCGGAATTTGCGCTTTTGCTGACCCTGCCGGCAGCGGTCGCGCTGATCGTGATCGCGCGGCCCATCATCGGCGTGATTTTCGAGCGTGGCGCCTATAGCGCCCATGCCGCCGACAATACCGCCCTGGCATTGGCGATCTACGGCGCGGGCCTGCCGGCCTTCGTGCTGCATAAAGTCTTGCAACCGCAGTTTTACGCCCGCCATGACACGCGGCGCCCGTTCAATTATGCGGTGGTCGCGATGGTAGTGAACCTGGTTGTTGCCGTCGCGCTGATGCCCCTGATCGGCTTTCTCGCGGCGGCGATCGCGACCACAGTTTCGGCCTGGATCATGGTGGTTCAGCTCTGGCTTGGCTCGCGCAGCATGGGGATCTCGGCCACGATGGATGACCGGTTCCGCCAGCGGCTGCCCCGGATCATCCTGTCTTCGCTGCTGATGGGCGCGGTGCTGCTTGGGCTGGTCTGGGTCATGGGCGATGCCGTGACCGAAAAAGGCACCCGGACGCCTTTGCTTCTGGCCCTGGTTCTGGCGGGAATGGTGAGTTACTTCCTCGCCGCGACGCTTACCGGTGCCATGAACCTCGCCGATCTTAAATCCTCGCTCAGGCGCGGAAAGCGGGCGTGAACCTCAGCGCGCCACCATGGCGCGCTGATTGATCAGAAGTGATGCGATCACCACCACAACCCCGGCGATTTGCAGCGCCGAGGGCATGATCTGCAACAGAGCCGCATCCAGCACCAGCGCCGTCACCGGCGTCAGCAGGATCAGCGGCATGATCGCGACCGCCCCCACGGCCTCGATCCCCCGGAACCACAACAGGAACGGGATCCCGGTCAGCACGATGGCAAGGATCACAAAGGCCACGATGTTCAGCCCGGTCAGCGGCCCCTGGAAATCGCCGATCAGAAGCGCGACCAGCGTCAGCTCGATACCGCCGATCAGAAGTTGCCAGGCGGTGAAAGAGGTGATGCTGATCCCCGGGCTGCCCCAGCGGCTGAGCAGCACGCCCCCGAGCGAGATCGACAGCACACAGCCCAGCATCGCGGCGACGCCGATCCCGTCAATCGCAGCTCCGTCCTTGAGTACCACCATCGCCACGCCCAAAAGACCCAGAAGCACCGCGAAGAATTGCAGCCCCGTCGGTCTTCGGTGCAGGATCCCCCAGGCCATCAGCAGCACGAGCACGGGCCCAAGCGCCTGAAACACCGCCGCGACACCGCCCTGGAGCCGCATCGCGCCGATGAAAAACAGCCCGAAGAAAAACCCGACATTCAGCGTGCCGAGGACGATCATCCGACCCCACCAGCCCGGCAGGGGCAGTTCGCGGCTCAGAAGAAACAGAAAGCCCGCACCGCCCACCGCCCGCACTGCACCGGCCATTTCCGGATGCGGCGGCAGCCAGCGCCCGGCCAGCATATAGGTAAAGCCCCAGAGAATGGTGCAGATGGCGGCTCCGGTTTTTGGTCCGATCATGGGTCTTTCCTGCGGCGCTTGTGATGCGCCCCTCTGTCACCCATCTCCGCCACAGGCGCAACCGACCGCCGCGCGCAGCCAGAATGCCCGGGCCGCACCATGCACGCTCAGCGGTTGCGCAGCCGCGCGCGAACCCGCCCCCAGCCGCCGGGACTGACAAGGAAGGACAGCGCAAAACCGGCGGCGAAACCGGCCACTTCGGCGATCCATTCAAAGCCGCCGCCGAACAGCACGCCGAACAGAAGCTGCACAAACAGAAGCATCCCGATCAGCGTGAAGGCGCGATAGCCATTCGAGCCGGTCCCGATCAGCTGCACCCATAAAAGGAAGGTAAAGGCGCCGATCAGCCCGTAAACCCCGGAATAGGCGCCGATCAGCGGGTAATTGTCATAGGGCACCAGGGCGATAAAGGCGAAGGCCCCGGCCCAGCTTGCCCCGTAAAACACGCCGAGGACAGCCCACCAGCGGAAAACCTCACCGACCATCTTGCCAAGCGCCAGCAACAGGACCACCGCAAACAGCGCGCTGGTCGTGGTCTGATGCACGAAGGGGAAGGCGACAAAGCGCAGAGCCAATTCGTCCCAGACCCGGTTGGCCCAGAAATACTCAACGACATTGCGCGCCACCGCGTAATCCATCAGGGCGCTCTGGCGCCAGCCAATGCCGCCCGGCCCTCCGATCACCCCGGCCTCGGCGAGACCCAGTACGATCTCGGCCGCAATCATCGGCAACGCCAATGCCCAGACAACCCAGGGCAGCTGGTTGATCGGGCTGGCATTCGGATCGGTATCATACATGCGGCACGCATCCCCTTCGGGCGCGATGTTGACGCCCCTCCTGCGAAGCCTTACGCCGTGCAGGTCAGTTTTTCCAGACGGAGAGCATCATGTCCTCGCAAGACATCCAGGGTCAGGGCGGCTCCAATCCAGGTTTCACGCCGCGGATCTTTTCCGGCATCCAGCCCTCGGGCGGGATGACGCTGGGGAATTACCTCGGCGCGCTGAAGCGCTTTGCCGAAAAGCAGGATGAGGGGATCGAGACGATCTATTGCGTCGTCGATCTGCATGCGATCACCGTCTGGCAGGACCCCGAAAAACTGCGCCACCAGACGCGCGAGATCACGGCGGCCTATCTGGCCAGCGGCATCGACCCGGCGCGCTCGATCATCTTCAACCAGAGCCAGGTGACGGGACATGCCGAGCTGGCCTGGATCTTCAACTGCGTCGCCCGCATCGGCTGGATGTACCGGATGACCCAGTTCAAGGACAAAACAGCCGGCAAGAATGCCGAGAATTCCTCGCTGGGCCTGCTGGCCTATCCCTCCCTGATGGCGGCGGATATCCTGCTTTATCACACGACCGGCGTGCCGGTGGGCGAAGATCAGAAACAGCATCTCGAACTGACCCGCGACATCGCGGCCAAGTTCAACCATGATTACGGTGTCAATTTCTTCCCGATCACCGAGCCGCTGATTGAGGGCACCGCGACCCGCGTGATGTCCCTGCGCGACGGCACGAAGAAAATGTCGAAATCCGACCCGTCAGATGCCAGTCGGATCAATCTCACCGATGATGCCGATACGATCGCGAAGAAGATCCGCAAGGCCACCACCGATCCGAACCCGCTGCCCGAGACCGTGGAGGGGCTGAAGGACCGCCCCGAGGCAAAGAACCTCGTGAATATCTACGCGGCCCTGGCCGGGATCAGCGCCGAATCGGTGATCCGGGAGTTCGCCGGCGCGCAATTCGGCACCTTCAAGCCGCGTCTCGCCGATCTGGCGGTGGCAAAGCTTTCGCCGATCACCGAGGCAATGAACCGCTATATGCAGGACCCGGCCGAGATCGACCGCATCCTTGGCGAAGGCGCTGCCCGCGCCGATGCCATTGCCAGCCCGATCCTTGCAAAAACGAAAGAGATTGTCGGCATGATCGGCTCGCGCGGCAGGTGATCGCGGCAGGCTGTCGGGCACAGGCCCGGACAGCCCCATTGTCATAAGCCTGAATCGAGGCGCTGGCAGGATCGGAGTCGCTTCGGGAGGTCCTGTCCCCCCTTTGCCGATGGGTCATCCCCTGCCCCTCCGGCACCACCCGATGACCTGGCCCCCGTGCAATCTGTACGGGGGTCACTTTCTGCCTGCGGGTACCTTTTCCATTTACACCGCCCCGGGCGGAGGCCATGATAAGTACGTTGTAACAACAGGCCGCGCCTCAGCGGCTATCTCCCATGAAAATGACAGGTTTTGACCGGCTGGCACGCGAAGTCTGTGCCAAATACGGTTTCTGCGGCTCTGGCCATACCGGGGTCTTCGTGCATTTTACCGATTTTCTTCCGGAAACCGGTCCGGTCACAGCCGAAGACTTCATCGACTGGCTGCTGATCGCCGACGGTTACGATCCGGAAAGGCAGGCAGAGGTCTTTGAAGAGTTCAGAGCCATCTTCCGTCCCATATTCGTAAAGCATATGGGCGCCGACTGCGTGGATGCCGGCTTGCTTTATTATTCTCCGGGCAGCAGCGACGGCCCCTTTCATCCATGCCGCTGGGCCAGACCGGGATCTTGGCCGAAACGCTGACCCGGATTGCGGCCTGCCCCGCAAGAATCGCAATTACCTGTGGAAACCCCGGTTTTCCACAGGATCCTCCACAACAAACTGCTTTACATGATTCGCGGAACGAATCAGGATAAATCAATATCTGGTGGGAGCTGTGGATAAATCCGCATAACCTTGCAGGTTCCCCAGCTTCTGGTGGTTATCCACAGGGCAGAAGCGTCATGATGAGGCCGGGCATGTCACTTTCCGAAGATTATCTGCTCTCGGATGAGATCCATCCCATCGATATCGTCGAGACGCTGGCCGCCAGCAATGCCTGGGAATTCGACCGCGTCACCGATGATCAGATCGCCATGGCGGTCGAAGGCCTGTGGCGCACCTATTCGCTGACCCTTGCCTGGTCCGACCAGGACGAGACATTGCGCCTGATCTGCACCTTCGAGATGGAGCCCCCCGAGGGCCGCATGGCCGAGCTTTACGAGCTGATCAACCGCTGCAATGACACGGTCTGGACCGGCGGTTTCACCTGGTGGGATGACCAGAAACTGATGGTCTGGCGCTATGGGCTCTGCCTTGCCGGCGGCCAGACGGCCGGGCCGGAACAGATCGACAAACTGATTTCCTCGGCGGTGCTGGCGGCCGAGCGCTTTTACCCGGCCTTCCAGCTGACCCTTTGGGGTGGCCGCGCGCCGGCGGATGCGATGAAAGTCGCCATTGCAGAGGCTTACGGCCGCGCCTAACCTCGCCGCCCGAACGGGCGGAAAGGCAGGACCATGTCAGCTGATATCAAAATCGAACACGGGCTTTTGCTGCTTGGTTGCGGCAAAATGGGATCGGCGCTGCTCAGGGGCTGGCTGGATTTCGGCGTGCCTGCCAGCAATGTCTGGGTGATCGAGCCGCATCCCTCGGACTGGCTGCAAGCAACCGGGGTACATCTGAATAAAGGCGTGCCGGACCGCGCGGAAATCGCCATTCTTGCCGTGAAACCGCAGATGATGGGTGCCGCGCTCCCGGGGCTGACCGCGCTTGGGAATGGCGAAACGCTGTTCATCTCAATCGCCGCCGGGACGACGATTGCCACGCTGGAACAGGTGCTTGGGGCCAGGACACCGATCGTCCGGGTGATGCCGAACACCCCGGCGATGGTCGGGCGTGGCATTTCGGGCCTTGTCGGCAATGCCCATGCCTCTGCTGCGCAGATCGCGCAATCACGGCTGTTGATGCAGGCCGTCGGCGAGGTGGTCGAGCTGGAGAACGAGGCCCAGATCGATGCGGTGACGGCCGTATCCGGCTCTGGCCCGGCCTATGTCTTCCATCTGATCGAAGCGCTGGCTGCCGCCGGTGAAGCCGAGGGCCTTTCCCCCGAGATCGCGATGAAACTGGCACGGGCGACCGTCACCGGCTCGGGCGAGCTGGCCCATCGCTCGGAAGACAGTGCTGAACAGTTGCGGATCAATGTGACCTCGCCCGGCGGCACCACCGCCGCCGCCCTTGCAGTGCTGATGGAAACGGAGACCGGTTTCCCGGCGCTTCTGAGGCGGGCGGTGAAAGCAGCGGCAGACCGCGGCCGGGAATTGGGCAAGTGAGCACGGAAATGACAGATCAGATCAGCTATGACGACTTCGCGAAGGTCGATATCCGGGTGGGCCGGATCATCGAGGCCGAACCTTTCCCCGAGGCCCGCAAGCCCGCTTTCAAGCTGCGCATCGATTTCGGGCCCGAGATCGGCGTGAAACGCTCTTCGGCCCAGATCACCAGGCATTACACGATTGAAGAGCTGATCGGTCGCCAGGTGCTGGCGGTGGTGAATTTCCCGCCGCGCCAGATCGGGCCGGTGCGCTCCGAGGTGCTGGTGCTGGGTGTGCCGGACGAGGCGGGCGAGGTTGTGTTGCTGAGCCCCGGCCATGAGGTACCGCTGGCCGGGAAAATGTTCTGACAAACCGCTTGCCCCTCTAGTGACTAGAGGGATTAGAACTGATTCGATGATAAAAGGCCGCTGCCGGGTCCCGCCGGGCAGTGGCCGGAGGATCGGTGATGCAAGAGACGAACAGACGTGAATGGCAGGTGGGGGGCATGGATTGTGCCTCCTGCACGGTGAAGGTGACGAAGGCAGTCGAAAAGCTGCCCGGCGTCGGCGATGTACGCGTTGCGCTGATGAGCGAGCGGCTTTCGGCAACGTTGAGCGAGGGTGGCGCCGGCCCCGAAGAGGTCGAAGCAGTGGTACGCCGGCTTGGCTATGAGATCAGCGCCGGCAAGGGCGGCCCGGCAACGCCACGGCCTGATCAGGATCACGGTAAGGCGGAAGACGATCCCGGTCATGGCGCCCCGGGCCATGTTCATTCGCATGATGATCCGGCAGATCGCGGCAAAGCCTGGTATGCGACGGGCAAAGGGCGGCTGGTGATCTTCACCGGCATCCTCCTGGCTCTGGCCTGGATTTTCGAGCTGCTGACCAATGCCGAATATGGCTATTGGGCCTTCCTGGCCGCCTGTGTGATCGGCGTCGCCCCGGTCGCGAAACGCGCTTTCGAAGCGTTGCGGATGGGTCAGCCCTTCACGATTGAAAGCCTGATGACCATTGCCGCCATCGGCGCGCTGTTCATCGGCGCGGCGGAAGAGGCGGCGCTGGTTGTCTTCCTCTTCGCGGTGGGCGAGGTGCTCGAAGGCGTTGCCTCGAACAAGGCACGTGACGGCATCCGCGCGCTGGCAAATCTCGTGCCGAAAACCGCATTGCTGGAAGAGGGCGGCACGACGCGTGTGGTGCAGGTCTCAGACCTTGCCATCGGGCAGACGGTCTTTGTGCGCCCCGGCGACCGGATCCCGGCGGATGGCACGATCCTTGAAGGGTCCAGCGGCATTGATGAAAGCCCGGTCACCGGCGAGAGTGTCCCTGTCACCAAAGGCCCTGAAGATGCCGTTTTCGCAGGCTCGATCAATACCGAAGCCGTGCTGCGCATCGCCGTCAGCCGCGAGGCCTCGGACAATACCATCGCCCGCATCATCCGCCTCGTCGAAGACGCGGAAGAGGCGCGCGCGCCCACCGAGCGCTTCATCGACCGCTTCTCGCGGTTTTACATGCCGGCCATTGTCGGGCTTTCAGCACTGGTGATCCTGATACCACCGCTTGTGGGTGGCGGCGACTGGGACACCTGGATCTATCGTGGTCTTGCGCTTTTGCTGATCGGCTGCCCCTGCGCGCTGGTGATTTCGGTGCCGGCCTCTATCGCCTCGTCGCTCTCTGCGGGCGCGAAAAAGGGGCTGCTGCTGAAAGGCGGTGCGGTAATCGAAGCTGCGGCCACCGTGCGCCGCATCGCCTTTGACAAAACCGGTACGCTGACGCATGGCAAGCCTGTCGTGACCGATCTGGTGGCGGCGCCAGGGGCAAGCGAGGCCGAACTTCTCGCGGTTGCAGGCGCGGTCGAGACCGGCTCGTCCCACCCGCTGGCCCGCGCGGTGCTGGACCGCATTGCAGCTGCGGGCATCACCGCTCTGCCCGCACGTGAAGCCCGGGCAATCATCGGCAAGGGTGTCGAGGCGCTGGTCACAATGTCGAAGGGCGAGGTCCGGGCCTGGGTCTCATCCCCCCACCATGCACATGCGAGTGGTGGCATCGACACCGCATTGAACGACCGCGCCGCCACGCTCGAATCCGAAGGCAAGACCGTGGTTGCGGTCCATGACGAGACGAGGGCCTTCGGCCTGATCGCCATGCGCGATGAACCCCGCAGCGACGCTGCCGATGCGATGCGGCAATTGCAGGCGATGGGGATCGGCGCGACCATCCTCACCGGCGACAATCCCCGCACCGCTGCCGCGATTGCAGGCGGTCTCGGAATGGAGTTCCGCGCCCAGATGATGCCCGAAGACAAGCTTGCGGTGATCCGCGAGATGGGGGCGGAAGGCGGCGTCATGATGATCGGTGACGGCATCAATGACGCACCGGCGCTGAAACAGGCGGGCGTGGGTGTCGCGATGGGCTCGGGCACCGATGTGGCGCTGGAGACGGCGGATGCTGCGATCCTGCGCGACCGGGTCTCGGATGTTCCGGCGCTGATCCGCCTGTCGCGCGCGACCATGGCGAATATCCGGCAGAACATCACCCTGGCCCTGGGGCTGAAGGCGGTGTTCCTGGTGACCTCGGTGCTGGGGATCACCGGGCTCTGGATCGCCATTCTCGCCGATACCGGCGCAACCGTGCTGGTGACGCTGAACGCGCTGCGGCTGCTGGCCTATGACCCGGGGCGCGAAGGCTGAGTTGGCGAGGCGCCCGGCCTGGCGTTTCGCCCTGAAGATGATGGACCTGCCAGCCCTCGCCAGGTTTGCCGCACTCTTCGCCTGCGTCTCCTTCCTGCTCAAAGGCGGCCCTGGCGCGGCCCGGGCCGTCTGCAGCGCGACGCGGGGGGGTCCGGGGGGTCTTAACCCCCCGGCCTTGCCAGAGAAATCCCCATCACCCGCGTGCAAGCCGCGCAAGCCAGGCCCGGCCAAGACGTGCGGTTCCTTCGGCGAAATGCGGAGCCATGGCCTGCGGCTCCGGCGCCTCGCTATGACTGCCGATCCAGGCCAGAAGCGCCATCCGCCGCAGCATGACAAATGTGTCGATCTCGCGCTCCTCCTCCTCGGACAGGGGCGCGATGTCGCGATAGCCGGCCACCCAGGCCGCGCGCAAAGCCGGAACCTGGGGGTGATCTTCCATAAAGCTCACCGCCGCCGCAAAGTCGTAAAGATACCAGCCGAGCCCGGAATCATCGAAATCAATCAAAACGGTACGTGACCCGTCGATCAGCAGATTGGTCAGCCGCATATCGCCATGGATCAGCCCATAGCGCGCCTGCCCCTTGCCCCAGGCCGCCAGCCGCAGGCGGATCATCTGCTCTGCTTTCTCCAGCACTTCGCGGATCTCAGGCGTCACATTCGGGCCAGCGCGCCAGTCGCCCCAGGTCGCGCCGGGCCCAAACACGGCCGCCTCATCCCAGACCAGCCGCTCCAGCGGTTCCGCCGATTGCCAGCCCCGTGCATGGATATGGGTTCTGGCTGCAATTGCCCCAAGGCTGCGAAACGGCGCCACCAAATCATCATCCGGCCCCGGCTGCCGGCCCGGCGCGAATTCGAACATCACCATGTAGCGCCCGGCATCGCGGCCCGCTTCAACTCCGGGCACCGGCGCCTCCTGCACCAGCGCGCCATTCACCCCGGCGATCACGGCAGGCGTATCGATCCCGGCATCGCGTGCCAGCGCCTGGCTCCAGGCCAGTTCCTGGCCGATGCCGGTCCGCGTGTGATAGCCCGGCCGATGCACCCGCAGCACCGCGCGAAACGCCCCCGCCTCCACCAGCCAGGTCAGGTTTTCGGCAATATTCAGAAGGCTCACTTCCGCGCCCGCCGGCACCGGCCAGAGCGGCAAGGCCGCTTCCACCATCTGGCGGATCATTACCAGCTCGTCTTCCAGCGCCACATCGGTCTTGGCCAAAACCCGGATCTCCCTGCGCGGTCCCGCCGTCGCATGCGGCTTTCACGGATCACAGATTTCGCCGCATGGGACGCGCCCTTCAAGCAGGAATGCCGGGACGTATGTGGTTTTTTTAACCGCGCGCGCCCTGCCTGACCCCGCTTTGCGCGCCTCCGGGTCGCGATCACCGCCATCGGACGCCGAGCGGGAAAAGCTATAACGACACGCTGTAGCGGTGCGGTTCCCTGCAGTTCTGGCCGGAGATGGACATAGTGTGGGTCGTGCCGAAGGTCGGAACCAACCCCCGGTGTTCAGCGATGCGGCTGTCCGGGTTTGTCTGATGGTGACAGCTCTGATCGGCCAGCCGCTTCGACAAACGACCAGAATTGTGACGAGCAGTCTCCCGATGGCCGGCCCTGACGGGCCGGTGCCGGGCTTTTCCGCCCTGCTCCGGGTCCGCTGAACCTGGCGGTGGGGCCTCCGGCACAGGGCGATGCCACCGCACGATCCTTGAGCGCGGCGGCATCGCGGTCACACCTATCTGCAGGAATGAACGACGATGGCGCGAGGACTGCCCTTGCCGCGAACGCCTGTGGCGACTTCGTCGGACTTACTCGGCACGAATGGCGCCCCTGTTCCTCCTCAACCTGGAAACCCTGGTCCGGATATCAGGTCCGAAGCGGGATCAAAGCAAAGATAAAGTACCTCAGGGCCTTCGGGGAACGCATCGCGTCACGCGATCCGGATCGCCAGACAGCAGACGTCCAGATCCGCGTGGCCCGCGTCACCTGCTTCACTGCTCCCGGCGCCACCGGGATCGAACGCATGGCCTGAGCTCAGCGGGGAAAGGGCCAGGTCCGGCTGGTGCCTGACTTCTGCAACAACGCCCAAAGGGCAAATCCGGGCGTGCCGGCCTGCCGTATTTGTCGTGCATGGCGATCACTCCCAGACGGTTCTGAACAGATCGAGCGGTATTTTCAGATAGCGCGTGCCATTGGCCTCACGCTCCGGCAGGCGGCCGGCATTGGTGTTCACCTGCAGCGCATGAAGGATCAGTTTTGGCATCGGCAGGGTCGCATCGCGCGCCTCGCGGACCGCGACGAAAGCGGCCTCACCCGGGTGTTTCGAGAGATGGATATTGGTTGCCCGCTGTTCGGCGACGGTGGATTCCCAGGCCGCCGCGCGCCCGCCCTGGCGGTAATCATGACCGGTGAAAAGCCGCGTCGCATCGGGAAGTGCCAGGATCTCCTGGATCGACTGCCACAGCATCCTGGCGCTGCCGCCGGGGAAATCGGCCCGTGCCGTGCCGGTATCGGGCATGAAAATCGTGTCATGGATGAAAGCCGCATCACCGATCACATAGCTGACCGACGCCATGGTGTGACCGGGCGAGAACATCACCCTGGCCGGGATTTCCCCGACCATGAATGTGTCGCCCTCGTCATAGAGCCTGTCCCATTGCGATCCGTCTGCGGCCATATCGCGGTTGTAAAACCCGTTCCACAGCGCCTGAACCTTTGTCACCTTCGCCCCGATCGCAATGGGCGCTCCGGTCTGCCGTTTCAGGTAATCTGCGGCCGAGAAATGGTCGGCATGGGGATGGGTGTCGAGGATCTGGTCAAGCCGGTATCCGCGCTCTGCGACAAAGGCCAGCAGGCGGTCGGCCTCGATTGTGGCGGTCGCGCCTGACTTCTCGTCATAATCCAGCACCGGGTCGATAATGACACAGGCCTTTGTGGCGGGGTCTGCCACCACATATTGAACCGATCCGGTGCGGGCCTCATAAAAGCCGGTGACCTCAGGACGGGGTATCATAGATGCCTCTTTATTCCGGACAAGTACAGGCAGCCTGTCGGCGCAGGTAGAAACATATGTTTTTCCGAAGATACCACATCACAGAAGGGAACAATATTCTACCCGATCAGCCTCTACAGGACGCTCTTCCTTTCAGATACAGGAAACCCGGGATCAGATCACGCAATCATTGCCGCCTTCGACAGGAATCTTCGCGCCGTTGGATCAGGAAACGAACGCTGTCCTCCACCAGCGCAACACCGCAGAGATCGCGCGCCCCGCCTTTCCACAAGCTATTGCCGCCACCCTGCAGCACGCGGCCCGGATTCTGCCCGATCAGGCGAGACGGGTAAGCCCTGAGTGCCAGCCCGGTGAGGCCGGACCGGCGGCCTCATCCCATTGGGTCCGCATCACAAACCTTCTCCGGGCATGATCCGGCCAGTGGTCCACGGGATCGCCCGCGATTAAACTGCATCTGGTTTGCCCTCAGGCAGTCAGGTGCCAGACTGTTTGGCGCTCTGCCAGATCGCAGTACATCTTATAGACTGCAGCGCCGCTCCGGCCCTCATGCACCAGGAAAGCCAGCGCCCTGACCATCGCAACCGGGCCTGAGACCTGGAACAGCTTGCGGGCCATATCTGTCCCCGCCGCGCCCTGGCCGATGGCGCGCGAAGCCATCTCCATTGCCTCGGACTCCGGCAGCTTCTTGTCACCCGTGATCACGACAGGCACCGGGCACATCTTCAGTGCCAGATGGAATCCAGTATTTCCGACCCCGCGCCATCTCTCTCCAAAGCGGAACGCCGGCGTGAATGGATTCTCCGGATCCTGATACCGGGCTCCACCACGCTGAATGATGTGCCTGATCTGACCGAATTCGACCTGATCCTGCCGGCGCGACCCGTGGCAAAGGCCTGTCTTCAGCGCATGCGCGGCGGCGGGGCAAATGCCGAGCTGGTCTGACAGGCTTTCTGCCCGCCAAAGCGCTTGATCCCGAAGCACTTGCCAGGTGTTATTGCGCTGTCCGGAACGGAGAGCGCAATGCATGACGAACTGATCCCGACTCATTTGCCTGCCGCCCTGCTATGCGGCCTCCTCCTGTCAGCGCCCCTCGCGACCCATGCAGCCGAGATCTCGCTCATCGACCCCGCCTTGCGCGATGCGGCGGGGCTGGTATCGGGCAGCTGCAGCCTTCGCCTGAAAGGCGGGATCGAACCAGGGGATGCCGGCCGGCTTGAGGTCATGCTGGAAGATGACAGCATCGAGCACGGACGCCCGACCAGTCTGATGTCCGGGACCGGCGCCGAGGGTCAGGTGCTTTGCCTCAACAGCGCCGGAGGCGATGCCTCTGCGGCGCTGGCGCTGGCAAAGGTGATCCGCGACAACGCGCTTGCGACCGTGGTGCCGGATGGCGCGGACTGTTTCGGCGCCTGTGCGGTGGCGTTCATGGCCGGGTCAGCCGCCTCCTCGAATTCGGGGGGCGGTGCGCGGATGCCGATGCGGGCGCTCCATACCGGGGGAAGGCTGGGCTTTCTGGCACCTGATTTGCCCGATGGCGATGCAGTGCTGGATTACATCGCCGGGCTGACCGACCTGTTTTCCGGCATCGACAGCTATACGCCCACCGCCCGGTTCCATCCGCAACTCCTGGTCGGGATGCTTTCGCATCGTGATCCGGCCCAGCCCTATATGATCGACACCACCGGCAAGGCCGGCCTCTATGATATCCGCCTTGCCGGCGTGCCGCCCATCGAGACTGATGAGGCCACCTGGATGCGCGCCTGCAACAATCTCTCGCTGCAGGCCAGGGGCTGGCAGGGTGCGACCGATCCGGATCTGAGTTCCTGGGCCTGGCAGGTCAATCTGCCCGAAGAGGGATATGAACCCGAAGCCCGCCTGCCGCCCGCAAACTGGAACCTGCTGGCCGGGGGCACGGATGAGACAGCGCCGCCCTTTTTCCGCGAAGTTCTGTCGCGACATCACCAATGCCTGTTCTACCATGATGCCCAGGCCACGCCGGCCTATACCGCCTGGTTTGAACGGGTGAGCGAAGATTCGGTGCCGCAGCACCGGCTGTTCGATCTCTGGCAGACACTGCCGCATTACACGCCTCTGGCTGAATTACGCACTATGGCACGCGTAGAACCCGCCGATTTCCGCACGCTTTACGCCAATCCGCCGGTGGACGCGCCCCATCCTGACCTGCCCGCTGTCCAGGCTTTCGCGCCCGGGCACACGGTGCTGCTGGAAAGCAAAGAGGGAAATATCGCCTATTGGCTTGGCGAGAATGGCACCGGCAGGGCCTATGCCTCCGGCGCGCCCGCTGCCGGTTTCCACTACCAGATCGAGGCGGATCAGCTTTGTGTGACCCGCGAGGCGGGGGCCGAAACCTGCGGCCGGATCGTCAGCGCCGGGGATGGCGGGACGCTGCTGAAAACCGAAACAGAAGATCTTACGATCCACTGGATGCGGCCCGGCGATATCGGCCCGCTGCCGGTAAACTGACAGCCTAGCGCCCCGCATCTCGCGGCCAATGCAGGTTTGGGGAAGACCCCCGGGGGCAATCACGCCCCCGGGGCAGGATTACGGAGCCGGTGCCTCGACCGGCGGCACCTCTGCCGGAGCATCCGGTGCCGCAGCGGGCCTGTCATGCCCCTGGCCGGATTTGTCATGTCTGAACCCGGCCCCGCCTTTTTCGCGATCCTTGCCGCGATCCTTGCCATGGGCTTTATGGTGCTCCCCGCCCCGGCCCTTTGCATGGTCGCGGTCTTTGCCGGGGCCTGCAGCCGGGGTCGCGGCCAGCTTTTCGGCCAGCGGCGTGATCGCCTCGACACAGGCGGCAATTGCGGTCTCGCCGCATTGCACGCTGATGGTCCGCCCGGCCCCGAAATCAAGCCGGATCATCGGGGACCGCGCAAAGCGCGCGCCCGCGCCGTGACCATGGCCCGTCCCGGGGCCGGCCCCTTGGTCTGCATTTTGCGCCGGGGGCGGCACTGCGGCCTCCTGGGAAAACGCGCTCAGCGGCATCAGGGCAAGGGCGCCGGCCAGCGCGGCCGGAAGAAGCTTAAGTCCTGCCATGGGAGATACTCCTTTTCATGGTCTGTTCGTCCTGGATCACGACTGTTCCACGCCCCTCCCCGGGGTTTCCGTCGGCAAGGCGCCCCCGGCACGGGAAGCGCCAGGCGGCGATCCGCCGGGCTCCGACGGCAACGCCCCGATCTGCACCACAGGCATGGCGCGCCGCGCGACTTGACGCATGGCCTCTGACCAGGTCATTGCAGGATCATGTCGGACGAGATCGTTGAGCAGCCCGAGGAAAAGAAGCCGGTGGTCCGAAAACCACGGAAAAAACCCGCAGCGGGCGCGACGGGCGCTAAAAGCACGCGGCGTCGCGGGGCGTTTGCGCAGCTCCGGCGTTGGGCGCTCCGGGCGGTTCTTGGCGTCGTGGGCTTCTTCCTTGTGCTGATCCTTCTGTTCAGCTTCCTGCCGCCCCCGATCAATATCTATCAGATGCAGGAAAAATGGCGGCTTGGCGCGATTGACCGGAAATGGGTGTCCTGGGACGAGATCGCGCCGGTGATGGGCCGCGCGGCCGTGGCGGCAGAAGATGCGAATTTCTGCAACCACTGGGGATTTGACATGACCGCAATCCGGGACGCGATCAATTCGGGATCGAACCGGGGGGCGTCCACCATCACGCAGCAGGTGGCGAAGAATGTCTTTCTCTGGCATGACCGCTCTTACGCCCGCAAAGCCGCCGAAGCCGCGCTCACCCCGGTGATCGAGCTTTTCTGGTCGAAAGAGCGCATCCTCGAAGTCTATCTGAACGTTGCCGAATTCGACGAGGGCGTGTTCGGGGTTCAGGCGGCGGCGCGGCATTATTTCGGGGTCGATGCGAAAAACCTGTCGGCCCTGCAGGCGGCACGGCTCGCGGCGGTACTGCCCGATCCGAAACGCCGCTCGGCCTCGAAACCCTCGGCTTTCGTGCGCAAACGGACCGCCTCGATCATGTCAGGCGCCGATACGATCCGCGCCGATGGCCGCGCCGGCTGTTTTCAGTAGCACGCTTTTGCCGCTCTGACCGGCGCCGGGATTGATCGCCAGGCCCGCAGGGTCTAGGACAGGGGAAGTTTGCGGGCAGTAACCAGATGAACCGTCTTTATCACGTCCCCCTTTCCCCCTTTTGTCGCAAGGTGCGGCTGACTTTGGCCGAGAAGAAAATCGAGGTCGAGCTGGTCGAGGAGCGTTATTGGGAACAGGGTCAGGATTTCCTGCGGCGCAATCCGGCGGGGAAAGTGCCGATTCTGCGGCTGAACGGGCGACTTCTGAGCGAAAGCCAGGCGATTTGCGAATATATCGACGAAACGGTTCTGGTGCCGCCGCTGGTGCCGAGGGATCCCGAACTGCGCTATGAGATGCGCCGGCTCTGCACCTGGTTTGACGACAAGTTCCATCACGAAGTGACGTCCAAGCTGCTTTACGAGCGGGTGAACAAAAAGCTGACGAAAGAGGGCTACCCGGATTCGAAAAATGTGAAATCCGGGTCGAGCAAGATCAAGTATCACCTTGATTATATGGCCTGGCTGCTGGACCGGCGGTCCTGGCTGGCCGGAGATGTGATGACGCTGGCGGATCTGACGGCGGCGGCGCATCTGTCGAGCCTGGATTATATCTCGGATGTCGACTGGCACCGGCATGAGGTGGTCAAGGACTGGTACGCCAAGATCAAGTCGCGCCCGTCCTTCCGGACGCTGCTGGCGGATCAGGTGCCGGGTTTCCCGCCACCCCGGCAATATACCGATCTGGATTTCTGAAGCTGGCCGGGTGGGGGCCAGCCCCCACACCCCCGGAGTATTTGAGCCAGGATGAAAAGCAACCATCCCCTCCCGTTGAAGGAGCGGCTGCGGGAGCAGGCGCTGGCAGAGGGATTCTCGAAAATGGGGATCTGCGCGCCGGATGCGGTGCCGGGAACCGCGGCGCGGCTGAGGGAATTTCTGGAAGCCGGGCGGCATGGGTCCATGGGCTGGATGGCAGAGCGCGAGCACTGGCGGGGGGCACCGGGGGCGCTCTGGCCAGAGGCGCGGTCGGTGATCATGCTGGCAGAGGTTTACACGCCCGAAGAAGATCCGCGCGCAGTGCTGGAACAGCGCGACCGGGCGGCGGTCTCAGTCTATGCCCAAGGCAAGGATTACCATGATCTGGTCAAGCGGCGGCTGAAACGGCTGGGGCGCTGGCTGCTGGACCAGACGGCGGGCGAGGAGATCAAGGTTTTCGTCGATACCGCGCCGGTGATGGAGAAGCCACTGGCCGAGGCGGCGGGTCTGGGCTGGCAAGGGAAACATACGAACCTGCTCAGCCGCGATCTGGGGAACTGGTTCTTTCTCGGCTCGATCTTCACCACGCTTGATCTGCCGAAAGATGCGGCAGAGGTCTCGCATTGTGGCTCCTGCCGGTCCTGCCTGACCGCCTGCCCGACCGATGCCTTTCCCGCGCCCTATCAGCTGGATGCGCGGCGCTGCATTTCCTATCTGACCATCGAGCATAAGGGGCCGGTGGACGAAGACCTGCGCGCCCGGATGGGCAACCGGATCTATGGCTGCGATGATTGTCTTGCCGCCTGCCCCTGGAACAAATTCGCGCAGCAGGCCAAAGAGATCGGCTATCAGCCGAAGGTCGGGGCACCAGAACTCGCCGAGCTTGCCACGCTGGATGATGCCGCATTTCGCGCGCGCTTTGCCGGCAGCCCGATCAAGCGGATCGGCCGCGACCGTTTCGTCCGCAACGTGCTTTACGCCATCGGCAATTCGGCAGACCCTGGCCTCGCCAGCGCCGCCGGGGCGCTGTGTGCGGACCCGGATCCGGTCGTTGCCGATGCAGCAAGATGGGCTCTGAGCCGGCTGACCAATGCCGGGCCCGGCCGCTGACCAGGCCGGATCCGGCCGGACGGGGTGAGGCTGGCGGAAAACGCCTGATTGCAGGCTTGGGATATAAGACGGCCTGTGCCAGACTGCCTGCAGTGACGCAGCACATGTGAGGAGGACGTTATGAGCAGGCATCTTGCCGACAAACGCACAGCCACCACCGGCGCGAGGGTCAAAGCCTTTCTGAACATCGCCCGCAGCAAGGGCGAGACCGGGCGCGACACATTCCACAAGCCGCGCGAAGGCGCCGGCCCCGCCCGGATGCAGCAATTCCTGCGGATCGCACGCGGCCGCACGGTCTGAGCCCCATCCGGTTGACCGGGTGACCGGATGTCCCGGCCCGGCGATAAGGACTCGGGCCATTTCAAAGGAGTGACCATGTCTGTCGACGTGAAATACAAGACTTCTGCCAAAGCCACGGGCGGTGGCCGCAACGGGGTGGCCGGGCTCGACAACGGCCAGCTCACCGTGACCATGGCCAGCCCGAAAGAACTGGGCGGATCGGGCCTCGGGCATAATCCCGAAGAGCTGTTCGCCACCGGCTATGCCGCCTGCTATCTGGGTGCGATGCGCTTTGCCGCCGCGTCCGAAAAGCTGGGCACGGTGCCGGATGCGGCAACCGTCAGGGCAGAGGTCGGGATTGGCCCGCGTTCGGATGGGGGATTTGGCCTGAAGGTAACGCTGACGGTCAGCCTGCCGGGCCTGGAGCGCGACGTGGCCGAAAAGATTGTCGAGCGCGGGCATTTCATCTGCCCCTATTCCAACGCAACCAAGGGCAATATCGAGGTCGAAACCGTTCTGGCCTGAGCGGGTCGGAACGGATCGGGCCGGCTCCGGCTTGACCTGGACGGCATTTGCGCCTATCTGGGCGGCAGGGTTCCGGTCCCTGCCGCCTGCTGGCATTCGCCATGGTGAAACCGGAAAGACCGATCCGCCGCTTCTGTTTCAGGCCGGGTTCGATGGCAATGCAGGCTCCATCCCAGATCTCCCGGCGCTCTGAATAAGGATGCCAAGGCAGATGGAACACAGAATTTCTGCAATACCGCGCCTCGAAGAGGCAAAGACCCAGGCGAAAGCCCTGCGCAGTGAACTGGCCCGCCAGGGTCAGGAGATCAGCCATTCCGCCGCGCTGGAACTGGTGGCAAAGGCGCATGGCTTTCACGACTGGAACACGCTTCATGCAAGGGCCGGCAACCGGCCGCAGCCCCCTGTGCGACTGGGAGACATCACTGCCGGGCGCTATCTCGGTCAGGACTTCCTCGCCGAGGTGATCGGGGTGACGGCGCTGTCCGAGGGCCGTTATGAGGTCGAGTTACAGCTGGATCAGGCGGTGGATGTGGTGACATTCGACAGTTTCTCGAATTTCCGCAGCCGGATCCGCAAAGTGGTCGATGCCTCGGGGCGGTCGTTTGACCGCACGTCGGACGGGGCGCCGCATCTTATCCTGCGCGCGCCATAAGCACGACGGCTTCGGGTTGCAGAGAGCATCTCGGGGCGCCAGCTTCACGCGCCGTGAGATGCTGGCGCCCCTATGCGTGCCTCTGTATCTGAGATCCCCCGGTGAACCGCTGACCTTTCAGCGCAAAGCGTTCCCGAGCCCGAGGGAGAGGGTATGCTACGGCTGACCAAACCAAAAACGGCGGAGCAAATGCTCCGCCGTTTCTGATTTCATGATGCCGCAGCTTATGCGCGGACGTGGCGCTCATAGGTTTCCGCGATGTCGCGGGCGATAGCGCCGACTTCGAATTTAAAGCCACCAATCTCACCCACCGGGGTGACCTCGGCCGCGGTGCCGGTCAGCCAGCACTGCTCGAAATCAGCAAGCTCGGTCGGCATGATATGGCGCTCATGCACGGTGAGGCCTTTTTCTTTCAGCAGGCCGATCACCGTCTGGCGGGTGATGCCGTTCAGGAAGCAGTCGGGCAGCGGCGTATGCACTTCGCCGTCTTTGACGAAGAAGATATTCGCGCCGGTCGCCTCGGCGACATAACCGCGGTAATCCATCATCAGCGCGTCGGAACACCCTTTGGCCTGGGCCGCGTGTTTCGACATGGTGCAGATCATATAAAGACCGGCAGCCTTGGCGGCGGAGGGGATCGTCGCCGGATCCGGACGGCGCCATTTCGAGATGTCGAGCTTGGCGCCCTTCATCTTGGCGTCGCCGTAATAGGCGCCCCATTCCCAGCCTGCGATCACCAGACGTACCGGGTTGCCAACGGCCGAAACACCCATCTCATCGCCCGCGCCCCGGAAGGCAATCGCGCGCACATAGGCATCGGTCCAGCCGTTTGCCTTCAGCATCTCATATTTGGCGGCCTCGATTTCCTGCACGGAATAGGGGATATCCATGTCAAGGAGTTCGGCCGATTTGCGCAGCCGCATCGAATGCTCGACGCCCTTGAAAATCTTGCCATTATAGCAGCGCTCGCCCTCGAAGACCGAGGATGCGTAATGGAGCGCATGGGTCAGGACGTGGACATTCGCCTCACGCCAAGGGACGAGCTTTCCGTCCATCCAGATCCAGCCATCACGATCGTCATATGCCGCCATATCCCGGCCCTCCATTTTTACGAAAGTTGCGCGACACTCATGCTGCACATGCATTATCTTGCGCCAACCTGTCGACTCGCTACGCTTCATGACTTGGAAAGTCAACAAGGCTGACGTAAGTTGTCCTCAAATAGGAGGCTGACCATGTCTCAATTTTCTGGGTCTCAACTTTCTGGCACCGCTCCGGGTGGCGGCGGCGAGAACCTGCTCTTCCTGACCGATGAGCAGCTGCGCAAAGGGATCGAAGCGATGTTCTTCGCCTATCGCGGCTTTACCGCCGATCCGGACCGGATTCTGGAGACGATGGATTATGGCCGCGCCCATCACCGGGCGGTGCATTTCATCCATCGCAGCCCGGGGACGACGGTGTCGAACCTGCTGGGGATCCTTGGCGTGACCAAGCAAAGCCTGAACCGGGTGCTGCGCAGCCTGATCGATGATGGTCATGTCCGCAGCGAAAAGGGCCGGCGCGACGGGCGCGAGCGGCATCTTTTCCTGACCGAAAAGGGCGAGGCGATGGAGAAAAGCCTGTCGGATGCGCAGCGTGCGCGGATGCGGGCAGCTTACCGTGCCGCCGGGCCGGTGGCGGTACAGGGTTTCCGGCAGGTGCTTGAGGCAATGATGGACCCGGGCCTGCGCGACTATTACAACCGTCTGAGAGATGGCGCCTGAGGCGTTGCAAAGGGAGAGCGACGCATGACAGGTACCGCACAGCATCTGGCGGATATCCATCTTCTCGTGGTCGATGACGACGAGCGGATCCGGGTTCTGTTGCAGAAATTCCTCGTGCGCAGCGGCTATATGGTCACTGTGGCGAAGGATGCCGCCCAGGCCCGGCGGCTGCTTGCCGGGCTTGAGTTCGACATGCTGATCCTTGATGTGATGATGCCCGATGAGGACGGTATCGCGCTTACCCGCGATCTGCGCAAAAAGACCTCGGTGCCGATCCTCCTTCTGACGGCGCGGGGCGAGACGGCGAACCGGATCGAGGGGCTGGAGGCGGGGGCGGATGATTACCTCGCCAAGCCCTTCGAGCCGAAGGAGTTGCTGCTGCGGGTGGCCGCGATCCTGCGCCGGGTGCCACAGGTGAGCGAGGCCGATCAGCCGCCGAAGATGCTTCACATGGGCCAGGTGCGCTATGATATGGACCGGGGCGAGCTGTGGCGCGGGCCCGAGCTGGTGCGGCTGACCGCGACTGAGGCCGCTTTGATGCGGCTCTTTGCGGCAAGCGCGAATGAGCCGATCTCGCGCGAGCGGCTGGTCCTCGACATGGGCCGCGAGGAAGAGGCGCAGGAACGCGCGGTCGATGTGCAGATCACCCGGCTCAGGCGCAAGATCGAGGATGATCCCAAGGTGCCGCGCTATCTGCAGACGGTGCGGGGCGAGGGCTATATGCTGGCCCCCGACTGAGGTGGCCGAACGCGGGGGGCCAGCCCCCGCCCCCGGAGTATTTAAGTCAGGAGGAAGGAGCATTGATGCTGGTTTTCTCAGATGGTGCTTTCGCGCGGCATCTGGTGCCGGAGGGGCATCCGGAACGGCCGGAACGGATGGCTGCAGTCGCGCGGGGCCTCGCCGGGCTTGAACTGGAAACACGGCCCGCACCTTTGGCATCAGAGGCAGAGCTCTTGCGCTGTCACCCGGCGGATTATGTCGCCCGGGTCAAGGCAGCCGTGCCTGCAGCTGGCCTCAGAGCAATCGATGGCGATACATGGCTCTCTCCTGGGTCATGGGAGGCCGGGCTTTGTGCCGTGGGTGGCGCCTGTGCAGCAGTTGATGCGGTGATCAGCGGCGAGGCACGGGCGGCTTTTGTGGCGGCGCGCCCGCCGGGCCATCATGCGGAAGCGGCGGTTGCGATGGGGTTCTGCCTCTTCGGCACCGTGGCGATTGCGGCGAAGCGGGCGCTGGATCATCACCGGCTGACCCGCGTCGCGGTGCTGGATTTCGACGTGCATCACGGCAACGGGACCCAGGATCTGCTGTGGGATGAGGCGCGGGTGCGCTTTGTCTCTTCGCAGCAGATGCCGCTTTTTCCCGGCACGGGATATGCGGATGAGTGCGGCGCGCATGGGCAGATCACCAATCTGCCGCTTAACGCCGGATCGGACGGGCGGGCGATGTGGGCGGCCTGGGCGCCGGAGCTGGAGCGGCTGCGGGCCTGGAAACCAGAGCTGATCCTGATCAGCGCCGGGTTTGACGCGCATATCGACGATCCGCTGGGGGGCCTTGGCTGGACGACGGCGGATTTCGTCCGACTGACGCGCGCGATTGCCGATCTCGCAGCGGGATGCGGCGCGGGGGTCGTATCCTGCCTCGAAGGGGGCTATGATCCGGGCGCGCTGGAAGATACTGTCCGCGCGCATGTGAGCGAGCTGAGCAGGACCCTCCGATGAGCCAGAAACCCGTTGCGGAAATGAGTTTTGAAGAAGCGATGGCGGCGCTGGAATCGGTTGTCGGCCAGCTGGAGCGCGGCGATGTCGCGCTGGAGCAATCGATCAGTCTTTACGAATTCGGCGACAGCCTGAAAAAGCACTGTGCCGCGAAACTCGCCGAGGCCGAGGCGCGCGTCGAGATGATCCGAGTCCAGGAAGGTCGCGCCACCGGCACCGCTCCGGCGGAGGGGCTGTGAGCTTTCCCGAACTGTTGAAGGCCGATGCCAGCCGGGTGCAGCTCTGGCTGCGCGATATGCTGGCGGGGCGCGCCGATCTGCCGGTGATTGCGGCGATGCGCTATGCGCTCACGGGCGGCAAAGGTTTGCGCGGCTTTCTGGTGCTGGAATCGGCGCGGCTTTTCGGGGTCGACCCGAAGGCAGCGCTGCCCGTCGCGGCCGCGGTCGAGGCCCTGCATGCCTATAGTCTGGTCCATGACGATCTGCCGGCGATGGATGATGATGACCTGCGGCGCGGCCTGCCGACCGTACATGTGAAATGGGACGAGGCCACCGCGATCCTTGCCGGTGATGCCTTGCAGACCCTGGCGTTTGAGGCGCTGACCGACCCGGTGATCGGCGCGGCAGAGCGGCGGATCGCGCTCGTTGCCGCCCTTGCAAAGGCCTCGGGCGCCGAAGGGATGGTTCTGGGCCAGGCGCTGGATATCGCCGCCGAGACGGCCGGTCGCACCCTGTCTCTTGCAGAGATCACATCCCTCCAGGCTGGCAAGACCGGCGCGCTGATCGGTTTTTCGGCCAGTGCCGGAGCGCTGATTGCCGGCGAAGACCCGGCACATTTGCGGGCCTATGCGGCGGCGCTTGGCCTCGCGTTCCAGATCCATGACGATGTCCTTGATGTCACGGGCGATGCCGGCATCACCGGCAAGCGCACCGGCAAGGATGAGGGGCGCGGCAAGGCCACTTTCGTCTCGCTTCTGGGCCTTGAACCGGCCCGTGACCGCGCCTCCGGGCTGATCCGCGAGGCCGAAGCCGCGCTTTCCCCCTATGGGGCGCGGGCCGAAAATCTTGTCGCCGCCGCCCGTTTCACCATATCAAGACAGGCCTGACCCCACAGGCCGCGCCGCTTCCCAGG
Organism: Pseudomonas sp. GX19020; assembly: GCF_023371075.1. Classification (NCBI taxonomy): domain Bacteria; kingdom Pseudomonadati; phylum Pseudomonadota; class Gammaproteobacteria; order Pseudomonadales; family Pseudomonadaceae; genus Pseudomonas; species Pseudomonas sp. GX19020. The sequence goes on from NZ_JAMCCR010000008.1 coordinate 75,467, forward strand.
AGCCTCCCCATGGCAGCATCCTCCACCATTCTCGACCGGGTGCATTTCCCGTCCGATATGAAGGCGCTTTCCGATGCCGAATTGCGCCAGCTGGCCGATGAGGTGCGGGCCGAGACGGTTGCGGCGGTCTCGGTGACCGGCGGCCATCTGGGCGCGGGGCTTGGCGTGGTCGAGCTGACCGTGGCGCTGCATGCCGTGTTCGACACGCCGAAGGACAAGCTGATCTGGGATGTCGGCCACCAATGTTACCCGCATAAGATCCTGACCGGGCGGCGCGACCGGATCCGCACGCTCCGGATGGAGGGCGGGCTTTCGGGTTTCACCAAACGTTCCGAGAGCCCCTATGACCCGTTCGGCGCGGCGCATAGCTCGACCTCGATCTCGGCGGCGCTTGGCTTTGCGATGGCGGCGGATCTGGGCGGTGACGCCGGCGATGCGATTGCGGTGATCGGTGACGGCTCGATGTCGGCGGGCATGGCATTCGAGGCGATGAACAATGCAGGCGCGCTGAAAAAGCGGCTTTTCGTGGTGCTGAACGACAATGAGATGTCGATTGCGCCACCGGTCGGCGCGCTCTCGGCCTATCTCAGCAAGCTTTACGCTGAAGCCCCGATGCAGGATCTGAAAGAGGTTGCAAAGGGCTTTGTCTCGCTGCTCCCGGGCCCGCTGCAGGAAGGCGCGAAACGCGCGAAAGAGATGCTCAAGGGCATGGCGGTCGGTGGCACGCTGTTTGAAGCGCTTGGCTTTACCTATGTCGGGCCGATTGATGGCCATGACCTCGACCAGCTTCTGCCGGTCCTCAGAACGCTGAAGGCGCGCTCACATGGGCCGGTCCTGCTGCATGTGCTGACGAAAAAGGGCAAAGGCTACGGCCCGGCCGAGAATTCGCCGGATCGGGGCCATGCCCGGGCGAAATTCGACCTGGTGACCGGCGAGCAGAAAAAAACGCCCTCCAACGCGCCATCCTATACGAAAGTCTTCGCAGAAAGCCTGATCCAGGAGGCCGAACGCGACGACAAGATCGTCGGCGTCACAGCCGCGATGCCGGACGGGACGGGGCTGGATCTGTTCGGGGCGCGTTTCCCGCGCAGGCTGTTCGATGTGGGGATCGCAGAACAACATGCGGTGACCTTCGCCGCCGGGCTGGCGGCGGGGGGGATGAAACCCTTCTGCGCGATCTATTCGACCTTCCTGCAGCGCGGCTACGACCAGGTGGTGCATGATGTCGCGATCCAGCGTCTGCCGGTGCGCTTTGCGATTGACCGCGCGGGGCTGGTCGGCGCCGATGGCGCGACCCATGCGGGCTCGTTCGACGTGGCCTTCCTTGCAAACCTGCCTGGGATGGTGGTGATGGCGGCGGCCGATGAGGCCGAGCTGAAACATATGGTCGCAACGGCGGCGGCCTGGGATGAAAGCCCGATTGCCTTTCGCTATCCGCGGGGCGAGGGCATGGGCGTCGAAATGCCGGCGCGGGGCGAGATGCTCGAGATCGGCCGCGCCCGGCTGCTGCAAGAGGGCAACCGGGTGGCGATCCTCTCCTTCGGGACGCGGCTTGCCGAGGTGCTGAAAGCCGCTGAAGCGCTGAGCGCGCGTGGCCTCGCGCCGACCGTGGTCGATGCGCGCTTTGCCAAGCCGCTGGACCGCGACCTGATCCTGCGGCTCACGCGCCACCATGAAGCGCTGATCACGGTCGAAGAAGGTGCGGTGGGCGGTTTCGGCAGCCATGTGGCGCAGCTGCTGGCAGATGAGGGCGTGTTCGACGGGGGGCTGAAATTCCGCTCGATGGTGCTGCCCGATATCTTCATCGACCAGGCCAGCCCCGAGGCAATGTACCGCGTCGCCGGCATGGATGCCGCCCGGATCGAAGCGAAAGTGCTTGATGTTCTGGGCATTGCCAGCGCCAGAAACCGGGCCTGATCACTGTGCCCGACCCCGTTTCCTTACAAGGAAACGGGCAAATTCCTGCAGAGGAATTTTGCCGAAATCTTTAAAGATTTCGGGTCACAGGCCCAGAGGTTTCAGCAAGGCGTCAAACGGCGTCCAGTCGTCAATCTCCAGCCGCACCACCAGGGTCAGCACTTTCAGGCGGAACGCAGGGGGCAGCCGCGCCGCATCCTTCTCGGTCGTGACCAGCTGCGCGCCGAGCAGCATCGCCTCTGCCTCCAGCCGCGCGATCAGCGCGGGCGAGAGCTTCTGGTGATCATCCAGTGCCTCGGCCCTGACCAGCTCGGCCCCTTCGGCCCTGAGCGTCGCGAAGAACTTCTCCGGATTGCCGATGCCGGCAAAGGCGAGCACCCGCTCCTGCCGCCAGTCCATCCCCATTTGCAGCGGTACGAGCCGGCCCGACAGCCTTGGGATGCCACCCAGGTCCCGCCCCCAGATCAGATCGAACCGCGTCTGAGCCACCGTGTCACCGATCGCAAGCACCGCATCCGCCCGCGCCAGCCCCACCGCCACCGGCTCGCGCAAAGGCCCTGCCGGGATGCAGAGCCCATTGCCGAAGCCCTGGCCCGCATCCACCACCACCAGCGACAGATCCTTCACGACTGACGGGTTCTGGTGACCATCATCGAGCAGGATCACCCCGGCCCCATCCGCCACCGCCGCCTTCACCCCTTCGGCCCGGTCCTTTGCCACCCAGACCGGTGCGAAAGGTGCGATCAGCAGCGGCTCGTCCCCCGTCAGATCTGCGGAATGTCGCGTCATATCGACCCGCAAAGGGCCATTGGCTGATCCGCCATAGCCGCGCGTGACCACCTGGACCTGATGCCCCCGCGCAGTCAGATGCGCAATCAGGGCCATGACGGTCGGGGTCTTGCCGACGCCGCCCGCGTTCAGATTGCCGACGCAGATCACCGGCACCGGCGCGCGGTAGCCGCCCGCCTGCCGCAGCCGCCGCGCGGTTGCCGCAGCATAAATTCCGCCCAAAGGCTGCAGGAGCCGCGCCTTCAGCCCCGGCGCGTCCGGCGGATTGTCCCAGAACCCCGGTGCACGCATCAGACCCGCCCCCGCGCTGGTGCCGCCGCCAGCGCCCTGCGCAGATCGGCGAGCACGGCCTCGGTTACCTCGGCCCCGTCCGAGACCACCCCCCAGGCTGCCTGGGCCAGACGTGCCGTACGATCGGGCGCCAGCAGATCGCCAAGCGCCTCGCTCAGATCCCGGATCGAGGCCACCGCCCGCGCCGCCCGCGCCGCGCCGAGCCGCCCGATCTGCGGGCCAAACCCCCCCGGTCGCGGCCCGTGCAGGATCGCCGAGCCAAGCGCAGCCGGTTCCAGCGGGCTGGTCAGAAGCCCGGTGCCCGACAGACCGCCGCCCAGATAGCTGACCGGCGCCAGCCTGTACCACAGACCAAGCTCGGCGGCATCATTCACGATATAGATCGCGGTCTCGGTCTCGGGTTCTTCTTCGTCACTGCGCGAGGCGGTGATCCAGCCCTGATCGGCGAGTTCCCGTGCCAGCGGCGCGGCCCGGGCAGGATCTTCCGGCATCACGATCAGCAGCAGCCGGTGCGCCAGCTGCATCGCATATTGCTGCGCCGCCAGCACCGCGCCCTCCTCGGAGCGCGGCACCCGCGCGCCAAACCAGACCGGCCGCGTCATCATCGCCGCCGCCAGATATTCCCGTTCTGCCTCGAGACAGGGAAGCGCGAGCGAACTTTCCTCCATCCGTCCCGAGCTGACCACCCGTGCAGGCGCGATGCCCGCACGCCTCCAGGCCCGCATCGCCGCCTGGTCAATCGCATAGACCTGCGACAAGGCCGAAACCGAGCGCCGCATCGCGCCCGGGATCCAGCTTTCATGCCCGCGCAGAAACCAGGGATCGCTGGCATCCGCCATGATCAGCATCAACTGCCGCTCGGCACATTCATGCAAAAGCGCCGGCCGGATCTCGCCTTCGGAAAACACGACCGCATCGGGGCGCCAATGGTCGAGAAAGTCGCGCACCGTCTGCGCGCCATCTTCCGGGGCCTGGTCAAAGATCACACCCTTCGCCCGCGCCCCGCCGCCTTCGCCGGTCATCAGCACGGCGACGCCATCCTCTTCGATCAACCGCCGCGCCAGCTCGCGCATGGCCGAAAGCGACGCCTGGCCCGGCACATGCAGCCAGATCAGCCCGCCCAGAGGGCGGGCCGGACGCTCTGCATGGCTGCGTCTCCGGCGACCCGTTGCCGGCCACCAGCCTCTCGACGGCGCAGTCGCCATGGGTCAGCCGGCCTGAGCCGCCGACGCGGTCAGCTCTTCGTCCCGCAGACGATGAAGATGCGCGATGAAATATCGGGTATGGGCATCATCGACCGTGCGCTGCGCCTCGGCCTTCCAGGCGACATAGGCGCTGTCATAATCGGGGAACATGCCGACAATATGGATCTTGTCCGCATCGCGGAACTGGGTCGAGTCCGGCGAGACCAGCTCGCCGCCAAACACCAGATGAAGTCTCTGCGCCATGGTATTCCTTCCCGTCAGCGGGCCCGTCAGCGGGGCGGTCCTTCAGCAGCGCCGGACCGCAGTCACCGGCCGGACGCCGGGCGCAGTCTACAGTGCCACGACTGCGGGGAAAAGACGGCGGGCGGGCCTGTGGAAACTCTTACCTTGATATGAACGCCTTCCCTGATCACAATACGCGCAAATACCGGTAATCGGGCCGTTCCAGGAGAATTAATGATGGATCTTAGTAACATTTCAGGCTCAAACGCCGTCCTGGTGGCGATTGCCGTCTTTGTCATTCTCTGTATTTTTCTGGGCGTCCGCATCGTTCCGCAATCGGAAAAACATGTGGTCGAACGCTTTGGCCGGCTGAAATCCGTATTGGGGCCGGGGATCAACTTTGTCGTGCCCTTTCTTGACCGCATCGCCCATCGCGTTTCAGTGCTCGAGCGTCAGTTGCCCACCGCCAGCCAGGACGCCATTACCGCCGATAACGTGCTGGTCAAGGTGGAAACCTCGGTCTTCTACCGCGTGACCGAGCCGGAAAAGACCGTCTACCGGATCCGGGATATTGACGGCGCCATCGCCACCACCGTCGCCGGCATCGTGCGCTCGGAAATCGGCAAGCTGGAACTGGACCAGGTGCAATCGAACCGCAGCCAGCTGATCGAGCGGGTGCGCGAACAGGTTGCCGCCATGGTCGATGACTGGGGCGTCGAAGTGACCCGGGCCGAGATCCTTGACGTCAATCTTGATGACGCGACGCGCTCGGCCATGCTGCAACAACTGAACGCGGAACGCGCGCGGCGCGCACAGGTGACCGAGGCCGAGGGCAAGAAGCGCGCGGTCGAATTGCAGGCCGATGCCGAACTTTACCAGGCGGAACAGCAGGCGAAAGCCAAGCGCGTCACCGCCGAGGCCGAGGCATTCGCCACCTCAGTGATCGCCGCCGCCATCGCCGAAAACGGCATCTCTGCGGCGCAGTATCAGGTGGCGCTGAAACAGGTCGAGGCGCTGGAAGCGGTGGCCAAAGGTCAGGGCAAACAGACCATCCTGATCCCGGCCCAGGCGCTTGAGGCCTTCGGAAATGCGTTCAACATGCTGAAAGGCAAGTGATGGATCAGATCTGGAGCACCTGGTGGAGCTGGATCGTGCTGGGCCTGGCGCTCGGCATGGTCGAGGTGATCGTGCCCGGCTATATCTTCGTAGGTTTCGCGGTCGGCGCGGCGCTGACCGGGCTGGTCGTGCTGGTCGGGATCCCTGCCGGGCTGCCGATGCTCCTTGCGATCTTTGCGGTGCTGTCGCTGATTTCCTGGCTGGTGATCCGCCGGCTGCTGGGCACCCGCGACGGCCAGGTGAAGATCTGGGACCGCGACATCAACGACAATCCGTAAGCCGGTCATGGCCGGATTCAACGGCGCAAAAGCCGCGTTTTTCCACCTGGACGGTGGTGAAGCGCGGCTTTTGACTTATTTGCGCGACGACTTCCCGCACCTGCCCTGGCCGGGCCACTGGGACCTGCCCGGCGGCGGGCGCGAAGGCGACGAGACCGCCGAGGCCTGCCTGCTGCGCGAGTTCCGGGAGGAATTCGGCCTCACCCTTCCCGCCGCGCGGCTGCTGTACCGGGCGGAATTTCCGCCCATGGCCGGTGGCGACCTGCCGGGGATCTTTTTCGCCGCGGAAATCACCATATCTGAAATCGCCGCGATCCGCTTCGGCAGCGAAGGCCAGTGCTGGGAGATGATGCGGGTCACCGATTACTTCGGCCACCCCCGCGCCATCCCGGCCCTGATCGCGCGGCTGCGTCATGTCGCACCGCTGTTTGGGATCAGGCTTTAAACGGCTCCCTGGTCACCGCGTCAGACGCCAAGCCCGCGCATGAAGCCCTGATGCAGGGCGGGCGGCGCGGCGACAACGCCGTCGCTTTGCGGTACTGCGCGATTGAACACCAGATCCGCACCGTGGCGGTCGGTGACCCTGCAGCCCGCCGCCGCCGCGATCAGGCTGCCTGCTGCCGCGTCCCATTCCCAGGTCCTGCGCAGCGTCAGCATGGCATCCGCCCGCCCCTCGGCCGCCAGACACAGACGGTAAGCGAGAGACGAACGAAACACCCGCTTCACATCCGGGATGCCGCCTGGCCATTGCGCCGGGTCGAGATTGACACGGTTGGTCATCACACTGGCCCCGGTCAGATCCGCGCGCGATGAGGCCCGGATCTCGCGGCCATTGCAAAAGGCCCGCCCGCCAAGCCGGGCGCTATAGGTCAGATCGCGGGCGGGCAGATGCACCACTCCCGCCACCACGACCCCGCCGCGCACCAGAGCCAGCGACAGCGCGAATTCCTTCTCTCCGGCGAGAAAAGCACGGGTGCCATCGATCGGATCAACGATAAAGACATCCTCATGCCCCAGCCGGGCCAGGTCATCCGGGGTCTCCTCAGAAAGCCAGCCATAAGTGGGTCGCGCCGCCATCAGCGTCTCGCGCAGGCTGCGGTCAACCGCGAGATCTGCCTCGGAAACCGGGCCGGCATCATCGGGCTTTTCCCAGGCCTCGGGCGCGCGCCGCCAGTAGATCAGCGCAAGCGGCCCCGCAGCCCGCGCGGCGCGTTCCAGCAGATCGAGATCTTCGGCATCCCGGTCAGGCCTCGATTCACGCCCCAAATCACACCCCGGCAATGGTCATTCCGTCGATCAGGATCGAGGGCACCCGGATCGCCAGATGCTGCCGCGCATCATTGGCCTGAACGATCCGCCGCAGCATGTCGCGCAGATTGCCCGCTATGGTGCATTCATGGACCGGATGCGAGAGGCGGCCGTCCTCGACCCACCAGCCCGACGCCCCGCGCGAGTAATCGCCCGTGGTCGGGTTGATGGTCGAGCCGATCAGCGAGGTGACCAGCAACCCCGTCCCCATCTGCGCGATCAGGTCGTCGCGGCTGGCGGTGCCCGGCGTCAGTTCCAGATTGGTCGTGCCCGGCGAGGGTGGCGCCGAAGGCCCGCGCATTGCATTGGCGGTCGGGCGCAGTTTCAGCCGCCGCGCAGTGGCGAGGTCGAGCACCCAGCTTGTCAGCACCCCATCCGCCACGAAATCCTTTGCCGAGGTCGCCAGCCCTTCGGCGTCAAAAATCCGCGAGGAAGACCCGCGTTTGCGCAGCGGGTCTTCGCGCAGGCTGACCCCCGCCGGCAGCACCGGCTGATCCAGCAGATCGCGCGCCCAGGAGGCGCCGCGCGCTACGGCCTCGCCATTGATCGCGCCCAGCAGATGTCCGATCAGCGAAGACGCGATCCTCTCATCATACAGAACCGGGAAAGTGCCGGTCGGCGGTTTGACCGCGCCGAGCCGTTGCAGCGCCCGTTCTGCCGCGAGCCTGCCGATCCCGGCGCCATCGGGCAGGTCAGTGGCCCAGGGCCGCGCCTCTCCGGCGTAATCGCGCTCCATCGCGGTGCCAGAGCCGCAAAAGGCCACAACCGACCGGCTGTGACCGCTGCGGCCATAGCCGCCGGCAAAGCCATTCGACTGCGCAAGATGCAGGGCGCGGCGCGAAAAGGTGGCCGAGGCTTCGGCCTGGGTGATGCCGTCTGCCTCAAGCGCGGCCGCTTCGAGCCCGCGCGCTGCAGCCTCCAGCGCCGCCGCATCCGGGTCGGCACCGCCATCTTCCAGCTCGAGCCCCGAGGAATCGCGCAGCGCGGCCAGCTCACCAGGATCCGCAAGCCCTGTCGCCGCATCCTCCGGGGCCTCACGCGCCATGGCAATGGCGCGTTCCGCCAGCGCTGCAATCGTCACGGCGGAAATATCAGAGGCCGAGACACAGGCCTGGCGCTGGCCGATCAGCACCCGAAGCCCGATATCGGTGCCTTCGGCGCGTTCGGCCTGTTCCAGCTGGCCCTGACGGATATCGACCGAAAGCGCCGTGCCGCGCACTGCAAGCGCATCGGCCTGGTCGGCCCCGGCGGCGCGGGCGGCTTTCAGAAGATCATGGGTCAGTTCGGCAAGATCGGGCGCGGACATGCGTTATCCTTTGTGGGGCAAGGCAGAGGTAATCTGCCCCGCCCCCTGGCGCAAGGGCTGGCCCCGGCGCGGCGGCAGGGCAAACCCCGGCGGTTTCAGCGGATTTTGACCCCGTTGAGGAACAGGCCCTTCTCGCGGAAATCGACTTCGGTATTCAGCGTATCCGGCGCTTCACCGGCGCGCCCCACCATCATAAGTGCTGCCCGCGCGCCCTGGACATCTTCGGCGCTGATCTGACCGGCCTTCGCCATCAGGTCGATCAGCCCATAAGCGCCCGTGGTCAGGATCGAGACACGGCCCGAGGGCAGCGGCAATCCGTCAAACGTAGCCAGATCCGAGAAATCAAAGCCCAGCCCGCCCTGGCCGGTCGACAGAACCCCAAGGCCCGCGAGTTTCATCTCGTTGATCTTAAAGCTGAACTCGGTAAAGGGCTGACCGGCGTCGGCCGGATTCCAGCCGGGTTTCAGCATCTCTGGCTGCACGCCGTAACGGCCACCCAGATCCAGCGCGAGGGTCAGCGGCTCATGCGGCAGCTCGGTGCCATTGCTGATCAGATGCCACATCTCATCCGACATGGTGATGTCACGCATCACATACGCCGCCGACCAGTCCTGCGGTTTGGTCAGCCCGTTCAGCCCTGCCTCAAGGCCGATCCGGTATTCGCCTATTCCGTAACTCATGCTGTCCGCCGGAAAATCGGGAATATCGCCGGTCAGCAGGAACCGCGTTCCCTTCAGCACCGTGGAATAGCCGATCTTCGTCGCATCAATCCCGAGCGCGAGATCCAGCGTGGCAAAGCCGATATCCCAGGTCGTCGGCGTGGTCTCGGTTCCGGCGGAGATTTCGGTCACATCACCGGTGAATTCCGCATCCCCAAGCGAAAGGCTGACCTTGCCGCGCATCCCGGCATCGAGCAGCGCAAGCCAGGCCGCAACCGGGAAATCGCCGCGCGCCATCGCCGCCTCGGCCTCCTGGACCGCCGGCGAATTGACCGGCATCGCGCCGGAAAAGCCCGCCGAGGATTTGCCCAGCCGGGCCACCATCTCGGCACTGCCCGAGGCGTTTTTGCCAACCGCGGCCCGCGCATTCAGCGTGTCAAAAGACACTGCCGCATCAATCAGCGGCACATCCGTCGCGAGATCCTGCAGATAGCGCAGGACAAAGCTGTCCAGCACGACACTGGCGGTCACCACGCCCTTTTCGGGGGGGATCGCCGGCACGAAGCGGTCAAGTGTCAGCGTCATCGTCGGCGCCGCCGCCTGGAATTCGGCACGCTCACCCAGCCCCTGCACCACAAGGCTCAGATCCGGCGCATCGACGGTGATGAACACCTTTTCTGGCCCGGGCTCCGCCCCGGTTTCATCGGCAGGCGCGTCGGGCAGTTCGAACATCAGCGGGAACCGGTCGGGCAGGATCACCGCCACCGAACCATCGGCCTGGTTGACCAGCTTCATCACCTCAAGCTGGAGCATCCCCGCCTCATCGCCCATGTCGAGCCGCAGATCCTGGAGCACAAGCTGGTTGCCCTCGCGGTTTTCACTGGCGCTGAGGCTGCCGCCCGCCAGGGCAACGCCATCCTGCCAGGCCGCCCAGAGTTCCTGAGCGGTCACGCCCTGGGCCCAGGCCGCCGGCGGAAGAGCGGTCATCACGACCAGGGAACCGGCAAGGGCGGCAGAGTTGCGCAACAAAGAAGACATGTCAGGAGTTTCCAAAGGACGAAGAGAGTGTTCCGGAAGGCGGGCTCCCGGGCGGCGTAAGAGGTTACAAAAGTTGCTGGCCGTTGACGAAGAGGCCCTTGTTGCGGAACACGATTTCGGTGGTCAGCTGATCGGGCCCGGCGCCCGGGCGGGTGAACATGGCCATCGCCATGCGGATGCCGGTCAGGTCATTGGCGCTGACAATCCCCAGAGCCACGAGTTTGTCGAGAAGCGCCGACACCCCCGCTAGGCTGACCGTGATCCTGCCATCGGGCGCCGGGAAGCCCTGGAAGGTCGTGGTATCGCTACTGTCAAAACTCAGCGCGCCACTGGCATCGAGTTGCGCGCCAAACAGCTTTGCAAACCCCTGCTTCAGGTCGATCTGATCGATGCGGGCCAGCGGCACGCTGGCGGAAGGATCCTGCGTCGGACCCGGCACCAGGAAATCCTGCAACCAGGCACCCTTGCCGGTCAGGTCCACGATCAGCGTCGCCGGGTCTCGCGACAATTGCGAGCCCGGGTCCGCAAGGCCCCAGACATAGTCCGAGACCGTCACATCAACGAGGCGGCTCAGAAAGCTGAAATCCTGCGAAACCCCGTCATTGGCGAGCGGCATTCCCATCCGCAGCGTCACTTCGGTAAAAGCCCCGCCCAGATCGGTCAGCCCGGAAGACGGCAGCTCCGCCCGGACATCGCCCCCCAAAAGTGAGAGCCCGTAATCAAAGCGGGCGGCATCAAAGAGCAGCCCCAGATCCCCGCCATCGAGTTTAGCGGTAAAGCTTCCTTTGGCCACGCCGGTATTGTCGGTATCGTTGAACTGCGCCGTCACCGCCCCGAATTCAAGCTTGCTGTCAAATGCCAGCCCCTCGGCCAAAGCCGTTCGGATATCGACCAGCCTGTCAGCTGGCAGAACCGCACCGCTGAAAGTTGATTTCGCGCTCGCAAGGGTCATGGTTCCCGAAAAGCCCGCCGCCCTCTCTTCCGCCGGGCCTGTCTTTTTCCCCGAGACGGTCAGCACCATCGGCCCCAGGGCCATTTCGGACTGAACCCTGACCGCCCCGCCGGGCTGCCGCATCTGCAGGCACGTGCCGGACAGCTGTTCGCCGGTCAGCACCCCCTGCACGTCATGCAGCTCAACGGCCTCATTGCGCAATTCGATCAGCTTCGCCTCGAAGCCGGCGATGGTGTAATCATAGGTGATCGCATCCACCGTGCCCGACGCAATGGTTTCGGCCCCGGTCTGACGGATCTCGACCCTGAAGCCGCGGGCGTCATCCGAATTGAGTTGCGCCCTGTAATCAACGCGGAACATATCTGACATGGTCATCGCGACCGTACCGTCACTGCGGCCGGTCAGGGTCAGCCGGTCAATCTGCATCTGCACATTTGCAGTGCCATCAAGGTCACCCGAAAGCGTGCCGATCCCGCTGATCACCAGCGCATCGCCCTCGCGGGTCTCGGATCTGGTGGTGACCGATCCACCGCTCGCGGTCACGCCGGCCTTCCAGCTGTCCCAGACCTCTTCCGGGGTCAGCGCCCAGGCCGCCTGAGACGGAAGAACAAGCGCCAGCACTGTTGCCGCAGAAATAGTCCAGCGCTTCATCCTCAACCCCGACGCGGAAATCACTGCCATATCGTCGGCCCTGGCCCGGGGCGCGTCAAGTGGAGGTTGACATAGCTTGACTGCGATTCGATTGACATTTTCGACAGTCGCGCAAAGCAGACAGCCAGGGAGGAACGTGATGATTGCAACCGAAGACCAGGGCGCGCTGCGGATCATCCGCCTGAGCCGCGCCGACAAGGCCAATGCGCTGACCCGCGAGATGCTGGATGCCGTGGCGCTGGCAGCAGAAACCGCCTGGGAGGCGGGCGTGAAAGCCCTGGTCCTGACCGGCGAGGGGCGCGTCTTTTCCGCCGGTGCCGATCTTGAGGCGATGGGCCAGGGGCTGGGCCGTGATCCGGCCTGGGAGCGGGCGTCGGGCGCGATTGCCAATTTCCCCGGCCTGTCGGTTGCGGCGCTGAACGGCACGCTGGCGGGCGGCGCCTTTGGCATCGCGCTGGCCTGTGATCTGCGCATTGCCGTTCCCGGGGCGAATTTCTTCTACCCGGTGATGCGGCTTGGCCATCTGCCGCAGCCCTCGGACCCCGGACGGCTGATCGCGCTGATCGGCCCGGCACGGGCGCGGATGATCCTGATGGCCGGAGCGAAGATCGGCGCGGAAGAGGCGCTGTCCTGGGGGCTGATCGACCGCATCAGCCCGGCGGAACACCTGAAGGAGACCGCCGCCGAGCTTGCGAAAGATGCGCTTGCCGCACCAGCCGGTCATCTTGAGACCATCGCCCGTATGACGCGCTGAAAAGCGCTCAGCGCCCCCCGGCCCGATCGGTCACCTCCGAAGGATAGGGCACACTGGTGATCTCTCCGATGATCGCCAGCGCCCCGGTGATCAGTGCCCGGATACCGTCGCGGTGTTCGGGATCGATCCCCTCCGCGCCCTCGCCCCCGGATCCGCCAGTTTGCAGCCGGTCAGACTGAAGGCGGCCAGACTGAAGGCGCCCGGCCGGAGAGCCCCGCGCGGGCAGAACGGTATCTGCCACGGCCACGCAGTGAAAGGCGATGGTCAGCATCAGCCAGCGCGCCTGGGCAAAGCTCAGGCCGCGCGTCCCGGCCAGCTCCTCCTGATGCGCCACGATCTTTTCTGTCATTTCGCGCGTGATCATATCGCCCCGCAAAAGCCAGGGTGCAATGCCGGGATGGGCCTCGACCAGGCGCCAGATCGAAGTCGCGAAATCCCACAGCCATGAGGCCAGCGGCACCTCGGGGCCAGGGCGCGGGAACTCCCATCGCAGGAAGGCGGCCTCGGCCACAAGGCTGCGCAGGTCCGCAAGGCCCCGCACATGTTTATACAGCCCCATATGGCTGACCCCGAGCCGCGCCGCGACCCCCACGATTGTCAGATCATTCAGCCCGATGGCGATGCCCGCATCGGCGATCCTGTCGCGGGTGATGGTTGCCGGTCGGCCCCTGGCGGGCGGGGATGGGCTGAGACTCATGGCTTTCCCTTTTGCGGCGGCTCCGGCTTCCGGCACTGCCGAAGCTTTGAAAGCGTAACGCATAATCATAATTTATCCAATATATTCTATAGCTTGTCGCAAGCTGTCGCGAGAAGTTGACGGTTTTGGTCAATTAGCTTATAGGGCTGCAACTAAATTTAGTTTAGCATCATGAAACTAAATTCCGCAGGGACAATGACCATGAACCAGCCTGACCCGCATTCTGACGTGCTTTCCCGGCCCATCGGGCGCATCGCTCCCTTTTCGCCCCGACACCGCCGGGGCAGCAGAACGCTGCTGCTGACGTCGATGCTGACCGGGTTCGCGCTATTGCCGATGTTTGGCCTGCCCGCCTCCGCCCAGGCCGTGACCCAGGACGACGAGGCCGCAAAGCAAGACGGCGCAGTCGCGCTTGGCACCATCATCCTGCAAACCGGCGGTACGCCCGCGCCCTATGCCGGAGGTCAGGTGGCGACGGGCAGCGCAGTGGGCCTTCTGGGCAATAAGGACGTGCTCGATACGCCATACAGCACCATCGCCTATACCGAAGACTTTGTGCAGAACCGCGAGGCCCAGGATGTCGGCGCGGTGATTGGCGCGACCGACCCTTCGGTCTATGTGCCCAACAAACGCAATATTTTCGAGACCTATACGATCCGGGGCTTTTCCGGATCGGCCGATGATCTGACCTTCGGCGGGCTGATCGGCATGGCACCCAATATGCGCGGCACAACCGAGATGGCCGAGCGGGTGGAAGTCCTGAAAGGCCCTTCGACCTTCCTTTACGGCATGCCCCCGGGCGGCAGTGTCGGCGGTGCGGTGGCGTTGCAACCCAAACGCGCGGGCGATGCGCCCCTGACCCGCCTCACCTCGACCTACAGCTCTGACACCCTTTACGGAGTTCATGCCGATATCGGCCGCCGCTTTGGCGCTAATAAGGAATGGGGCATCCGGGTCAATGCGGTCTCGCGCGATGGCGACACGGCGGTCGATGGCGAGAAGCACGGGATGAATATGGGCGCGCTCGCGCTGGACTGGCGTGGCGACCGCGCCCGGGTCTCGCTGGATTATTACAATATCCGCGAGAAGATGCGGGGCATCAACTATTTCGGCGTCTCGGCCGGGGCGGCCGTCACCGTGCTGCCCGCGCCACGCGACGGGTCGAACACCCTAGCCGCGCCCTGGGCGTTCAACACCAATTCGACCGAGACCGTCCTCCTGCGCACCGAGATCGATCTGACGGACAGCATCACCGCCTGGGCGGCCTATGGCCATAAATCGGGCGGCTATGACGCGCTGATCACCTCGAGCCAGATCACCAGCAATGCCGGCGCGCTTTCGGTCAGCGGTGTGCGGTCGCAACGCCAGGGCAGCCAGGACTCCGGCGAGGCCGGGATCCGCGGCAGCTTTTTCACCGGATCGGTTGGCCATGACTGGGTCGTGACCGCAACCAGCTACGATTCCTCCAACACCTTCAAGGACCGCCGTTTCGCGGTCAGCTCGGTCACCAATATCGACAATCCCGACTGGGGTAACGCGCCGGATCTGACCGCCTATAATGCCAGCGGCCCGACCTCGATCATGGATCTGAAGCTGACCAGCCTCGGCCTGTCGGATACGCTGAAATTCATGGATGACCGGCTGCAGGTGACGCTGGGTATGCGCTATCAGACGGTGAAAAGCGCGAGCACCGCGATCAGCGCCACGGGCGTCCATACTCCGGGTGCACGCTACGATTCCAGCAAGACCTCGCCCGCCATCGCCTTGGTCTGGAAGGCCAGCGATCAGCTGTCCTTCTACGGCAATTACATCGAGGGGCTGAGCGCCGGTCAGGCGGCGCCTGCCACCGCCGTGAATGCGGGCGAGGTGCTGCCGCCCTATCAGACCAAACAGGTTGAGATCGGCGCGAAATGGGATCTGGGCCGCCTGACCACCACAGTCGCACTGTTCCAGATCGAAAAGCCCAGCGCCTATCTTGATCCGGTGACGCTGATCTATGGCACCTTTGGCGAGCAGCGCAATCGCGGGATCGAACTGAATGCGTTCGGCGAGGTCCAGGACGGGCTGCGGCTCATCGGAGGGGTATCTTACACCGATGCCAAGGTGACGAAAGCCAGCACCACGGCCACCACCGGCAAGACTGCGGCAGGCACGCCTGCGGTCATGGCCAAGCTTGGGGTGGAATATGACCTGCCCTCGCTTCCCGGCCTGACGCTGACCGCCAATGTGAACCATACCGGCAAGCGATATGCCAACAATACAAACACGCTGTCGCTGCCTTCGTTCACCGTGCTCGATATCGGCGCGCGCTATGAGACCGAATTGCAGGGCAACCCGCTGACGCTGCGCGCCACGGTGCAAAACATCACAAACGAGGCCTATTGGGCCGGCGGCAGCCTCGCGGGTGGCTATGGCGCCCCGCGCACGGTGCTGTTGTCGGCCTCGGTCGATTTCTGACCGGACCTGCGCTGACCCATCCGCCCCCGCAACCGCCTCCGGGCAGTGCGGGGGGCTTTCATCCCGTTCCCCCATCGGCCTGACCAGATGACGCGCCTTGCGCTGCCCCTGATATTCCTTGCGCTCTGCCTCGCCTCCGTTCTGACCGGGGTGAGCCGCATGAGCCTCGCTTCCCTCTGGACCTTCGAGGCCGGGGCCTGGCTCACCCTGACCGCAAGCCGGCTGCCGCGTCTTGCGGCGGTGGTGCTCAGCGGCGCCGGGCTGGCGGTTTGTGGTATCATCCTTCAGCAGATCCTCAGAAACCGATTTGTCGAACCCGCCACCACCGGCGGGCTGGAAGCCGCGAAACTCGGGATCCTTGTCGCGATCACGCTGGTGCCGGGCCCTGGCCAGGTCAGTCGCATGGCACTGGCGATGGTGTTCTGCCTGGCCGCGAGCCTGATCTTCGTCGCAATCATCAGCCGCATCCGGTTCCGTGACACGGTTTTCGTGCCGGTTGCCGGCCTGATCTACGGCGCAGTGCTTGGGGCCATCGCCGAATTCTACGCCTGGTCGCATAACATCCTGCAAGACATGCAGGGCTGGATGCTGGGCGACTTCTCGCGGATCGTGCAGGGAAATTACGAGATCATCTGGCTGATCCTGCCGGTCGTCCTGGTGACCTATGCCTTTGCCCGCCGCTTCACCCTTCTGGGGATGGGCGAGGAAACGGCGACCAGCCTCGGCCTGAGCTATGGCGCGATGGTGGCGCTTGGCCTCGTACTGGTTTCGGCCACAGTGGCGGCGACAGTGATCGCTGCCGGAACCATTCCTTTTGTCGGGCTTGTGATCCCGAACCTCGTGCGGCTGACCCATGGCGACAATCTCGCACGGACCCTGCCGCTGGTTGCAACCGGCGGCGCCACATTGCTGCTGGCCTGCGACCTGATCGGGCGCGTGGTGATCTGGCCCTATGAAGTGCCGGTCGGGCTGACCGTCGGCGGGATCGGCGGGCTGATTTTCCTCGCTTTGATCCTTCGGAGGGGGAAATGACCCGCCCCCTTGCGATCACCGCCGCGCTGATTGCTCTGGCGGCGCTATATGTGGCTTTGGGGACGGGCCCTGATTTCGGCTATGTCATCCCGCGCCGCCTGATCAAACTGGCCGCAATGGTGACCGGCGGCGTCGCGGTTGCCCTGGCCTCGATCACCTTCCAGACCCTTGCCGGCAATCGCATCCTGACCCCCGCCGTCATGGGCTATGAGGCGGTCTGCCTGATGATGCAGGCGCTGCTGGTTCTGATCCTCGGCACCGGGAGCCTGGTGCTCTGGGGGGGTCAGGGATCGATCCTGATCACGCTGGCGGCCATGCTGGCCTGGTCTTTCCTGCTGCATCACTGGCTGTTTCGCCGCGCGGGGGGCGATGTCTGGTTCCTGATGCTGGTGGGGATCGTGCTGACCATGGTGATTTCCACCTTCACCCAGTTCATCCAGCTGCGTATCAGCCCGGGCGAATTTGCGGTTTTTCAGGGGTTTGCCCAGGTCTCTTTCGAACGGGTGGATACCACGCGTCTGATCGTCTCCACCGGTGCCGTGACCCTTGTCGCGATGCTGATCTGGCGCCGGGTTCCGGTGCTGGATGTGATCGCTCTGGGCCGCGATCAGGCGATGTCTCTGGGCGTCGCCCACGCGCGCGAGACCCGCCATCTTCTGGCGCTGATCGCGGTTCTGGTGGCGATATCCGTCAGCCTGATCGGCCCCACCGCGTTCATGGGGATCTTCGTTGCCAATGCCGCCCGCGCGATGGCGTCCGGTCCCGGCCACCGCCAGACGCTGCCGGTTGGTGCGGCTGTGGCCATCGGGCTTTTCCTGATGGCCGAGCTGGCAGCAGCGCAGGTCTTCGACCACCGCACCACAGTCGGCATCCTGATCAACCTCACCTGCGGCGCCTGGTTCCTGCTTTTGATGCTGCGCCGCCGGAGTTTCGCATGAGCCCTGACACCGCCATGATCACCACCACTGACCTCTCGATGAAACATGGCAACCGCCTTGTGCTGTCAGGCCTGACGACGGCTTTCCCACAGGGAAGGCTGAGTGCGATCATCGGCCCGAACGGCGCCGGGAAGTCGACGCTTCTGATGCTGATGGCCCGTCTCGCAAGCCCTTCCGGCGGCAGGGTCACCATCGCGGGGCAGGATATCGCCACGATCCCACCTGCAGCATTCGCGCGCCAGGTCGCGACCCTGCGCCAGTCGCCCGGCGTCGATCTGCGCCTGACGGTAGGGGATCTGGTCGCCTTTGGCCGCTTCCCCTATAGCCGGGGCCGCCTGGATGCCGCTGACCGCCGCGCGATTGACGACGCCATTGCGCGGCTCGCGCTCGACCCATTGCGCGACACGCTGATCGACGAACTGAGCGGCGGCCAGCGCCAGATGGCTTTTCTCGCCATGACCATCGCCCAGGACACGCCCTGTCTTTTGCTCGACGAGCCGCTGAACAATCTCGATATCCGCCATGCCGCCGGCATCATGCGCGCGCTGCGTGACCTTTGCGCGGATCGTGGCCGCAGCGTGATCGCGGTGATCCATGACATCAATTTCGCCGCCAACAGCGCCGACCATGTCCTCGCCTTGAAATCCGGGCGGCTGCATTCCGCAGGCCCGGTCGATCAGGTCATCACCGAGCCCAATCTGCAAGACCTCTACGGTCTCGATTTCCGGATCCTGCCACGACCACAGGGACGGATCTGCGACTATTTCACCCCGAAAGGAGAACCGGCATGACCCGTTCCAATCCTCTCAGCCGCTGGCTTGTTCTGTTGGCTGCCAGCTGCCTGCTTGCGCCCTCCGCCGCACCCGCCGAAACGAAACCGCAAGTGGACTTGCCGGTAACGATCGAGCACGCGCTCGGGGCCACCGTGATTGACAGCCGCCCGGACCGCGTTGTGGCCCTGGATATGAACGAGCTGGATTTCCTCGACCGGCTTGGCGTACCGGTGATTGGCACCGCCAAGGATTTCGTGCCGCATTTCCTTGCGAAGTACCGCGATGATCCTGCGGTGGCCGATATTGGCATGATCGTGCAGCCCAATGTCGAGAAGGTCCATGCCCTGCACCCCGATCTGATCCTGATGACCTCGCTCCAGGCCGCGCATTACCCCGAGATGAGCAGCTTTGCCCCGGTGATCCATTACGATGTCGATTACCGCGACAGCAGTTCGGGTCATATCCAGGTGGTCGGGGACCATTTCCTGACGCTGGCGCGGATCTTTGGCAAAGAGGATCTGGCAAAGGCTGAGATTGCCGCGCTGGAGGATAAGATCACCACGCTCCGCAGCCTGACCGAAGGCCGCCCGGAGCGCGCGCTGCTGGTCTTGCATAACAATGGCGGCTTTTCGGCCTTCGGAATGAAATCGCGTTATGGCTTTGTTTTTGATGCCTTTGGGGTGAAGGCGGCAAATGAGGCGACCGAGACCGGGCTGCATGGCCAGCCCGTCACCAGCGAATTCATTCAGGCCACCAACCCCGATATTATCTATGTCATCGACCGCACCGCTGTGATGGAACACCGCCCGGTGCTGGATGCCGCCACCATCGAAAACCCGCTTTTGCGCGAGACCACGGCCTGGAAGGCGGGCAAGGTGATCTTTGTCGACCCCGAGGCCTGGTACACCACCGCTGCCAGCATCACCCCGCTTGAGATCATCATCGACGATATCCGCAAGGGCTATGAGTAACGGCCTGCCCCGCGCAGCCCGCGACCGGATGCATGTGGCCCTTGCCATGCGTTCCCCGGGCTGCAAAATCCCTGATGTCGCTTTCCCTGCGAAAAGGAACCGGTTCGATGCTGCAAAAACCCGTCGCTCAGGGCCTCTACGAAATCGTCCACTCCGCCCGCCAGGGCGCGGTATTTGTCGCCTCGGCCGGGGGGCGTGGCGAGGGCGGTCCGCCGGCGCAGATCCTGAAACTCGACCCGAACTCGCTGGAGCCACTGGTCCGGATCGCTCTGCCGGGCAAAGGCTTTGGCCTTGCGCTCGATGATACGGCGGACCGGCTTTACATCACAGACGCGACCGATGCCTCGGTCACCGTAGTCGATACCGCGACGGGCGCGGTGACGGGCCGGGTGCGGCTGGCAGAGAAGACCATCGATGACGAGGGGGGCGCAGGCTTTCCCTTCCATTGCCGTGAACTGGCGCTGGATAGGACCGCGGGCAGGCTTTACGCGCCCTGTCATTCGATGCAGGACAGCGTGCTTTGCGTAATCGACACCGCCCGGCTTGAGGTCGAAACCCGGCTGACCGGTTTCGGCTTTGTCGCGACCGGCATCGCAACCGACCCTGCGCGCCAGCGGCTCTTCATCTCGAATGCCGAGGGCCAGGTGATCACTGTCGCGACCGACTTGCCGCAGATCACCAGGACTGTGGCCACGCCGGGGGATCAGCTGATGAACATCGCGCTGGATCCGCTGGGGGGCAGGATTTTCGCGACCGATCAGGGGCATGAGTTCTTTGAGACCCTCTGGACGCGGCACCTGCCGGGCTACAGCCGCAAGGGTTCGGGGAACCAGCTTCTGGTTCTCGACGCCGCGACCGGCGCGGCGATCCGCCGGATCCCGACCGGCCCAGGCCCGCTTGCAGTGCTTTATGATCCGCGCCGGCAGCTGATCTGCGTCACCGAACGCAGCGGTGCGGCGGTCAGCCTGTTCGACAGTGAAAGCTATGCGCTGAAACACCGGATCACGCTTGAGGGGTATCCGAACAGCCTCGCCCTCGATGACCGGAACGGCATTCTTTATGTGACTGCCAAACAGGGTGAGACCGGTACAGCGGGGGCCCCCGACCTGGTGGCGCGCATCGCGCTGTAATTTCCCCCTGCCCTTGCCCGCCCGGGTCTTCGCAGGCAAGAAAGGGCAAGGTTGCACGGGTTGGACAAGATGGAACACGACATGGACGCCCTGGTGATCGGGGCCGGCCCCGCCGGGTTGATGGCGGCGGAGGAACTGGCGCGGGCCGGGCGCCGCGTGGTGATCTGCGAGGCCAGACCCAGCCCCGCACGCAAATTCCTGATGGCGGGGAAATCCGGGCTGAACCTGACCAAAGACGAGCCGCTGGCCGCGTTCACCGCGCATTACAGCCCGCCCGACTGGCTGGCGCCGATGCTTGCCGCCTTCGGGCCGGGCGAGGTGATGGAGTTCGCCCACGGCCTTGGCCAGGAGGTGTTTACCGGCTCTTCCGGCCGGGTGTTTCCGGTGGTGATGAAAGGATCGCCATTGCTGCGCGCATGGCTTGCACGGCTGGCATCCCTCGGGGCAGAGCTGCGCACCCGCTGGCGCTGGAGCGGGTTTGAGGGGGTAGCCTTTCGCTTTGACACATCAGGGGGCTGCCAGCTGCTGAGGCCCCGGGTGACGGTGCTGGCTTTGGGCGGCGCGAGCTGGGCGCGGCTTGGGTCTGACGGCGCATGGACGCCCTGGCTGGCTGGCCGGGGTGTAGAGATTGCGCCCTGGCAGCCCGCGAATATGGGGCTGTCGCTCACCTGGTCGGCCCATATGGAACGTCATTTCGGCCAGCCGGTCAAAGGCGTGACACTGAGCGCCGGTGACCTGACCAGCCGGGGCGAATTCGTGGTCTCTGCGCGGGGCCTCGAAGGCGGCGGTCTCTATGCGCTGTCGCGCCCCTTGCGGGACGGCGCAGATCTTGTGCTGGACCTGCTGCCCGCGCTGTCAGAGGCAGAGATTGCGGCGCGGCTGGCAAAGATGCGGGCCGGCGAAACCCTGGTGAACCGGTTGCGCAAGCTGGGCCTTGCGCCGGTGCTGGTGGCACTGGTGATGGAATTCGCGCGCGAGGCGCCGCTTGCCGCGCTGAAACGGCTGGTGATCCGCCATGACGGCCCGCGCCCGCTGGATGAGGCGATCTCGGTCGCGGGCGGCATCACACGATCCGCGCTGCGCCCGGATCTGGAGCTGACCGCTCTGCCTGGCATCTTTGCCTGTGGCGAGATGCTGGACTGGGAGGCGCCGACCGGGGGCTACCTGCTGACCGGCTGTCTGGCGAGCGGCAGATGGGCCGGGCGGGCTGCGTCTCAGTTCGACGGCCGATAGCGGGCCAGCGCGACCTCATTGATCTCGCTCGCCCTTACCTCCGCCATGCAGGATGCGGAGGTCAGAGAAACAAGGCGGTCAGAGGGCCTTAATCTGTGATTGTGCGACCATTTGCGGCCAGAATGCCGTGATCTGCCCCAAAGGGCAGATCAGACTGTCAGCGCGACAGGCCGCCCGGCAGGTTCGGCAGGTCAAGCGCGCCAAAGCCGTAATGTTTCAGCCAGCGCAGGTCGGATTCAAAGAAGGCGCGCAGGTCGGGGATGCCGTATTTCAGCATCGCGATGCGGTCGATTCCCATGCCGAAGGCAAAGCCCTGCCATTTATCGGGGTCAATACCACCTGCCGCCAGCACTTTCGGGTGCATCATGCCGGAGCCAAGGATCTCCATCCATTTGTCACCCTCGCCGATGCGGAGCTGACCGCCGACATTGGAATAGCGAATATCGACCTCGGCAGATGGCTCGGTGAAGGGGAAATGCGAGGCGCGGAACCGCAGTTCCACCTTGTCCACCTCGAAAAAGGCGCGGCAGAATTCCTCGAGCACCCATTTCAGGTTGGCCATCGAGATGTCGCGGTCGATGGCCATGCCCTCGACCTGGTGGAACATCGGGGTATGGGTCTGGTCCATATCCATGCGGTAGACGCGGCCCGGAGCGATGACGCGGATCGGCGCGCCCTGGTCAAGTGCTGCCCGGATCTGCACGGGGCTGGTATGGGTGCGCAGCACATGCGGCGGGCGGTTGTCGCCTTCCGCGCGGTGCATGAAGAACGTGTCATGCTCCTGGCGCGCGGGGTGCTCCGGCGGGATGTTCAGCGCGTCGAAATTGTACCAGTCGCTTTCGACCTGGGGGCCCTCGGCGACCGAGAATCCCATATCGGCGAAAATCGCGGTCAGCTCGTCCATGACCTGGGAGACCGGGTGGATGGTGCCCTGACGGCGCGGGCGGCCCGGCAGCGTGACGTCAAGCCATTCGGATTTCAGCCGCTCATCCAGCGCCGCATCGGACAGCGCGGATTTGCGGGCGCGAAGGGCGGTGTCGATCTCGGTCTTCAGCTCGTTCAGATGCGCGCCGGCGGCCTTGCGTTCCTCCGGGTCCATCTTGCCAAGACCCGCCATCAGCGCGGAAATCTCGCCCTTCTTGCCAAGCGCGGCAAGGCGCACCTCTTCCAGTGCGGCCTCGTCGGCGGCACCGGCCACGGCTCCGATATATTTGCCACGGATGTCGGTCAGATCCATCGGAGCCCCCGGGTTGAGATAAGGCTGAATTGCGGCTCTGGGACTAGCCGGGCGGGGCCGCGATTGCAAGGGTCGCAGGGGCCGGGATTTGACGCCCAAAAGGTGTTGCGACGCGCTCAGTCACCATAGGGTGGCGGCAGTTCGGAGGACGGGCAGAAGCTGTAGTCCAGATCCATCAGCCCGTCGAAGATATGAAACGCCTGCTGGTCGCGGATCTCGATCACGCCTTCATTCAGGCTTTCAAGGCCGGTCTCCGCCTCGGCGCAGGTCACGGCATAGCTGTAGCGTGCATCGCCCTCAGAGGTGAGGCCTTCGAAACTGCACATCCCATAGCGATTGTTGAAACCGCCCGCATGAAGGTAGATCAGCGTCGCGTCATTGCCGCTGCCACATTCTTCTCCGGCCTCGACATAATAGCCCTCCTGCAGCGGCAGACCCTCCGCAGCCAGGGCAGGGATAGCCAGAAGCGGGCTGAGCAATGCGGCGGCGATGGCTGGGACAAAGCGGTGAGACATCTGTTCTTCCTTCGAAAACTGTCGCTCCATCCCTGGCTACGGACGGGTACAAAGACAAATGACATTGCCCGTCATGGGGCATGAGCGGCAGGAAACGGCGCAAAAGAAAACCCGCGCAAAGCGCGGGTTTCCGGATCGTTTCGTGTGTCGTCAGGCCGGATCAGGCCAGAGCAGCGCGGGCCTTGTCGGCGATGGCGTTGAACGCCTCCGGCTCATGCACTGCGAGATCGGCGAGGACTTTGCGGTCCACTTCGATACCGGCTTTCGCCAGGCCGTCGATCAGGCGCGAATAGGTGAAGGCCGGGTCGAACAGGCGGACAGCAGCGTTGATACGCTGGATCCAGAGCGCGCGGAACTGCCGCTTGCGGACCTTACGGTCGCGGGTGGCGTATTGCTGTGCCTTGTCAACGGCTTGCGTTGCAGTGCGGAAATTCGTCGAACGGGCGGCGTAGTAGCCCGAAGCCGCCTTGATCACCTTGCGGTGGCGGGCGTGGGTCACCTTACCGGATTTAACGCGGGACATCTGTGTCTCTCCTTACCGGTTATAGGGCATGTATTTTTTGACGATCTTCGCGTCCGAATCGTCCAGGATCATGGTCCCGGTCGCCTGACGGATGAAGGTCGTCGAACGTTTGATCATGCCGTGGCGCTTACCGGCCACACCGGCCTTCACGCGCCCCGAGGCGGTGAAGGAGAACCGCTTTTTAGCAGCGGATTTCGTCTTCATTTTGGGCATTTTACACTCCAGTGTTTTCACGCGCGACGCGGCATGCCACTTCCGCCGGTCTCGCGGTTCTTCCGAAGCCGTCCCTATAGGGGGTTCCGTCTCGCGGGGCAAGGGCCAATCGGCCCCGCCCGTCAGGGCATATGCCCCTCGCCTGTCAGGGCAAATAGCGGGCGGCAACGCTGAGCATGACGCCGGGAATATCCGCCGGCCGGTAGCCGCCGGGCTTTTGTGTCCAGGCCACAATCAAAAGCGCCGCCGAAAGGACCACCATAAGTGTTCCCATCCGCGGCGCCCTTCCGTCGACCCAGCCTGCAAGCATCGTGGGGATGGTAAGAACCGCGATCACGATTCCCACCGTCAGCAACAGATCCGAATCCACGTTGCCCCCGCCCGAAAGCCTTTGTTCGGGTTCAGGTTAGCCGGGATCGACGCGCGAAATCAATCTTTCATCACAGGGCGCAACCCGCAGAATATTAGTCGAACCGGGCACGTTGAACGGCACACCCGCCGTGACCACGATCTGATCTTTCTCATCGGCGAAGCCTGCCGAGCGCGCGGCGCGGATCGCGGAAAGAACCGCACCTTTGAAGCGCTCCTGCTCCGGTACGATCACGCAATGCACCCCCCAGGTCAGCGCAAGACGGCGCGCGGTCGAGACCAGTGGCGTCAGCGCGATGACCGGAACATGCGGCCGTTCCCGCGCCACAAGGCCCACGGTCTGGCCGGACTGGCTGAAACAGGTGATGGCTTTGATGTCGGTCGCCTCGGCGATTTCACGCGCGGCGGCAACGATGCCATCGGCCACGGTCTCGCGCTTCACCACACGGCTGGCGTCGATGATGTTGAGATAGGTCGGGTCAGCCTCGACCGAACGCGCCACATTATCCATCGTGGCGACGGCCTCGATGGGGAACTTGCCCGCAGCCGATTCCGCCGAGAGCATCACCGCATCGGCGCCCTCATAGATCGCGGTCGCTACATCCGAAACCTCGGCGCGGGTCGGCATCGGATTCTCGATCATCGATTCGAGCATCTGGGTCGCGACGATCACCGGCTTGGCCGCCGCGCGAGCCTTGCGGACAAGGCGCTTCTGGATCGGCGGCACCGAATAGACCGGCAGTTCGACGCCAAGATCGCCGCGCGCCACCATGATCCCGTCAGAAACCGCGAGGATTTCCTCATAGGCCTTCACCGCAGCCGGCTTTTCGATCTTCGACAGGATCGCGGCGCGGCCTTTGGCAAGGGCACGGGCTTCAAGCACGTCTTCGGCGCGCTGCACGAAGGAAAGCGCCAGCCAGTCGACACCCAGCTCGCAGACGAATTCCAGATCCTTGCGGTCTTTTTCGGACAGAGCCGCCAGAGGCAGCACCACATCCGGCACGTTCACGCCTTTGCGGTTCGAAATCACGCCACCGACCTCGACCACGCAATCGGCGAAATCCTTGCCGCATTCGGCGACTTTCAGGCGGATCTTACCATCATTGACCAGCAGCGACGCGCCTGGTTCCAGGGCTGCAAAAATCTCGGGATGCGGCAGCTGCACACGGGTCGCATCGCCCGGCGCCGCATCAAGGTCGAGGCGGAATTTCGCGCCATCGGCGAGGTCATAGCCGCCATCCGTGGCAAATGCGCCAACCCGCAGCTTCGGCCCCTGAAGATCGGCCAGAATGCCGATCGGGCGGCCAAGATCATGTTCGACCTGGCGAATGATGATATGACGTTCACGGATGTCGTCATGGGTGCCATGGCTCATATTCAGGCGGAACACATCGGCTCCGGCGGTGAACAGCTGGCAGATCATGTCATAAGTGCTGGAAGCAGGGCCCAGCGTTGCCACAATCTTCACGTTACGGTGACGGCGCATATGCCATCCTCCTGTCTCGGGTTTCGCGTTACGATGTGGGCCAACCGCGTTATGGCGCAGAATGTTAGCGCCCGCAACAGAACGATTTGTGACGCGGGCCCTTTCCTTCCCCTGGTGTTCGACCGGCGCGCGGGGTTAGGATAGCCCGGTGAAATATCTGGCAGATTAACAGGCGGGATCAGCAGACCAATGCAGCATGAGGCGTTCCGGATCGAGGGCGAGGACCGCCCCGGCCCCTGGCTGGTGACCTGTGACCATGCG
The DNA here is from genome assembly GCF_023371075.1 of Pseudomonas sp. GX19020. NCBI lineage: Bacteria > Pseudomonadati > Pseudomonadota > Gammaproteobacteria > Pseudomonadales > Pseudomonadaceae > Pseudomonas > Pseudomonas sp. GX19020. The sequence continues at coordinate 101,788 of NZ_JAMCCR010000008.1, forward strand.
ACAAACCGGGTGCCGGACTGGGTCGCGGGCGGCAGTCTCGGCCTTCCTGCTACTGACATGGCGCGCCATATCGCCTTTGACCCCGGCGCACTTGGCCTGTCGCGCGCTCTGGGCGCGGCGCTGGACAGCCCGGTGATTTCCTCGGATTTCTCGCGGCTGGTGATCGACCCGAACCGGGGCGAGGATGATCCGACGCTGGTGATGCGGCTTTATGACGGATCGGTCGTTCCCGCGAACCGCCGTATCGGACAGGACGGGATCACCGAGCGGCTCGACCGGCTTTACCGCCCCTATCACGGCGCGCTGGAGCGGCTGGCGGCGGTGCCCTCGCCCTCCGGTCCGCGCGCGATCGTCGCGATCCATTCCTTCACACCCTGCCTGCGCGGGCGCCCGCCCCGGCCCTGGCATGTCGGCGTGCTCCATTCCCATCTCGACAGCCGGCTCTCGGCCGCGCTGCTGGCAGAGCTGGCCTTTGAGACCGATCTCTGCATTGGTGACAACGAACCCTATTCCGGCCATCTGCCCGGAGATTCCATCGACCGCCACGCCCTTGACCACGGGCGCCACAATACTTTGATCGAATTGCGCAACGACCTGATCGAAACGCAATCGCAACAGGCGGCATGGGCCGCAAGGCTCGCCCCGATCCTGTCCCGCGCCCTGACCCGCACCCAAACGGAGACCAGCCATGTCTGACACCCCGACCTTCGACGACCAGACCCGGACAGAGCTGGAGGCCGCCACTTTCCGCGCCCTGATGCATCACCTGCTCGACGCGAGGCCCGATGTGCAGAATATCGACCTGATGACGCTGGCAGGATTTTGCCGCAACTGCCTGAGCCGCTGGTATCAGGAGGCCGCCGCTGAAAAGGGCATCACCCTGACAAAAGATGCAGCGCGCGAACAGGTTTACGGGATGCCCTATGCCGATTGGGTGGCCGCGAATCAGACAGAAGCCGGGCCAGAGAAGCAGGCCGCCTTCCGCGACGCCTTTGCGCAGAACGTCGCCGGCAAGAGCTGAGCTTCGCCCCCCGCCGGCGTTGCAACAATCGCACTCTGGGCGGGCCGCCGTTTCCATTCGAAGAACAGTCAGACAACCATTAGCTGATCCGCTTGACTTGCGGTAACGCTCTGCGCATCGCTTCTCAAATTATGTCATTTTTTGGGCAGTGGGGGCTGTTGTTATGGAATTGCTGTTTCTTCTTCCGGTTCTTTTGGTTGGCGGGATCATTGTCGCGCTTGATGACAATGACGATGATGATCGCGACGCACCGGAACATCCGCATGTCCAGGAGGGCACCGAAGGGAATGATACCCTGACCGGCAGCGGCGAGAATGACATCCTGCGCGGCCATGGCGGCCTGGATTTGCTTTATGGTGGTGGCGGCACTGACCGGCTTGAAGGCGGCGAGGACGATGACACGCTATATGGCGGCACCGGCAATGACACATTACTGGGCGGGGACGGCAATGACCGGCTGTTCGGCGAGCTTGGCGACGACATCATCTATGGTGGCGAGGGCGATGATTACGCCGAAATCCTGGCCGGAGAAGGCAATGATCACTTCTTTGGCGGCGCGGGCAGCGATACGCTGAACGCCTCGCAGTCGGATGGGGATATCTTTGCCCGTGGCGGCGCCGGGCGCGACATCATGCATACCGGCAGCGGCGACGACACGCTGTACGGCGATGCCGGCAATGATGCGCTGCGCTCGCTGGCCGGATCGGATGTCTTCTATGGCGGCGTGGGCAATGACTATATCCGCTCGGTCGATCTGAACCCGGATTTCATCGGCAATGACCAGCTTTTCGGCGGTGACGGCAATGACCGGCTGACCGCTGATGGCGGCGACACGCTGACCGGCGGCGCGGGACGGGATATCTTTGAGCTTGATCATCGCGGGCTGGGCGAAGGCGTGATGACCGTGACCGATTACGACCCTGCCGAAGACCAGCTGCATATCCATGTTCTGGCAGGGCCGGAACTGCCGGAAGTCTCGCTGCGCGCCAGCGATTCGGGCACCGGCACAATCGTGACCGTGAACGGCGTGGATGAAGTGCTGCTGGAAAACATCGCACCTGCTGATGTGAACAGCGATGATTTCTACATAACCCGTCACGACATGCCGGTTCCGGTCGCGGGTCAGGGCCCGATTGGCGCCGGTGCGCCACTGATTGCGGTCAACTGACCATCAGATCATCAGGCTCCGGCATATCAGAGGGCCGCCCCGTCACCAGGGCGGCCCTTTTCAGTATAGCGTTTTTCCGCCGCACTGCAGTCCCTCAGACCGCCGCCCTGTTCATCTCATCGAGATAGATCTCACGCATCCGCGCCGCGACCTTGCCGGGCTTGCCCCCGCCGATCGCCGCGCCATCCAGCTCGACCACGGGCATCACGAAGGCCGAAGCCGAGGTGATGAAAGCCTCATCCGCCGCCTGCGCCTCTTCGACGGTGAAGAGCCGCTCTTCGATCTCGAACTGCGCTTCTTTGGCGAACCGCAGCACCGCCGCGCGGGTGATCCCATGCAGGATATCCGAGGAAAGCGGCCGGGTGATGATCTTATTCCCTTTGACGATATAGGCGTTGTTCGAGGTGCCCTCGGTCACATGACCATCCTCGGTGAACCAGGCATCATCGACACCGGCTTTCTTCGCCATCATCTTGCCCATCGACGGGTACAAAAGCTGCACCGTCTTGATGTCGCGCCGGCCCCAGCGGATATCGGGGATCGAAATAACCTTCAGCCCGGTTTTCGCCTGCGGGTTGTCAGCAAGGCCCGTCTTCGACTGGGTAAACAGCACCACGGTCGGCGCCACCCCCGGCCCCCATGCAAAATCGCGATCCCCGGGATTGCCGCGCGTGACCTGCAGGTAAACCATCCCTTCGGTGATGTTATTGACGCGCACCAGCTCGCGATGCACGGCCAGCCAGTCATCGGCAGACAACGGATTGTCCATCTCCAGCTCGTCGAGCGAGCGCTGAAGCCGGGCGATATGGCCACCGAAGTCGATCAGCTTGCCGCCCAACACCGAGGTCACCTCGTAAACCCCGTCCGCCATCAGGAAGCCGCGGTCGAAAATGGAAACCGTGGCCTCGGTTTCGGGCAGATACTGGCCATTCACATAGACGGTGCGGGTCATGAGACTATCCCCAGAGTTGGCGTTCGGGCGGATGAAGCTGCGACAGATCGTAACGCAGCGGGTGGGGCCGGTCTTCTGCCAGCAAAAGCGGCCCGTCAAGGTCTACATAGCCCGCGCCCTGCGCCAGCAGAACCGCAGGCGCCATCGCAAGCGAGGATCCGACCATACACCCAACCATGATACCAAAGCCCTGCGCCTGCGCCTCATCGCGCAAAGCCAGCGCCTCGGTCAGCCCGCCGGTCTTGTCGAGCTTGATATTGATCACATCATAGCGGCCTCGCAGCGCGGCGAGGCTTGCGCGGTCATGACAGCTTTCATCGGCACAGACCGGCAGCGGGCGCGCCATTTCTGCCAGCGCCTCATCCTGCCCCGCCGGAAGCGGCTGTTCGACCAGCACCACCCCCATCTCCACCAGACGCGGCGCGAGGTCCTTATAAACCTCCGGCGTCCAGCCCTCATTCGCGTCGATGATCAGCCGCGCTTTAGGCGCACCACGCCGCACCGCCTCAAGCCGGGGCATGTCATCGGGCGTGCCGAGCTTGATTTTCAGGACCGGCCGGTCTGATGCCGCCCGTGCCGCCGCCTCCATCGCGGCAGGCTCGCCAAGCGAGAGGGTGAAAGCCGTCGTCACCGGCGCGGGCGCCGCAAGCCCGGCCAGGTCCCATGCCCGGCGGCCTGAGATCTTCGCCTCCAGATCCCAGAGCGCGCAGTCAACCGCATTCCGCGCCGCTCCCGCAGGCAGCGCCGTTTGCAGCCCGGTCCGTGTGATCCCCCGCGTAAGGCCAGCAATCTCAGCCAGCACCGAGTCGAGGCTTTCGCCATAGCGTGCATAGGGCACGCATTCGCCATGCCCGGTCATGCCACTGCGCGCCACCTGCGCCGTTACCACCTGCGCCTCGGTTTTCGAGCCACGGCTGATGGTGAAAACCTGCGCGAGGCGAAAACGGGCAGTTGTGGCAGTGATCATCGGGGGGCCTCCTGTTCCCGCGCCAGTTTCCGTGCGTCCGGGGTAAGGGCAAGCGAAAACGGCGCCGCTTTGCGGCATGGGTTTTCTGCGCACGCAAATTCCCCTTGCAAGCGCAAAAGCAACAATCTAACCAAATCAACAAAAGTATCGAAATATGATTACCGAAGGATGCGCTCATGAGCTTTCGCCTCCAGCCCCCTGCCCCTGCCCGCCCCAATCGCTGCCAGCTTTTTGGCCCGGGCTCACGGCCGGCGCTGTTTGAAAAAATGGCGGCCTCGGCGGCGGATGTGATCAACCTTGACCTGGAAGATTCCGTGACGCCCCAGGATAAGGACCAGGCGCGGCAGAATATCATCGAGGCCGTGAATAGCATCGACTGGGGGAGTAAGACGCTCTCGGTCAGAATCAACGGGCTGGACACCCCCTGGTGGTATCGCGACGTGGTCGACCTGCTGGAACAAGCCGGTGGGCGGCTTGATCAGATCATGATCCCCAAAGTCGGTTGCGCCGCCGATGTCTATGCCGTGGACGCGCTGGTCACAGCCATTGAGCGCGCAAAGGGCCGCACCAGACCGATCAGCTTTGAGGTCATCATCGAAACTGCCGCCGGCATCGCCCATGTCGAAGAAATCGCCGCGTCCAGCCCCCGCCTGCAGGCCGTGAGCCTCGGCGCCGCCGATTTCGCGGCCTCGATGGGAATGCAGACCACCGGCATCGGCGGCACCCAGGACAATTATTACATGCACCGGGAAGGCCAGAAATACTGGTCCGACCCCTGGCACTGGGCCCAGGCCGCCATCGTCGCCGCCTGCCGCACCCATGGCGTGCTGCCGGTCGACGGCCCCTTCGGCGACTTCTCGGATGATGAGGGCTTCCGCGCCCAGGCTCTGCGTTCGGCCACTCTGGGCATGGTCGGAAAATGGGCAATCCACCCGAAACAGGTGGCGCTGGCCAATGAGGTCTTCACCCCGTCGGAAAGCGCCGTAACCGAGGCCCGGGAGATCCTCAGCGCGATGGAGGCGGCCAAAGCCGCAGGCCAGGGTGCCGCCACATACAAGGGCCGGCTGATCGACATCGCCTCGATGCGCCAGGCCGAAGTGATCGTCCGCCAGGCCGAAATCATTGCCAGGCGGTGAAGAGAATCCGTTGACACACTGCTTTTACAATGTGCAACATCGTCGCAACCAGGCCCGCCCCTGAGGCGGATTTGAAAAGGACACCCGCGCCGCGACCACAGGGAGAGGAGGCCCTGCGCGGCAAATGGGAGGAAGCACACCCCGTGGCGAAAGCTGCGGGGTGTAGCCATTTCCGGTGCCCAGTTTTTGGCGCCCCATTTTTGGCACCGCGCCTCTGGCAGGCTGCGGAAGCCTCCGGCGGGGATATTTAATGACAGATGAAATCGGCATGCTCTCTTCGGCTTTTCATCTGTCCTTAAATATCCCGGGGGTGAGCGGCACAGCCGCGAGGGGGCTGGCCCCCTCTGCTTCTCTGCCTGCCACGTGCGGCGTCAGTTGCACTTTGCGCCTGCCCCCTCCATATAGGAGGCGATCAGAATAAGGGTCCAGCGCATGATCTATCTCGATTTCGAAAAGCCCCTGGCCGAGATCGAAGGCAAAGCCGAGGAATTGCGGGCGCTTGCCCGTAAGGATTCGGCGATGGATGTCACGCGGGAAGCCGAAGCGCTTGACCGCAAGGCCGAGACCGCTTTGCGCGATCTCTACAAGAATCTCTCTGCCTGGCAGAAATGCCAGGTGGCGCGCCACCCGGACCGGCCGCATTGCCAGTCCTATATCGACGCGCTCTTTACCGAATATACGCCGCTTGCCGGTGATCGGGCCTTTGCCGATGACCATGCGGTCATGGGCGGCATCGCCCGGTTCAACGATCGCCCGGTCATGGTGATCGGCCATGAAAAGGGCCATGATACCAAAACCCGGATCGAACATAATTTCGGCATGGCCCGCCCCGAAGGCTATCGCAAGGCGATCCGGCTGATGGATCTTGCCGACCGCTTCGGCCTGCCGGTGATCACGCTTGTCGACACCCCCGGCGCCTATCCGGGCAAGGGCGCGGAAGAGCGCGGCCAGTCCGAGGCCATTGCGCGCTCGACCGAGAAATGCCTGTCGCTCGGCGTACCGCTGATCTCGGTGATCATCGGCGAGGGTGGCTCGGGCGGTGCGGTGGCCTTTGCGACCGCTAATCGCGTCGCGATGCTTGAGCATTCGGTCTATTCGGTCATCTCGCCGGAAGGCTGCGCCTCGATCCTGTGGAAGGATGCCGAAAAGATGCGCGAAGCGGCCGAGGCGCTGCGCCTGACCGCCCAGGATCTGCAAAAGCTCGGGATTGCGGACCGCATCATCAAAGAGCCGGTTGGCGGTGCGCAGCGCGCGCCTTCGGAGGCGGTCGATGCTGTAGGCAAGGCGATTGCCGTGATGCTGGCAGAACTGACCGACAAGAAACCGGCAGCCCTGCGCAAAGACCGCCGGCAGAAATTCCTCGACATGGGATCGCGCGGGCTGGCGGCCTGATCGCTGGCGCTGCGGCGCCCCTTGTCGACAAAACAGCACCTGCTGATCAGTAGCACCCTGGTCGACCGGCTATGCCAGCGACCAGGTTTTGCCACATCTGACCCATATTAAGACCTCACTCTTCCGGCAGCTTCGATCAGAACGCATTGGAGGGGTCTGATCGTGCCTGTTACGAATCTCATTGTTAACGGAAGTTTCGATCAGGGCAGCACGGGCTGGTCCGGCACCGATCTGGAAACCAGCTATGACGAGGGCACCTATCTCGGGAATGGGTCGCCGAATCGTGTTGCCGAAATGGATGGCGCCAGCAACAAGATCACCGTGATGTATCAGGTGGTCCATATCGACCATGCCGGTTCGGTTCCGCTGGAATTCCGCACCGCGCTGCGCCAGGGGCAGCCGCTCGCCAATAAAGAAGGCTTCCGCGTCGATATCATAGACTCGAACGGCAAGGTCATCTTTACCAAGTCGATCTATCCTCAGGGGCAGACCTGGGAACATCACAGCCTCGCCATCGACTTCCCGAGCGCCGGCGATTACCGCGTCAGCTTTACCGAGCTGGGGGTGAACAACAGCTATGGCGCAATCATTGATGATATCTCGATGCTGGTCTGCTTTGTGGCCGGCACGCTGATCGAGACGCCCGATGGCCAACGCCCGGTCGAGGATCTCCGCCCCGGCGATCTGGTCTTCAATGCCGAGGGCGAGGCTCTGCCGGTGATCTGGACGGGCGCGCGCCGGGTCCCGATGGAAGACCAGATTATCGATGAAAGCCTGCGTCCGGTCGTGTTCGAGCCCGGCTCGCTTGGCAAGGGCCTGCCTGCGCGGCGCCTCGCGGTTTCCCCGCAGCACCGGATGCTGGTCTCGGGCTGGAAGGCCGAGCTCTGGTTCGCGGAATCGGAAGTGCTGGTGCCGGCGATCTCACTGGTGAATGGCGATACCATCCGCCAGGCCACAGCTGATGAGGATGTGACCTATGTGCATTTCCTCTTTGAGGGTCATGAGATCGTCCTCGCCGAAGGGTGCCCGAGCGAAAGTTTCCACCCTGGGGACCATTCGCTGAACGGGCTGGACCGCGACGCGCGCAACGAAGTCCTCGCACTTTTCCCCGAACTGAATACCACGCCGGTCATCGCAGCGCGTCAGGTCATTCGTCGCAAACTGGCCTCGGTTCTGGTGAACTGACCGGGAGCGCTTTCCGCGTCAGCCCCGCGATGCCGGGGCCGGCGTCAGGGTGAAACCGGCCTCGGCCATCAGCCTGTTGGAATTGCTTTCAATCTCATCCTCGATAAGTGCGAGGAATTCGGGCAAGGGGAGACCCGGCTCGATGCGCGGCAGGAATTCGATCACGGCCAGACCCGGTTTACGCAGGATGCTGCGCTTTGGCCAGAAGACCCCCACATTGGTTGCCACCGGCACACAGGGCTGATCAAGCTGTTGATAAAGCAAGCCGGATCCGGCCTTATACTGCTTTATCACCCCTGGCGCGACCCGGGTGCCCTGCGGGTAGATCACCAGCTGCCCCGGATCGGTACGTCCCTTCGCCACATCTGCTTTCATCTTCGCGATCGCGGCGCCGCGCCGGCCCCGATCAACCGGGATACAGCCGATCCTGAGCGCATATTGCCCAAGGAAAGGCGTGTAAATCAGCTCGCGTTTCATGATGAATTTCGGGCGCGGCAAGGTGCCGAAAATCACCAGAATGTCAAAAAAGCTCTGATGTTTTGCGGCGACGATCACCTCATCCTGCGGCACCTCGCCACGGATCTCGGTACGCAGGCCGCACAGGATCCGAACCGAGGCGATCACCCAGCGGGCGTAGAGATGGCAGGCGGCAAAGGCTCCGTTGCGCGATATCAGCGCCCAGGGTGCGAAGATCACCGCGAACACGGCCAGCATGACATACATCTGGATCACGAAAGTCAGCGACAACAGCCAGCGAAACACGATCATCTGAATTCCCTCAGCTTGCGCAGGGCGGCGTAGCGGGTCGAGAAAAAGGCCACGAGCCCGACCAGCGGCGGCAGGATAAAGGGCAAAAGCCAGCTGAGGCCGGTAAAGCCAAGACCGGTCAGGAAGGCGCCGGCAGTGTCGGCCCCCGGCAGGAACAACATGCCGATGATCCCGGCCACCGCACCGACACAGGCACCGGCAAAGGCCCGCAGCGTGAAACGCCGCACGAAAGCGCGGGCAATATACTGGTCGCGCGCACCCACCAGCCGCAACACACGTACGACCTGGGCATTGGCCTCCAGCGAGGCACTTGCCGCCAGTGTCACCATCGCGGCCATAGCGGTGCCGATCAGCACAATCGACAACAGGCCCAGCAGCCGCAGCTTCGAGGCAGCCTCGGCGAGCGGGCGGCGCCAGCGGGTATGATCATCGAGCACCGCACCGGGCGCCTCGGCGCTGAGCCTCTGGCGCAGACCCTCGGCATCATACCCAGGGTCGGCCTCGGTCACTTCGATCAGACGCGGCAGGGGCAGCTCCTCGACCGGCAGTTCGGCACCGAACCAGGGCTCCAGCAAAGCGCGGTTTTCCGCATCGGTCAGGGCGCGGGCGGCCTCGACCCCCGGCGTCGCGGCCAACAGCGTCAGGATCGCCGCCGTCTGCTGCTCCATCTGCGCGGGTGGCGCCGAAAGGCGGATCGTCGAGGTCCGCGCCAGCGCATCCGACCAGCGCCCGGCCAGCCGGCCCGAAGCCAACGACAGCGCCATCGCGAAAACGCAGAGAAAGGTCATCGCGGCGGCGGTGAACGAGGTCAGCCAGGCGGTGTGACCCGAAGGCGGCACCACACGGTCGGATCGCGCATCCGGCGACATCAGGGCAAGGGCGCGGGCAATCGGTCTGGGCAGTTTCACAGATCCGCCCCCGCCAGCTGAATTCGCCGCTTTGAGATTCGCAGCACCCGGGTCGGGATCTGGTTCTTGGCCTGGCGGATCAGATTCAGATCATGGGTCGCGATCAGGATCGTCTTGCCCATCCGGTTCAGTTCGACCAGCAGCGTCAGCAGCCTGAGCGACATTTCCCAGTCGACATTGCCCGTGGGCTCATCGGCGAGAATGATGTCGGGGCCAATGATAATCGCACGTGCCAGGGCCGCGCGTTGCCGTTCGCCCCCGGAAAGCGAGGGCGGCAGCGCATCGGCGAGATGCGACAGTCCGACCCATTTCAACAGCTCGTCCAGATCGCCGCTTTCGCCCCGCCGCCCGGCGACGGTCAGTGGCAATTGCACATTGGCCGCAAGCGGCAGATGGTCGAGAAACTGCACATCCTGATGCACCACCCCGATCCGCCGGCGCAGGTTCGCCACATCGTCACGCGGCAGCGACTTCACCTCGCGGTCAAACAGGGTGACATGGCCGGACGTGGGCAGAAGCTCGGCATAGGCGAGCTTGAGGAATGTCGTCTTGCCCGACCCCGAGGGGCCGGTCAGAAAGTGAAACGACCCCGGCGCCAGCTTCAGCGTCACATCCGACAGAAGCTCGCCACCGCCGTAGTTATAGGCTGCACTTTCAAAGGCAATCACTGCCCGATCCCCCTGCGATGCCTCCGCGACACCCCTGCGATACCATTGCGCGCCCGAGTTTTATGCGCGCTCACTCTGACAAACCATGACTTAATTCGCACGGCTCTCAGGGATTGTTCAAGTCCGGGACACATAGTCTTGGACGATTGCAGGATTATTGTTAGAAGAGAAAAGGGCTTAGCTTGGGGCGGGGTTTTTCATGTTACTGGCATGTCCAAATTGTGACGCCAGATACGATGTGCCGGATAGTGCGATCCCGGAGGCCGGGCGCGACGTTCAGTGCTCGAATTGCGGCCATGCCTGGTTCCAACTGCCGGCTGAGTCGGTCTCAGACGGTCTGGCTGGTGCCTTTGCGGAAGATCTGACGGGTGCTGATTTCGCCGAGACTTCCGGAGGCGAAGGCAATACTGCTGAAAGATCAGCAAAAAAATACGAAGGTGCCGCGGCTTCCAGAGAGCCCGACGTCGTCGCGGGCATCGCAGATGTGGCTGAGGCTGAGGCGGCACCCGCGCACAGCCCCGACCTGACTGGCCCCAACCTGACTGGCACCGATGCGCTGAAAGCCGCTCTGGCAGGCAAGGCTGCAGCCGCGCCGGTCGCACCCCCGGCCCCTGCGCCAGAGCCGGTGCGCCGTGACCTGGACGAGGCCGTTCTCGAAATCCTGCGCGAAGAAGCCGAACGCGAGGCCAGCGCCCGCAAAGCCGAAGCGCAGCGCAATACAAATCGCCGGGCCGAGGCCGATACCGGGCTGCAATCGCAGCCCGAGCTGTCAATACCCGCGCCCACGCCGGAAATGACCGCCCAGCAAAAGCGCCTGGCTATGCTGCGCGGCGAAGATCTCGACGAGCCGGATCCCGAGCCCGCCCGCCCGACGGCGCGGCGCGATCTCTTGCCCGATGTCGAGGAAATCAATTCCACATTGCAGCCCGATGACAACCGCTTCGATCCCGAAGCCGAGGTGGATTCGCTGCCGGATCTGACCCGGGGCAGTTTCCGCACCGGCTTCCTTCTGGCGATTCTGGTGCTGGTGATCGCAGCGCTGCTCTATGTTTTTTCCGACCGTATCGTCGCGGCGGTACCGGCGCTGGAAGGCGCATTGCAGGCCTATGTTCTCTTTGTCGACAACCTGCGCAACTGGCTCAATTCGCTGATGGATGATGCGACTCAGGCTCTGACAGGCGATCCGCAGACCGGCGGCTGAGGCCCGAGCTCGCTTACTGGAAGGCCAATACCCTGAAAAAACCGCGCCGGTGTGTCCGGCGCGGTTTTTCTTTTCAGGTTTTCGCCGCTGGTCGTCAGAACAGATCAAGCAGGCGCTTGAGATAGTCGAGTTCGGCATCCGGGCGCCCCGCCTCGCCCGAGCGGCGGCGGATCTCGTCCAGCAGTTCCTGCGCGCGCTGGTCGGGGTTGTTCTGCACCATATTGCGGTCAGACCCGATCCGCGCCGAATCGCCCGGCTCGCGCCCGAGCGGATCGACCGCATTCGGGTCGACGCGGCGGGCGTCGCGCGGCTCCTGGTTGCCGCCTTCGGCCCCGGGTTCGCGTTCCAGATCCGCCAATGCGTCGCCGAAATCGCGCATACCCTGACGCAGCCGCTCCATCGCTTCGGCCTGTTTGTCGAGCGCACCGGCAAGATCGCCCTGGCGCAGCGCCTCTTCGGCCTCGCGCATCGCGCGTTCGGCCTCGCCCAGCCGCTCGCGCCCTTCTTCGCCCTTTGCCGAACCATCGCCCGGCAGCTTGCCGTTCTGCATCTCATTGAGCTTGTCGCGCAATTCGCGCTGACGATCCGCCAGATCGCCCGGATCGGTGCCCTGCTGACCATTCCGGCCTCGCTGCATGTCGCGGTAGGCATCATCCGAGAGACCCTGCTGGTCTTTCAGCGTCTCGCCCAGGTCTTTCATCGTGCCCTGGCCCTGGCCTTCACCGCCCTGCCCCTGGCCCTGACCCTGCTGCACCTGGAGGTTTTCCATCAGCTGGCGCAGCTCTTCCATCAGCGCCATCGCCTCGGCGGTCTTGCCCTCTTTCATCAGCCGCTCGATCTCGTCGAGCATCTGCTGCAGCTGGTCCTGGGTGATGGTCTGGCCGCCCTGCTGGGCCCCCTCGCCATCCTGGCGGTCGCCGTTCTGCTGCGCCTGCTGGCCCAGTTCCTTGAGATATTCGCGCATCGCCTGCTGCATCTCTTTCATCAGCTGGTCGATTTCCTCGGGTGACGCGCCATTGCGCATCGCCTCTTCCAGCCGGTCCTGGGCGCGCTGCAGCCGCTCGAACGCATTCCCCAGGTCACCCTCTTCGAACATGAAGGCGATATCCCAGAGTTCTTTGACCACCTCGTCACGCTGCCCATCGGTCAGCGGCAGGGTCATCGCATCGGCCTGGCGCACCAGCACCCTCAGCCGTTTCGCTGCATTCTGCGAACGCGTCAGTTCCTCGGGCCGGTTGCCAATAGCTTTCAAGAGCTCCAGCGCGCGCGGCAGGTTTTCGCGGTTCCACAGAATATCGCGCCGCATCTCGATCACCGCATTGGCCATCGGATCGAAAAAGCGCTTGCCGGGCAGCGTCACCTCATAGGGCGCGGCGCTGCCCTCGTTCCCGGCAGCATCAAGTGCGGTGAACACCATGCTGACCGGCATATTCGAGAAGACATGTTCCGAAAGATCATCGACCAGCGTCTGGGTGATCTCGGTCCGGTTGCCCTTCATCGGCATCGGCAGGTCAAGAGTGACCGGCGCGGAAGGCTCCGGCTCGGTCTCCAGCCCGTAGCGGCGGGTGACTTTCTCGGGTTGCAGGCTGATCGTCACGCGGCCGGCGGTGACGCCGTAATCGTCGCTTGCCCTGAATTCCTGTTTAAACCGGCCATCCGCCTCGCGGCCCATCTCGCCCGAAACGGCGATGGTGGGCGCGGTGTCGGGCGTGGCGATGACCTGCCAGTCGCGCCCGCCCGGGCCGCCGATGGCAAGGCGGCCAGACTGGCTGACCACCAGCTCTGTCAGGCCTTTCAGCCCTTCCGGGATCGCGCTCGCGGCCTCGCCTTCCGGGGCGGGGGGCGCAACCCGCGCAATGGTCTGCTCGATCTGCGCATCCGCGCTGTCGCCATAGACGCGGATCTGGATACGGCTGCCAACCGGCACCTCGAATTCGCCCGCCGTGATGTCATTGAGGTAAAGTACCGGCTTGCCGGTATAGGCCGGGGGCCGTGCCCAGCCTTCCCAGACCGGGCCGGAGGGAATCGCCTGGGCGGGGCCGGGACCGATGGCCACAGCCTCGGCCGCGCGCCAGAATGATCCGAACAAAGCCGCCATCACCGCTGCCGTCAGCGCGACATAGCGCAAAGACCAGCGGTCGCGCGACGCGAGTTGCAGATCCGGCGGCACCGCGCGGGCCGCGCGGGCCTTTTCCGCCATCCGCGCCAGGTGCACCCGCCAGACCGCCGATGATTGCGCATCATCGGCCCCGATCGCCTGGCTGTCCCGCAAAGTCGCAATAGGGCGCCCGGGCAGCGACGCATCAAGCCGGATCAGCGCCTCGTCCGCGGTGGGGCGGCGGAATTTGCGCGCCCCCCAGATCAGCGAGGCCAGCACCAGGAGCGCCACCACCCCCAGCCCGATCTGCACCTGCAAGAGCGTTCCGACCTCATGCAGCCCGAAAGCCGCCGCCGAAAACGCCAGCAAAAGCACGGTCCAGAGCGGCCAGAAGGCGCGTGAAAGACGCTCGGCCCACAGCCCTGCCAGCGTCAGGCGACGCGGCCATTTCAGGGCCTGAAGCGCCGCGATGGTCGCGCTGTCACTGCTCGGGGCGGGCTGTCGCGCTGCCATCCGTTCTCCCTTCGCCGCCAGGGCCTTTCGGCCGCGCGGAGGTTACTGATCCTTCATCCACGCGGGCAGTCTATCGCGCGCGAGGATTTCGTCAAAGGTAGGGCGTTCCCGAATGACAGCGAATTGATGCCCATTGACAAGAACTTCGGGAATCAGCGGGCGGGTGTTGTATTCGCTGGCCATCACCGCACCATAGGCCCCCGCCGACCGGAAGGCGACCAGATCGCCGTCGCTCAGCAGCGGCAGATCGCGCCCTTTCGCGAAAGTGTCGCCGGTCTCGCAGACCGGGCCGACCACATCGAAAGGTTGCGTCGGATCACCGGGCGCCCCCTCGGTCACCGGCACAATATCGTGCCAGGCATCATACATCGACGGGCGCACCAGATCATTCATCGCAGCGTCGAGGATCAGGAAATCCCGCCCCTCGCCGTTTTTCACATAGATGACCTCCGAGACCAGGATGCCGGAATTGCCGGAAATCAGCCGTCCCGGCTCGATCTCGATCTCGCAGCCGAGATGGCCGAGCTTGCGCCGGATCATCTGGCCATATTCGACCGGCAGAGGCGGCGCCTCGTTCGAGCGCGTGTAAGGAATGCCCAGCCCGCCGCCAAGGTCGAGCCGGGTGATCTCATGCCCGTCAGCACGCAGCACTTCGGTCAGTTCGGCCACCTTGTCGAAAGCGGCCTCAAACGGCGCGAGCTCGGTCAGCTGGCTGCCGATATGCACGTCGATGCCGACGACTTTCAGGCCCGGCAGTTTCGCGGCCTCGGCATAGACCTCGCGGGCGCGGGCGATCGGGATGCCGAATTTGTTCTCGGATTTGCCGGTCGCGATCTTGGCATGGGTTTTCGCGTCAACATCCGGGTTCACGCGAACGGTGATCGGGGCCAGCTTACCCAGTTCGGTCGCGATTTCAGAAATCGCCCGCAGCTCGGGCTCGGATTCCACGTTGAACTGGCGGATGCCACCTTCCAGCGCGGTGCGGATCTCGTCACGGGTCTTGCCAACGCCTGAGAAAACAATGCGTTCGCCCGGCACGCCTGCGGCTTTCGCGCGCAGATATTCGCCTTTTGACACCACATCCATGCCGGCGCCCAGATCGCCCAGCACTTTGAGCACCGCGACATTCGACAACGATTTGATCGCGAAACACACCAGATGCGGCAGCGGTGACAGCGCCTCGGAAAACAGGCGGAAATGGCGGGTCAGGGTCGCGGTGGAATAGACGTAAAACGGCGTGCCGACCCCGGCCGCGATCTCGGGGATCGCCACATCCTCGGCATGAAGAATACCGCCCTGGTAAAGGAAATGATCCATGCCCTGCCCTTTCGCATCCCGCATCCGCGCCTTGCTATAGCAGAGCGCCGGAAGAGCGCAATTCGGCGATGCCCCGGAGGGGGCGGCTCAGAACCCGGTGCTGAGGCGGATCGGCCCGAATCTTGTGCCGACATATCCGCCGCCGGTACTGGCGCCGACCGTCACCCCCGCCACATTGGCCGAAGCGGACGGAATCACGGTGCCGGTCCGCGACACATGCAGCCCAAGCGTCGGGTCATAGACCACCTGACCCTCCGCCAGCGGGTCGCGTCTGGGCGCGCAACCCGCCAGAATGATGCAAAGGATCAGGCCCGCCCGGATCATCTCAGAAACTATGGCTCGCGCCGAGCCTCAGGCTGCCCGAAAAGCTGACCTTTTCTTCAGGATGCTTCGGCTCACCCGCGACACCGCAGGCGGCCAGAAGAACAGTCACTGCGAGAGACGCAATCAGACGCATCGGATACTCCCTTTTCCGGATCGTGGCTCAGGCGAGCTGCGCTTTCCAGCGCGCGATCTGTTCGCGCACCCTGACCGGCGCGGTTCCGCCATAAGAGACGCGCGAATTGACCGAGTTTTCCACACCCAGCACGGTGAAGACCTCATCCGTGATGCCGGGGTGAACCGATTGCATCTGGTCAAGGCTCAGATCCGGCAGGTCGATCCCCGCCTTTTCCGCCATGCCGACAAGGGTGCCGGTGACGTGATGCGCCTCACGGAAGGGCAGGTTCAGCCGGCGGACCAGCCAGTCCGCCAGATCGGTCGCGGTCGAGAAGCCGGAGGCCGCCGCGAGCGTCAGGCTGTCGCGGTTCGCCGCCATATCCGAGACCATGCCGGTCATGGCCGCGAGACCCAGCATAAGGTTGTCAGCCGCGTCAAAGACCTGCTCTTTGTCTTCCTGCATATCCTTGGAATAGGTCAGGGCAAGGCCCTTCATGATGGTGAACAAAGCCACGGTCGCGCCGAGAATACGCCCGAGTTTAGCGCGCAGAAGCTCTGCCGCATCAGGGTTCTTCTTTTGCGGCATGATCGACGAGCCGGTCGTCCATTTGTCGGAAAGCCGCACGAAACGGAACTGCGCCGAGGACCAGATCACCAGCTCTTCTGCGAAACGCGACAGATGCATTGCGGCAATCGAGGCGGCGGACAGGAATTCCAGCGCGAAATCGCGATCTGACACCGAATCAAGGCTGTTCGCGGTCGGGCGGTCGAAGCCAAGCGCCTCTGCGGTCATATGACGGTCAATCGGAAAGCTGGTCCCGGCCAGTGCAGCGGCCCCCAGCGGGCTTTCATTCATGCGTTTGCGCGCATCTTCAAACCGCGAACGGTCGCGGGCAAACATCTCGACATAGGCCATCATGTGATGGCCCCAGGTCACAGGCTGCGCGGTTTGCAGATGGGTAAAGCCCGGCATGATCCAGTCAGCCCCCTGTTCCGCCTGGGCGACAAAGGCGCGCATCAGGGCGCTCAGACCGGAAATCGCCGCGTCGCACTGATCGCGCACCCAAAGGCGGAAATCGACCGCAACCTGGTCATTTCTCGACCGCCCGGTATGCAGACGCTTGCCCGCCTCGCCCACGATCTCGGTCAGGCGGCTTTCGACATTGAGGTGAATATCCTCCAGCTCGACCCGGAACGGGAAATTACCGGCCTCGATTTCTGACAAGACGGTGAGGAGGCCTTCCCGGATCACACCGGCATCGCTATCGGTAAGGATGCCCTGGGCCGCCAACATCGCGGCATGGGCGCGCGAGCCAGCAATGTCCTGGGCATAAAGCCGCTTGTCGAATCCGATCGAGGCGTTGATCGCCTGCATGATCGCATCCGGCCCTTCGGCAAAACGCCCGCCCCACATCTGGTTTGCGGCTTTGGACTGGTCCTCGTTAGACATGCGGGGCCTCGGAGAGATGGAGTTGGTGATGCGGCTGTTTCTGGCGGCTCTTTATACCGCGCTGGCGCTTGGTGCAAATGCAGCCCTGGCCGAGGGTGCAGGCGGAGTTGCCGTCAGCGATGCGGCGGGTCTGCGCGAAGGCGATATGAAAAAGCTCCAGCTGCATGAGATCCCGAAGGATCTGCCAGCGGCAGAGCTGGTCATGCTCGACGATACGCCCGCCTCGCTGGAGGATTACCGCAGCAAATGGGTGGTTCTGAATTTCTGGGCCACCTGGTGCGCGCCCTGCCGGGCCGAAATGCCATCTCTGAACCGGCTGCAGCTCGCGATGCCCGACATCGCCGTCGTGCCGGTCGCGACTGGCCGGAACGAGCCCGCCGCGATCAGCCGCTTTTACACCGAGGCCGGGATCACCAGCCTGCCGATCCTGCGTGACCCGAAATCTGCGCTCTCGAGCCGGATGGGGGTGATGGCCCTGCCGGTAACCGTGATCCTGAACCCCGAAGGCCAGGAAGTAGCCCGGCTGATCGGCGACGCGGAATGGGACAGCGTGAATGCGCAATCCGTGCTTTCAGCGCTGGTGGCTGGCCACTAGGGCGCGGCGACAAAAGAGAGCCCGTCAGCCTGACCCGGCCGTCATCGTTTTGTGCAACAAAACGGGCCGATTTCTTGAAAGAAATCGGCTCCGCTTACAGATCGAATGTCGCGAAGACCGGGACGTGATCGGAGGGTTGCTCCCAGCCCCGCGCCGCGCGCAGGATCTTTGAGCCGTAGCCGGCATTCGAGATATCGGGCGTTGCCCAGATATGATCCAGACGTCGCCCCTTATCGGCCCCGTCCCAGTCTGCGGCACGGTAGCTCCACCAGGAATAGAGTTTGCCTTCGGTGATATCCTGACGGGTGATATCGACCCAGTTCCCTGCATCCTGCGCCGCGCCGAGATGCTCGACCTCGATGGGCGTATGACTGACGATCTTCAGCAGTTGTTTGTGGCTCCAGACATCATCCTCGCGCGGCGCGATGTTCAGATCGCCGACCAGGATCGCCTTCTCCGGCCGGTCAGCATGGAAGGCATCCCGCATCTCGGTCAGGAAATCGAGCTTCTGGCCAAATTTCACATTCTGCGCCCGGTCGGGAATATCCCCTCCCGCCGGCACATAGAAATTATGGATGGTCACGCCATTTTCCAGCTTTGCCGCCACGTGCCGCGCATGGCCGAGCGCCGCATAATCGCGATCCCCCGCATCTTCGAGCGGCAGTTTCGACAGGATCGCGACACCGTTATACCCTTTCTGCCCGCGCGCCACCAAATAGCGATAGCCGAGCGCCGCAAAGCCTTCGGTCGGGAATTTGTCGATCGGTGTCTTGATCTCCTGCAGGCAAAGTACATCCGGCGCGTCTTCCGAAAGAAGCTTTGACACCAGCCCCTCGCGCAGACGCACGGAATTGATGTTCCAGGTGGCGAGGGTAAAGCTCATCTCTCTCTCCGGCAGTCATGATCCGAAGCGGACACTAGGCCGATGGCTGCGCAAAAGAAAGCCCGGCACCGCAGATGAGAAACGCGAGATACCGGGCAAGGTCCAACAGGGAGGTCCGGAGAATCTAGCACCAAACAGGCCCGGCACGAAGCATGGGGAAAGACTGGCCCGCTCAGACGGCAAGAATTATTGCAAGAACGCAACACCCGCGCCGGGCATTGCCATGCCCACCGAAGCTGTCGAAACAGACGGCAAAAAAAGGCCGGGCAAAAGCCCGGCCAGTCCAACAGGGAGGTTGCCGTGTCATAACCCCGACACGACAAGGGGAACTCTTTCACTAAACGCCATCAGGTCGTACCGGCGTCACCCTGCCATAATGGGCAGCAATCCATTAAGGCGCGGTGAATCAAGCGACATTATGTCGAATTGTTGCGACTTTTATCGGGACGGCGGCACAGTGGCTTTACAGTGACAGCTCAGGCAACAAGCCTGTACCCGCCGCTTTCGGTCACCAGCAGCCGCGCATTCGAGGGATCGGGCTCGATCTTCTGCCGCAGCCGGTAGATATGCGTCTCAAGTGTATGGGTCGTGACCCCGGCGTTATAGCCCCAGACCTCATGCAACAGCACATCCCGCGCCACCACACCCGATTGCGCACGGTACAGGAATTTCAGGATATTGGTCTCTTTCTCGGTGAGACGGATCTTCTTGTCCTTCTCATCCACCAAAAGCTTTTGCGCAGGACGGAAGCTGTAAGGCCCAAGCTGGAAGACTGCGTCTTCCGACTGTTCATGGGTGCGCAGCTGCGCCCGGATCCGCGCCAGCAGCACCGGGAATTTGAACGGCTTGGTCACGTAATCATTCGCCCCGGAATCAAGCCCCAGAATGGTATCGGCATCGGTATCATGGCCGGTCAGCATCATGATCGGGCATTTCACCCCCGATTTACGCATCCGGCGGCACAGTTCGCGCCCATCGGTATCGGGCAGCCCGACATCGAGAATCACCAGGTCATAGATCGCCGCCTTGGCCTTCTCCATCCCTTCGGCGCCAGTGCGGCCTTCGAAGACATCGAAATCCTCGGTCATCACCAATTGTTCAGACAATGCCTCCCGCAGGTCGTCATCGTCATCCACCAGAAGAATTTTGCGAAGCTGGGCCATGATACGGTCCTTTCGTTTGCTTGGGAAACAAATGCGCCGCGTTCACATTTCCCGCAAGATTTGCGACAAGGGAGTCACGGCCTCGTGTCGCAGGAGCAGGAAATATTTCAATTCTGTCATCCTGCGCCCAGATAAACGGGGTCAGGAGACGCGTCATGACTGCAGCTGCCGGTGCCTTTTCTTCTCTCGGACCCGATATCACCGAGCGCCTTTCGCGCGCGCGCGGCGATCTGCGGATGGGTGTGCCGGTGGTGCTGGCAGGCGAGGGCGAGGCCGCTCTGGCCATCGCCATCGAGCCGCTGGAGCCACCGCGCCTGAGCGCATTGCGCAGCTTTGGCGAGCCCGAACTGGCACTGACCGCCTGGCGGGCCGAGACGCTGAAAGCCTTTGCCTGTGACGGCGATATCGCCCGGATCGCAGTGCCACCGGGCGCCGATACTGCCTGGCTCAAGGCTATCGCCGATCCGCAGGATGATCTGCGCGTGCCGCTCAAGGGGCCGGTGCGCGGTCTTTATGGTGGCTCGGGCGCGCTGCACCGGGCAGCGGTGTTGCTGGCGAAATCGGCGCATCTTCTGCCTGCGGCGCTGCTCGTGCGGGTCGAAAACCCGCTGGTCCTGGCCGCCGATCATGGGCTGACCTTCCTCAGGATCGATGAGGCGCTGCCGGCTCTGTCGCGCCTTGCGCCGCTTGCCGACGTGGTCTCGGCGCGGCTGCCAATGGCGCTGGCCGGTGCGGGGCGGCTGCATATCTTCCGCCCCGATGACGGCGGCGACGAGCATTATGCGATCGAAGTCGGCCAGCCCGCGCGTGACCGTCCGGTGCTGGCGCGGCTTCATTCCGCCTGTTTCACCGGTGACGTGCTGGGCTCTCTGAAATGCGATTGCGGCCCGCAGCTCCATGCCGCGCTTGCCCAGATGGGTGACGAAGGCGCGGGCGTCCTGCTCTATCTGAACCAGGAGGGCCGTGGCATTGGCCTTGCGAATAAAATGCGCGCCTATTCGTTGCAGGATCAGGGCTTTGACACGGTCGACGCCAATCACCGGCTGGGGTTTGAAGATGATGAGCGCGATTTCCGCATCGGGGCCGAACTCCTGCGCGGTCTCGGGTTTCGCGAGGTGCGGCTCCTGACCAACAATCCGCGCAAAGTGGCGATGCTGGACAGCTGCGGCCTGAAAGTGGTCGAGCGTGTGCCGCTGAAGGTCGGGAAAACCCGCGAAAACGCGGCCTATCTGGCCACCAAGGCCGCCAGATCGGGGCATTTGCTGTGATCTGGCCCGGACAGACCGCTGAGGATCTTGTGCTGAGCCCCACGGGGCTTTTGTTCCGGGGCCGTCGCTTTGCCTGCACCATCGGGCGTGGCGGCATCTCGCGCGAGAAACGCGAGGGCGATGGGGCGACGCCTTTCGGGCTGCATCATATCGTCGGCGGTTTTTACCGCCCCGACCGGCTGGCCCGCGCCGATGTGCCGGCCTGGGCAGAACCGCTGATCCCGGGCGATCTGTGGTCAGATGACAGCCGCGATCCGGCCTATAATTCCCATGTCCGCGCGCCGCATGGGTTCTCGCATGAGGATCTGCGACGCTCTGACCCGCAATATGATCTGGTTCTGGTCACCGACTGGAACTGGCCCGATGCGACACCCGGCCTTGGATCCGCGATCTTCCTGCATTCCTGGCGCCGCCCGGGCTGGCCCACCGCCGGCTGCATCGCCTTTGCACAACCCGATCTTCTGTGGATCGCACGGCGCATCCGCCCCGGCACAAGGCTGATCGTGCCCTATTTCGCGTAGGCCCGATCCCCGAAAATCGCCGAGCCGACACGGATATGGGTTGCCCCATGCGCCACGGCGAGCTCGAAATCCGAACTCATCCCCATCGAGAGCCCCTCGACCCCGTTGCGCGCCGCGATCTCGGCCAGCATCCTGAAATGCGGCACCGGGTCTTCGCCATCAGGCGGGATGCACATCAGCCCCACCACCGGCAGATACATCGCGCGGCAGGCCGAGATGAAGTCATCGGCCTGATCCGGCAGGATACCGGCCTTTTGCGGTTCTTCGCCTGTGTTGATCTGGATGAAGATATCGGGACTGGCGCCACGCGCATTGGCAAGGGTCGCCAGTCGTTCGGCCAGCGAAGGCCGGTCAACCGAATGGATCGCGTCGAAAAGATCGACCGCGACCTTTGCCTTGTTGCTTTGCAAGGGCCCGATCATATGCAGCTTTACGCCAGGATATTTGCCCCGCCAGACCGGCCACTTGAACGCGGCCTCCTGGACATAATTCTCGCCAAAGACGCGCTGGCCTTCGTCCAGCACCGCCTCGACCCGGGGGCCGGGCTGTACTTTCGAGACCGCGATCAGGGTGACAGAGCCCGCTTTGCGCCCTGCGGCCAGTTCGGCGGCGCGCAGCCTTGCGGTGATCCCGGTAAGTGACATTGCCCGCGCCTTTGCTGCCTCAGAACGCGCCCTGATTACAACGCCCGGACACAGAAGGGAAACGTCAGAAATGAAAAGAGCGGGCATTGCCCGCTCTTTCCAAAGATATTGATCCGTTAAGATCAGAAGTCGAAGCGAACGCCGATGTCAGCAACGGTCTTAGCACGAGCGTCGTTGAAACGAACGCCAGCGTTGTCGACGAAGGTCACGTCGCTGCCGAAGCCGCGCTGGATGGAGCCCGAGATACGAGCGCCTTCGCCGAGCGAGTAGTCAGCGCCGATACCGTAAGCGGTGTCAGAACCGTCTGCGTCCAGGTCCGAGATGTAAGCGCGGAGCGTGGTGGCGCCGAAGGTGTAGTTGCCGTACAGGGTGACTTGGTTGTACGAGTCGCTCAGAGCCGGGTTGTCGTAGTTGTAGAAGTTCAGGCCGACATTGCCGTCACCGAAGTTATACGCACCACCGAGGAAGTAGGAGTCGTAGTCTTTGATGCCACCAACGTTGTTGTTGATTGCAGCAGCAACCGAGATCTGGCCATTCGACCAGTCAGCAGCCAGACCCACTTCTTCGGAAACGCCGGCCGGAAGGGTGTCGACGATCTGATTCGGGTCAATGTACGAGAAGTACAGATTGATATCCGAGATCGAGTAGGTCGCAGCAACGCCCTGATAGCCGTTCGGCTGGGTCTTCGAGTTGTATGCGAAGAACGGGCTGTCGTTGTCGTCGCCGAACGAGCTGTCTTCGTAGCCCATTTCCGAGTTGTAGGTCAGGCCAACCGAGTCCCAAGCGGTGTCGACGTTACCGACCTGAACGGTCAGGCCTTCGTAGCCGACGCTGAAACGTGCAGCGTTGCCAATGGTTCCCGCGTCGCCGTCATCATACTGCATGCGCAGACGAGCGCCGAAGGTCACGCCGACATCGGTCTCGGTGGTGGCGTCGATGTTCAGACGCAGACGCGAGGAGATGATGGTGTTTTCGAGACCCGAACCCACGCCACCACGGTCTTCGACATATTGCAGACCGAAACGGCCGTAGCCCGAAATGGTCACATCAGCGGCGGCGGCGGAAGCGCCAGCAACCAGTGCGGTGGTTGCGATAAGAAGCTTTTTCATCGTATTCCCTCGATTGACTTCCAAGGATGGCCCAACTCAGGGGAATCCGAATTGGGTATGGATCGTATTTCTGCTTCTCGGGGCCTGATTGCAACGATGATGCCGCGACCCGCCCCGAAACGCCTCGCCTGTGGTGCAGCAAAGTCACAGTGCGTTTTTGGCCCCTGACAGCGGCCCATCCGGAGCGTACTGCCGCAACTCCCTCGCCCGGAACGCGGCCTCTGCTATTGCCCCATTAAAGCGGCAATACAGGCATGGCGCCGCCGCCGCCGGGGTCTTGCAGGCCAAAAAGCCTTGTTCCACACAGGTGGCTAAGCTAGACAGCCGTTTAAGTTAAACGGGAGTTTCCGATGGCTCTGGCGAAATCCGCGCGCAGCCTGCTTTGTGGCGGCCTGCTTGTTACCCTTGCGGCCTGCGGCGGCAATACTGGTGGAACCGCAGACGACGCCCGCACCGGGGCGACCGCCGGCAAGCAGGGCACGGCAGAACTGGGCAATTCGCGCGAAAGATCAAACCGCGCCGGCGGCACGATCTGGAATCTCTTCGGCAATGGCGCAGATCCGAACACCACTGTCGAGGTGAACAAATATATCTGGCAGGCCTCGCTTGAAGTGCTGAATTTCCTGCCGATCGAAAGCATTGACCCCTTCACCGGCGTGATCGTCACCGGCTATGGCCGCCCGCCGGGTGGTGGCCGTGCCTACCGCGCTACGATCTATGTTCAGGATCCGGCGCTCGAGGCACGCAGCCTGAAGCTCTCGCTTCAAAGCCAGGGCGGCGGCGCGGTGGCACCCGAGACCGTTCGCGCGGTGGAGGATGCGATTCTCACCCGGGCGCGGCAACTCCGGGTCCGGGACACCAAGCTCTGATCACAGCCAGAACCGAGACAACCAGAGGCGGCTTCGGCCGCCTTTTTCATGTCACAGAAGAATATGCCTTGCAGCAAGGCGGCGCAGGCAGGGATCAGCGCCCCGCCCGCGCGGCGATCCGCAGAAAAACCCGCTCGACCAGCGCAAGCCCTGGCACTTTCATCGTCGAGCGCAGCGTCAGATCAGCCTCGACCAGATCGGCGATGGCGGGTTCCAGGCTGCGCATCCCCCATTTCCTGAGCTGTCCCTGCATCCGATCCCGGCGCGGCCCGAAGACCCGTGCCTTTTGCAAGCCATTGCCTGCACCGCCCGGATCACTTGCCGCAATATGCAGTGTGCGGAAATACCGCAGCGCCTGGATGCAGAGGGTTACCGGCAGCACGCCCTGCCCTCCCAGCCGCAGCATCAACATGCCGACCTGACGGCTCTGCCCCTCGGCCACCGCGTTCAGGAGCTCGTCCACCTCGGCGTCAATCGTTGCCGGTGCCAGCGCCGCGACCTCATCCGGTGTCAAAGGCGTCGGATCCTGCCATTTATACAGCGCGATCTTCTCAAGCGTCTGCCGGAAGTCACCTGGATCCAGCGCCCGCGCAAGTTGCGTCAGATCATCCATCACCGCCGGCGGAATCTGCGCGAGACCGGCTCTGGCCAGTTCGGATTCGATCTCTTCGCGCGTCGGCGGATCGTCATAAAGCCCGATGCAAACCGTATGGGGGAGCTTTTCAAACAGTGACTTAAGCGTCGATTTGCCCTTCAGATCGGCCGCCGTGGCAATGATCACTGCATCACCCGGCTTCCAGTCCTTCAGCGCTGCGGTAAAGGTCGCCGTCAGCCCGTCGGTTGCATCCTCGACAAAGGCCACACGCGGGCCCGGGAAGAAACCGACCGCCCTGACCGCATCTGACAGTGCCGCCTGGTCCTTGCGCAGATCCGCTCCCGACATGCGCGCAAGCCGCATCTCGGCCTCGCCCTCGGGTCCGATCAGCGCGAGAATCGCCGCCTGGCGTTTCAGCGCGACCCGCATCGTATCGGCGCCAAAGATCAGAAGCCCCGCGCGGGCGGGGTCAGGCTTTGCCATGTAACGATTGGCCTCGGCGCCGCGCAGCAGCATCAGCCGGCCGACGGACCAGAGGCGCGCGCGCTGTTGCGCCTTTGCAGCGCCGCCATTTCTGCGATCAGCCGCGCCACGACCTGATCGGCAAGAATCGACATCAGCCGGCTTTGCGCATCTTCCTCGGCCGCCAGCATCGCCACGGTCGAGCCGGTCGCGTTGAACGCGGTGAAGCTTTGCGCCCGCCCGCTTGCGAGCACGGTGCCGCTGAGCGTATCCGAGATGCGGAAGGTCACGACCCCCGAGATATTATAGCGCGTGGTGCGGTTGTCTGCGGTGACGCCGACACCATCCGTTTTCGTCGTGATGGCGTAGTCGAGGTCATAGAGATGGCGCTCGGGCCGCCCGAGACGCTCCTCGATTCGCTGCACAAAGGCAAAAGCCTCTTTGGTATCGGGGTCGGCCGCGCGCACCTGGCCCAGCAGGGCCTCGGCCGGCCCGCCCTTCTGATAGGCGGGAGTAAAGCCGCAGGCGGCAAGCGCCAGCGGCATCAGCAGGAAGGTCCGGCGGTCAGTCCCCACGGGTTCAGCCCCTTGATGCCGTCACGCGACGACGTTGATGATACGCCCCGGCACCACGATGATCTTCTTCACCGCATTGCCACCGAGGAATTTCACCACATCCTCGTGGGCCAGCGCCAGCTTTTCAACCTCGGAAGAGGCAAGATCCTTCGGCACGCTGATTTCCGCACGTTTCTTGCCATTGATCTGGATCGGCAGCGTGATCACATCATCGACCAGCAGCGCCGGATCGGCTTTCGGCCAGCCAGCCCGAGCACAAAGCCCTTCGCCGCCCTGCATGGCCCAGATTTCCTCGGCCAGATGCGGCGTCATCGGCTGCATCAACTGCGCCAGAACCCGCATCCCATCGCGCGCCACCAGCGCCGAAGCATCGGCTTTCGCCAGTGTATTGGTCAGCCCGTAAAGCACGGCAATCGCCTTGTTGAAGGCAAAGCCTTCAATCGACTTCGTGACCTCGACCACCGCCCGCGCCACTGCCTTTTGCAGCTCAAGGTCAGCCGTGCCGGCGTAATCCGATGGCATCGAGGCGACCCGGTCCGACAGCGTCCAGACGCGGGTCAGGTGTTTGCTGGTGGCATCGGCACCAGAGGCCGTCCATTCGATATCCCGCTCGGGCGGGCTGTCCGACATCACGAACCAGCGTGCGGTATCTGCGCCGTAAGACGCGATGATGCTCATCGGATCGACAACGTTTTTCTTTGATTTCGACATCTTGGCCGAAGGGATCACCTCGACCGCGGTGCCATCCGCCAGCGTCACGCCATCATCGGAACGCAGTATATCCTCCGGCAGATGGTAAACCGGGCGGCCCTTGTCATCGGTGGTCTTGTAGATCTCATGCGTGACCATGCCCTGGGTGAACAGCGCGTCAAACGGCTCGCGCGATTTGGCAGGCAGATGGCCGGTCACATTCATCGCGCGGGCAAAGTAGCGCGAATACAGAAGATGCAGGATCGCGTGTTCGATGCCGCCGATATACTGGTCGACATTCATCCAGTATTCCGCATCCTCCATCACCGTCGGCGTGGTCGCGCGCGGCGCGGTGAAGCGGGTGAAATACCAGGACGAATCGACGAAAGTATCCATCGTATCCGTCTCGCGCTTTGCCGCCTGGCCGCATTTCGGGCAAGGGACATCGCGCCAGGTCGGGTGACGGTCGAGCGGATTGCCCGGCTTGTCGAAGCTTACATCATAGGGCAGCTCGACGGGGAGGTTCTCTTTCTTCTCGGGCACCACGCCGCAGGTCGGGCAATGGACGACCGGGATCGGGCAACCCCAATAGCGCTGGCGCGACAGGCCCCAGTCGCGCAGGCGGAACTTGGTCACGCCCTCGCCGAAGCCCTTTTCCTCGGCCAGAACGATGGCGTCCAGGATGCCCTGTTCGCCGGTTTTGACCTCGGCCCCCGCCACATTGCGGATATAGGTGACGCGCTCGGATTTCGCCGGGACGAAGGGTTCCGTGAGCACCGTCTCTGCCTCGCCTTCCGGGACGAAGACCGGGATGATCGGCAGGCTGTATTTGGTCGCGAATTCGAAATCGCGCTGGTCATGGCCCGGGCAGCCGAAGATCGCGCCGGTGCCGTAATCCATCAGGATGAAATTCGCGATCCAGACCGGCAGTTCGATGGAAGGGTCCAGCGGATGGCGCACGCGCACGCCGGTATCGAAGCCGATCTTTTCAGCGGTCTCGATCTCTTCGGCGGTGGTGCCGCCCTTGCGGCATTCGGCGGCAAAGGCCGCAATGGCCTCGTTTTTCTCGGCCAGCGCCTTTGCCAGCGGATGATCGGCCGAGATCCCGGCAAAGCTGGCGCCGCCCAGCGTGTCGGGGCGGGTGGTGTAAACTTCCAGCCGGTCAAAGCCTTCCGGCGCATTCACCGTCTCGAACGCGAATTGCAGCCCCTGGGATTTGCCGATCCAGTTCGCCTGCATCAGGCGCACCTTTTCAGGCCATTTCTCCAGCCCGTCGAGCGAGCTCAGCAGATCATCCGCCATGGCCGAGATCTTAAAGAACCATTGCGTCAGCTCTTTGCGCTCCACCAGCGCGCCCGAACGCCAGCCGCGCCCGTTCTCGACCTGCTCATTGGCGAGCACGGTCATATCGACCGGGTCCCAGTTCACCACGGCGGCCTTGCGGTAAACCAGCCCCGCCTCAAGCATGTCGAGGAACATCGACTGTTGCTGGCCGTAATATTCCGGGTCGCAGGTGGCGAATTCGCGGCTCCAGTCGATCGACAGGCCCAGCGGCTTCATCTGGTCCTTCATCACGGCGATATTGCCATAGGTCCAGTCTTTCGGATGGCCGCCCCGCTCCATCGCCGCGTTTTCCGCCGGCATCCCGAACGCATCCCAGCCCATCGGATGCAGCACCGAGAATCCGCAGGACGACTTATAGCGCGCGACCACATCGCCCATGGTGTAATTGCGCACATGGCCCATATGGATGCGCCCCGACGGATAGGGGAACATCTCGAGCACGTAATATTTCGGCTTTGACGGGTCGGCCTTCGCGGTGAAAACCCCGGCCTCATCCCAGGCGGATTGCCATTTCTTCTCGATCTGACCGGGTTCGTAGCGCGACATGGGTTGAGCCTCTGTATCTGACAGAGAGGGAATTACCCCTCCCGGCGTCAGAGGTAAAGGATCACAGCATCAGCTCCATATCGCGATGGGCAATTCCCGCATCCTGGTATTCCGGCCCGAAGGCCCGAAAGCCGAGCGCCTCGTAAAAGCCAAGCGCATGGATCTGTGCACCCAGTTTCGCGCGGGTGACACCGGGCTGCGCGCGCAAAACCGCGACCGCCTCGCGCATCAGCGCCTGGCCGATGCCCTGCCCGCGCGCTTGCGCAAGCACACAGACCCGACCGATCTTGCCGGTCGCACCCTCGATCAGTATCCGCGCGGTCCCGAGCGGCTGATCGTCTGTGGCCAGCAGATGCAGCGCCTCGCCATCGCGCCCGTCGAGCTCATCGTCCTCGGAAACCGCCTGTTCCTCGATGAAAACGCGGCGCCGCAGTGCCTGGCAGGCGGCCAGATCATCCGTCAATGCAACCCGGATCACGCGAAATAATCCCTGAGAATACGGCTGTAGATTGCTTTCAGCTGGTGGATCTGCGCGATCTCCACCCGTTCATCGACCTGGTGCATGGTCTTGCCGACCAGGCCGAATTCGACCACGGGGCAGTGATCCTTGATGAAGCGCGCATCCGAGGTGCCGCCACTCGTGGAATAATCCGGGCTGACACCGGTCTCGGCCTGGACCGCCTCGCGGATCATCGCGGAAAATTCGCCCGGCTCGGTCAGAAAACTGTCGCCGGAATTGCTGGTCTTCACCGTGATCCGCACCCCGGTTTCCGCCGCAACCACTGCGGCGTGGCTTTGCAGCCAGGTCGCAATGCTCTCTCCGGTATGGAGGTCATTATAGCGGATATTGACGATGGCCGTCCCCCTGGCCGGGATCACATTGGTGGCCTTATTGCCGCAATCAATCGTGGTGATCGCGAGGGTCGAGGCGTCGAAATGGTCTGATCCCTCGTCCAGCGGCTCCGCCTCCAGCCGCGCCATCAGCTTCACCAGCGCTGACATCGGGTTCTTCGCGCGATGCGGATAGGCGGAATGGCCCTGCACCCCTTCGGCGGTGAACCAGGCGGTCAGGCTGCCACGCCGGCCGATCTTCATCATCTGGCCCATAACATCGGGGCAGGTCGGCTCGCCGACCAGGCAATGCGTCATCCGCTCGCCCTGTTCCGCCATCCAGTCCAGCAGCGCCACGGTGCCATGTTCGGCGACATCTTCCTCATCGCCGGTGATCGCAAGGATCACCGCTCCATCGGGCGGGGTCTCGCGCACGAAATCCACCGCAGCAGCGGCAAAGGCCGCCACCCCGGATTTCATATCGGTGGCGCCGCGCCCATACATCCAGCCATCGACCACGACCGCGCCGAACGGGTCCTGGGTCCAGGCCGCAGCATCTCCCACCGGCACCACATCGGTATGACCGTTAAAGCCGAAGGACCGGTTCGCACCCCGTATGCCCCAGCGGGCATAGAGATTGGCGATCCCACCACGATCCACCCGGGTACAGGCAAACCCGGCCTCGCTCAGCAACGCCTCCAGCAAGACGAGCGCGCCCCCCTCTGCCGGCGTTACCGAGTTGCAGCGAATCAGCCGAGCGGTCAGCTCAGCCGGATCAACCGGGGTGAAATCGGTCATGGGGGTCTCCTTCAGGCGATTGCAACAGCCATAGTCCCGGCTGCCGCGCGGGGCAACCGGGGCCTCAGTCTGCCAGACCGGTATTCCCCGCCGCAACCGCTTCAACCGGCGAAAGCACAATCGCCGTCGCATTCTTCACCGTCAGCACCACGCCCGGCAACAGCCCGACCCGCGTCCGCGCCTCGGCCCGGAAGGCCGCGTCGATATTGGCGATGCCGCCAAGCACCTGCAACAGGGCCGGCGAGGTTCCGAGGTTGTTATGCCCCGCCCCCTGATTATAGGCGGCGGTGTCGTAATAGGTGACCTCGAGATCAGAGATCGGCCGCAGATCCGTCAGGTTGCCCAGCCGGTCAGGCGCACCTGCGATGCGCGACGAGATGTTCAGAATGGTGTCGCGGGTGCTGCCAAAGATCAGGAAGGGCTGCGGCAGTTTCCCCATCGCATGGGCCTGGGCGCGGAACAGGTCAACATCGAGATCGGGCGAAATCAGGATCACCCCCGCCATGCGGTCCATCACCTTGCGGTCGCCGCGGATCGAGGCCTGACGCAGCGTCTCCATCGTCAGGGCGCCGCCCATCGAATGGGCCACGATGATGATCCGTTCGGCTCCGGCTCCGGCAACCTCACGGAGCAACGCCTCAAGCCCGTCGCGTCCGAACAAAGCGGAATCGCGGTCATAGACATAGCCAAGCGCCGACCCGCGCGAGGGCCAGGCATAATGCACCGCCACGCCCGGCACTTTCAGATCGTAATGCATCTGCGCGACGCGATAGATGCTCTCTGCCATGGTATTGTTGAAACCATGCACATAGACAGTCACGTCACGACTGCCACGCTGCCCCAGATTCTTCGCCAGTTCCTTGCGGAAATCGCCCGCCGTCGCGAATTGCAGATCGGCGAGCGTCAGGAAATCCTTTGTCGGATCCGCCCGCTTCACCGATTTTGGCCAGGTGACCTCGCCCACCTTATGCTCACGTGGCATCAGGATATCGTAGCGCATGAAGGTCGCGAAATCCGACCGCGCGAACCCGAATTCACCATTCTCTTCGCGCCGCGACGTGCCGACATAGATCGGCACCCGGATCGACACCTCTTCGGCCAGCGCGATCTTTTCTGGCGTCAGCTCTTCAAGCATCACGAAGTTCCCGCGCGGCGCGCAGGAGGCGAACAGGACAAACGCCAAAAGGGCAACAAAAATTCTCATGCCTCTTTCCTGACCGGCCTGCCGCAACCGGTCAAGCCCCGCCGCTTCACCAGATGTTTC
Organism: Pseudomonas sp. GX19020; assembly: GCF_023371075.1. Lineage (NCBI taxonomy): Bacteria > Pseudomonadati > Pseudomonadota > Gammaproteobacteria > Pseudomonadales > Pseudomonadaceae > Pseudomonas > Pseudomonas sp. GX19020. The sequence goes on from NZ_JAMCCR010000008.1 coordinate 133,127, forward strand.
AATCCGGTCAGGAACTGCCCTTCCCCGTCATGAAAATACTCAGGAGCAGGCGGGGTGCGGGGGCCGGCCCCCGCCCGGGCCGTCACAACACGTAGCGCGATATATCCGCCGAGCGCGCCAGCCCGCCGACATTCTTTTCGACAAAGGCCTCATCCACCACCACCGCCTCGCCCGGGCGGTCCGGCGCGGTGAAGGAAAGCTCTTCGAACACCCGCTCCATCACCGTGTAAAGCCTGCGCGCCCCGATATTCTCGACCGAGCGGTTCACCTCGGCCGCGAGAGCCGCAATCGTCGCGATCCCGTCTTCGGTGAACCGGACCGCCACCTCTTCGGTCGCCATCAGCCCGGTATATTGCCGGGTCAGTGCATTGTCGGTCTCGGTCAGGATCCGGACGAAATCGCCCTCGGTCAGCGCCTCAAGCTCGACCCGGATCGGCAGACGGCCCTGCAATTCGGGCAAAAGGTCCGAGGGTTTGGCGATATGGAAGGCGCCAGAGGCGATGAACAGGATATGATCGGTCTTCACCGGCCCGTATTTGGTCGAAACGGTCGTCCCTTCGATCAGCGGCAGCAGATCACGCTGCACCCCCTCGCGTGAGACATCGGCGCCCCGCGCCTCAGATTTCGCACAGATCTTATCGATCTCGTCGAGGAAGACGATGCCATCTGCCTGCACTACCTGCAGCGCGCGCGCCTTCACCGCCTCGTCATCCAGCAGCTTGTCGGCCTCCTGGCCCAGCAGCAGATCATAGCTGTCCGCCACCGTGACCCGCTTTTTCGTCGACCGCTGAAACGCCTTGCCGAACATTTCCTGCAGGCCCTGGAGCTGCATCTCCATCCCCTGGCCACCTGCCATCATCGGCATCGCGGGCAAAGGGTCCTGCACTTCGATCTCGATCATCGTGTCATCAAGCTCGCCCGCGCGCAGTTTCTTGCGAAACATCTCGCGGGTCTGTTCGCGCGCATCCTTGCCGGCAATCGCCTCGATCACCCGCTCCTCGGCGGCACGTTTCGCCTTTTCGCGTACTTCATCGCGCATCATCGCGCGGGTATCGACGATGGCGACATCCATCAGATCACGGATGATGCTTTCCACATCGCGGCCGACATAGCCGACTTCAGTGAATTTGGTCGCCTCGACCTTGAGGAACGGCGCTTTCGCGAGCTTTGCCAGCCGGCGCGAGATCTCGGTCTTGCCGACCCCGGTCGGCCCGATCATCAGGATATTCTTCGGGTAAACCTCGTCGATCAGATCGGCGGGCAGACGGTTCCGGCGCCAGCGATTGCGCAAAGCCACAGCCACGGCGCGCTTGGCCTCTTTCTGGCCGATGATGAAACGGTCCAGCTCCGAGACGATCTCGCGGGGGGTCAGGTCGGTCATACTTCAGGCCTCGCATAGGGGGGCAGCCGGTCTTTGCCGGGGAAATCGGGAAGGGTGCGCATCAGCCAGCCGCGCAACTGCACCCACCAGGTGCCGATTGCGGTGATCAGCGCGCCCAGAAGCAGCAGCGCAAAGGCCCAGGAGCCGAAATCGCCTCCCCCCGTTGCCCAGACGATCACGAAAGCCATATAGCCAATCGCGGCCGAGACAAACGAACGCCGGTCGATCACCAGTGCCAGCCCGGTGATGATCAGCAGCGCGATCAGCAAAAGCACCATCCCGCCCGATCCGTAAAGCGTCACCGCCACGGTATTCACCAGTGCGAAAGCCGCCAGCAGATGCAGCCAGAAGGCAGTTGCGGCATTCCTGCCCAGCCGGTGCGGGTCGCGCATGTCGAACCACATCCCCGCAAGGAAAGCCACGATGCCGAAGCCAAGTGTCGCGAAAGCAAAAGCCGGGCTTTCGCGCAGATCAAAGAGCCCGTTCATGCCCCCGGAACGCGTTCCGATGGCCAGCCCGATCAGCGCTTCGGTCGAGGTGGTCAGCGCATAAAGCGTCAAAAGCGCAAAGCCGCCCAGCACGAACATCGAGAATGGCAGCCGGAACCGGCGATACCAGGCCGCCATGCCCAAAGTCGCCACCAGCGGCGGCAACATCAGCACAAAGCGCGATGGCTGGCCTGCGCTTTGCAACACAAGCGTTGTCACGGCGATCAGCAGGCCACCGCCAAAGACCAGCGCCAGCACCATCGACGGCAGGTTCATCCGCCGCCTGAGCGTGAAATATTCTGCCCACCACCAGGCGATCCCGGCGGCGATCAGCGGCAGGACAATGGCAATGGTCGCGCCACCGGCCCAGGCAATCAGCGAAAGCGAACCCGACAAAAGGATGATCAGGCCGATCGAGATGAAGATCTCGGAAAAGCCTTTGAAGAACTCGAAAGGCTCGTCTTCCGCCGGCATCGCCGCGCGCTGTCCGGCGCGGGCGGTGATCAGCGTCGACAGGGACGCGGCCTGAGCCTCGGTCAGGATACCGGCCTGAACGCCGGCGCGAAGGTCATCAGAGATCATTTGCGGATCGTCTCCACCGTCAGATTTCCATTGGTGTAGACGCAGATCGACGCCGCAATCGCCATGGCTTTGCGCGCCACGTCCTCGGCCGGCAGATCGGTCTCCATCAGCCCGCGTGCCGCCGCGAGCGCGAAATTGCCGCCCGAGCCGATGGCCGCGACATCATGTTCCGGCTCCAGCACATCACCCGCGCCGGTCAGCACGTAAAGCTGGTCCCCATCGGTGACGATCAGCATCGCCTCGAGATTGCGCAGATATTTATCCATCCGCCAGTCTTTCGCGAGATCGACACAGGCCCGTGCGAGCTGCCCGGGCGCCGCTTCGAGCTTTTTCTCAAGCCGCTCAAGCAGGGTGAACGCATCCGCCGTCGAACCGGCAAAGCCCACCACCACATCATGTCCGCCAGGGGAAAGCCTGCGCACCTTGCGCGCCGTGCCCTTGATCACCGTCTGGCCCAGGCTGACCTGGCCATCCCCCGCCACCACAACCTCGCCCCCCCGCCGCACGGCGAGGATCGTGGTCCCGTGCCAGCCGGGGAATTTGTCGTCAGCCATGGGAATGCCCTTCGCATTGTTCCGTGCCCCTATATGGAGCGCCGGCCGGACTGGCACAAGTCAGCGGCGTAAGGCTGGACTTCCGGGGTACAGGCGGCCATGATCACCTGTCTTTCATGACCCCGACCCAGGCGAGCCCGATGTCCAGCCCGATTTCCAGCCGGAACCTACCGAACATCACGGCCCTGTTCCCGGTGCTGATCGGAACCTGCGCCCGCAATGGCTTCGGGTTGCCGCGCCGCTGAGCCGGCGGGCAACCCCCTCCTTCTGAACCTGCTTGATTTTGACAGACCGCGCCTCGCGCGGCTTCAGCTATGGGACAGCCATGACAGTCTGGAACGATCTGGCCCGCGCCACCAATGCGGCGGGCGATGAAATCCTTTTGCGCCAGCGGGATAGCCTTTATGAGATCCGCTATAACGGCATCGAGCTGATGTCGAACCTCAACCATCAGTCCGAAGCGGTGCTGGCGACGCGCGCGCTGCGTCTGCTTGGCCGTGCGCCGCGCGATGTGCTGATCGCCGGGCTTGGCATGGGCTACACCTTGCGCGCCGCGCTGGATCTGGTGGGACCAGGTGCGCAGGTGACGGTATGCGAACTGGTGCCGGAAATCGTCGCCTGGAATCACGGGCGGCTCTCGCATCTCGCCGGTCATCCGCTGAGCGACCCTCGCGTGAACGTTGAAATCGCCGATGTGACAGCCGTTCTGGCGCGCAATCCGGGCCGGTTCGACGTGATCCTGATGGATACCGATAACGGGCCGGATACGCTGGTGCGGGAAACCAATGGCGCGATCTATACCGAAAGCGGGCTGAGCCGCAGCCGGGATGCGCTGGCCAAGGGCGGCATTGCCGCTTTCTGGTCAGCCGAGATCGCCCCCGGCTTCGAACAGCGTCTGACCCGGCAGGGCTGGCCCTGGCGGCGGGATGATATCGCGCTGGTTCCGGGGCGGGTAGATGCAATGCACCACATCTATTTCGCCGCCGATGACGCTGCGGCTCTGGGCCTGAAAAAGGCCGCCTGAAACGACAACGGCCCCGGGTTTCCCGGGGCCGTTTGTATCTTTGCGACGATCAGATTGCCGCCTTGATCCAGTTGTCGAGCGCGGCTTTTGGCGCGGCGCCGACCTTGTTCGACACGACCTGGCCATCTTTGAACAGAAACAAAGCCGGGATACCCCGCACGCCGAGCGCCGCCGGGCTTTCCGGGTTCTCGTCGACATTGACCTTCACGATCTTGACCTTGCCGGCATATTCGGTCGCCAGCTCTTCCAGAGCCGGGCCGATCATCCGGCACGGGCCGCACCATTCGGCCCAGAAATCCACCACCACCGGCACGTCCGACTGGCGGACTTCGGCGTCGAAAGTGGCATCGGTAACAGCGACAGTTGCAGCGCCCATGGCGGTCTCTCCTGAGAATTGGGTTGTATGGAAGCTAGGTTTGCCCCTGGCGAACGTCAAGGACCGGTCCGGCTGATCAGGCCTGCGCGCGCTGCAAGGCGGCCTGGATCCTGGCGGGATCCACCGGCATCAGCCGGGGCACCCTGGTCCAGAGGATCGCAGTCGCAATCTCGCGCCCGGGGTAAATCAGCGCCGCCGCATGGGCATAGGCGCCAAGCTGGCGCAGATAGGGCTCGGGGATGCCGTCCTCCGTGTCGGGCACCACCGCGTTCGATTTGAAATCGACCACCGTGATGCGCTCGGGCGTGATCACCAGCCGGTCGACTGAACCGGCCAGCCAGCCGCCATTCCAGGGCGCCGAAAGCTCGGCCTCGGCAAGGCTTCCCGGCCCGAACATCCAGGCCAGATCCGGCGCTGTCAGAATCGCCCGCGCCTCACTCAGAAGCAAATCGCCCGCGCCCAGCCGGGCCGCGAGCTCGGGCCAGGCCGCTACCGGCGCCTCTGCCAGATGCTGCAACAAAAGATGCAGCCTGGTTCCGCGTTCCAGCGGGTCATCTTCCTCGAAGTCCAGCACGAGATGGAAGCGTCCGCCTTCGACCTTCGCCTCGCCACCGCCGAGGCCCGAGGGCGACCAGATCCGCGGCGGCGCCACTGCGCCCGGCAGCGGCGCGAGGCTGAGCGCATGCGGCACCTCTGGCGCGGCTGCCGCCGCAGGGGCATCCCCCGGCCAGTCGCCAAACCCAAGACGGATGCGCCCGTCCTCGCCCGGCACGGCGCCCAGGGCCCCGGCCCCCGTCAGTACCGAATGGTGCCATGACCCCGGCCCTGCCTCGCCCGCTGCCGCAACGATCAGCCAGTGCTTCGCCCGCGTCATCGCCACGTAAAGCAAGCGCAGGTTTTCCGCCTCACGCGCCGCCGCGCGGGCGACTTTGGTTTCGGCCACGAGGCCGGTATCTTCCGCCTTGCGCCCCGACCAGGTCACCATGCCCTCGCCGATCGCGAGGATCATATCCTTATCGGTCAGCCGCCGGTCGCCGGTATCGGGCAGGATCACCACCGGCGCCTCAAGCCCCTTTGATCCATGCACCGTCATGACGCGGATCAGCCGCCCCTCGCCCTCGGCCTGGCGTTTGACCTCGACCTCGCCGGCCTCCATCCAGACAAGGAACCCGGTCAGGCTGGGCACTTCGCCGCGCTCATAGGCCAGCGCCTGCTGGCTCAGCTCGTCAATCGCATCCGCCGCCTCATCGCCCATCCGGCCCAGGAGCTTTGCGCGCCCCTGGTGCCGCGTCAGCACCCGGTCCAGCAGATCATAGGGCCGCATATATTCGGCAAGCTTGCGCAGATCATCCAGCACGGAGAGCGTCCCGGGCTCGTCCAGATGCCGCAGACGCTCCCAGAGATAACCCTTGCGGCCATGCGCCAGCGCGTAAAGCCGCGCCTCGGACCAGCCGAACAGTGGCGAGCGCAGCACCTGAGCCAGCGCCAGATCATCCTCGGGCGTGTTGAGGAAGGAAAGCAGCGCCAGCAGGTCACGCACCGCCAGCTCGCCGGTCAAAGTCAGCCGGTCCGGCCCGGCAATCGGCAGACCAGCGGTCTTGCAGGCGCGGATCACCGCGTTGAAGATCGGCCCGCGCCGCTGCACGAGGATCAGGAAATCCCCGGCATGAACCGGACGGAACCCGCCAGACGCGCGGTGATCCGGGATCTGTCGGCCCTGCGCGATCATCTCCCCGATCTCAGCCGCAATCTGGCGGGCAAGCACCTCGGTCGCGTCTTCCTCGCCGACCTGGTCTATGGGGTCGAACCATTCGCCCGGCTCCGGGTCTTCGGGTTTCGGCACGACCGGCCAGATTTCCACCCGCCCGGGGAGCGCCTCATGGAAGGGGCGGTGGCGAAAGGCACCGCCAAGCGCCGCCTCGGCCTCGCCGGGGAAGGACTGGTCGACAAGATCCAGCAGCGCGCGCGACGAGCGGAAGGAATATTCCAGCGCCTGTTCGGTGACCGGCACACCCGCCGCCGCAAAACCTTGCGCGAAACGGGTTTTCACCGCATCAAACCCCGCCACATCGGCGCCCTGAAAGGAATAGATCGACTGTTTCTTGTCACCGACCACGAAAAGCGACCGCTCGGTGTCGCGCGCACCTTCTCCCGCCATGAACTCTTCGGTCAGCGCCGCGATGATCTTCCATTGCGCGGGGGATGTGTCCTGGGCCTCATCGACCAGCACATGGTCGATGGAACCATCCAGCCGGTAAAGCACCCAGGGCGCAACGCTCGGGTCGGTCAGCAGCGCCGTCGCGCGGGTGATGAAATCGTCGAAATCGAGCCAGCCATGCATGGCTTTCGCGCCCTCATAGCGGCGCAGGAAATCGGCGGCGAACCGGTGCAGCGCCAGCGCTTTGCGAAACGCGGAAAGGCCAAGCCGCAGCGCCCGCCCGCCTTCGACCCGGCGCATCAGCGATTGCAGCCCGTCGAGATGCGTGCCCAGCGTCAGACGGCAGTCTTTGGTCGGGAAAGTATCCAGCTTTGCCCCGAACGGCGCTTTCGCCGTGGCGCCGAACAGGAACAGCCCCTCCAGCACCGGCAGGGCCGCGATCCCCAGCGCGGGCAAAGCCGCCAGCACAGCCCCTGCCTTCTGGTCGGTCACCTTTGACGAGGCCATCAGCACCGGCGCCACCGCCGCCAGCATGGCCTGATCGCCTGGCCCGAAGACCTCTTCCTCCAGCGCCGCCTCATCAAGGCCAGACGGCAGCCCAAAGGCCACCCGCAGCGCGGCCTCTTCCGGCACCTGCATCAGCTCGGCCCGCATCCCGGTGAGTTTTGCGAGGAAAGGATCGATCCGCTCGCCCACTTCGGGCAGGATCGCCTCGAACAGCCCGCGCGCCTCGCCTTCGGCCATTTCCTCAAGGATCTGGTTGCGCAGAAGTTCCGCCGACCGGTCATCAAGCTCGCTGAAAGACGGGCTGACCCCGGCCTCCAGCGGAAAGCGCCGCAAGAGACCGGCGCAGAACGAGTGAATGGTCTGAATGCGGATGCCGCCCGGCGTCTCGATAGCGCGGGCGAAAAGCTGGCGGGCGCGTTTCAGCGCGGCTTCCGACAGATCGCCACCTTCGCCCAGATCGCCAAGGTTCCGGCGCAGCCCCGCATCCGGCGCCATCGCCCATTCCCCCAGCCGGCGGAAGAGACGGTTCTGCATCTCTGCCGCGGCGGCCTTGGTATAGGTCAGGCAGAGGATATTCTGCGGGTCGGTCCCGCGCAGCAACAGCCGCGCCACCCGGTCAGTCAGCACCTTGGTCTTGCCCGAGCCCGCGTTGGCCACCAGCCAGACATTGACCGAAGGATCTGCCGCCGCGATCTGCGCCAGCGATGCCGGATGCTGGGTCATGTCCTGTCCTCCGGCATATCTTCTGGCATCGCCTGTTCGGTGATGTCCCATTCGCCAAAACGCGCGAGGTCATCATAATCGCTGCGCTCACGTGCGCCGAGCATGGCCTGGCGCGCCGTATAACCCCGGTCCGGGTCTTCCCAGGCGCGGATCAACTTGCGGAATTCCTCAAGCAGGCGGTGCAGGTCATCGGTGCCAAGGACGGCGGAAATCGTCTTCAGATCGGCGCTAAGGCGGATATAGGCAATCTCGACCTCATCGGGGAAACCTGCCTCGGGAAAGCCTCCCAGGCTTGCCATCACCGCCGCCAGATGCAGCTGTTTCGCGAATGCCGCCTGTTGCTTTTCGGTGGGCGGCGCGCCGGTCTTGTAATCGACGATCCTCAGCCTGCCATCCGCCGTCACATCCAGCCGGTCGGGTTTGCCCACGAGCACGAAATCCGGATCCTTCAGCTCGACCCGGTATTTCTGTTCCAGCGAGACCACCTCGCCGCCCTCGGCCAGCAGCCCCTGAACGAAGGGCAGCGCCAGCTCTGCCATCCGCGCCCGCCAGATCGCACGCATCGCGGGCCAGGCCACGTCTTCTTCCAGCACGCGGTCGGTGATCCGCATCAGCGCGGCTGCGGCCTCTGTTGCAGTCGGCGGCAGGCCTTCGCGCAACAGCGCCTCGGGCACCTTGTGCAGGATCTCCCCCCTCAGCCGCGCATCCGCCATCGGGCGCAAGGGCATCAGCGGGCGCAGCCGCAAGAGATGGCGCGCATAGATCGCATAAGGGTCGCGGATCAGCTTTTCGATTTCGGTCAGCGAAAGGGATTTCGGGCGGTCCGAGACCTTCGGGCGCGGCGAGGGGCGGCGCGCGCGCGCAGACAGGATCGGCGCTGCCACAAGACCCGCATCCGCGATCAGCCGGTTGCCGCGCGCCTTCATCGCGGCCAGCGCCGACCGCCCGCCCTGGTCCGGCAGACCGTCAAGCAGGTTCATCAGCCGGTTCAGCCAGCGCGACGGCACGGTTTCGGCCTCGGCATTCCTGTGCGCATGGCTCAGCACCACTTCGGGCGCCGCGACCGCCATCTGGAAATCATGCGCCGACAGGCCAATGCGGCGTTCCGGCAGCAAAAGCCCCAGCTCCATCCGCATCTTGCGGTTCAGCCAGGGGTCGGGGTCGGGTTGTGCCGGCCAGACGCCCTCGGTCAGGCCGGCGAGCACCACAAGATCCGCGCCCTGGACCCGCGCTTCCTGTGCGCCAAGGATCACGATCCGCTCATCCGCCGGGATCAGGCTGCGCACCTGGGCGCGGTTGATCACCCCATCCGCCAGCGCGGCATAATCGCCGAGGCCGAGATGCAGCGCGCCGGGCGCCTCGGCGGCGAGGTCTTCGATCACCCGCAGCGCCGCTTCGCCCGCCGCATCCTGCCAGAGCCGCCCGGTGCCCGCATCGGTGCCGCGCGCGAAAGCCTCGGCCAGCGCCCGGTGGCGGGCGATCAGATCGGGGAGCGGCGCCGGGGCGCAGGCCTCCAGCTCTGCCAGCACCGCCCCAAGCCAATCGGCCCAGGGAGCCGCGAAAGGGTCGCGCTGTTCTGCCGCCCAGGCCAGCAACGCCGCAAGATCGGGATAGGCCGGACCACGGGCGCGCAGCCGCAGTTCCAGTTCATGCACCAGCCGCAGATGCGGGCCACGCTGTTCGGTCGAGAAACACAGCGGGTGCTTGAGGAGTGTCAGCACCTCATCCGCCATCAGCCGCCTGCCCATGCCGCGCGCGACCAGCCGCAGCATACGCCCCGCCGGGCTGTGGATCAGTGGCGAACCTGCGGAATCGTCCGGCACCAGCCGCCAGCGGTCCAGCGCCGCCGTCACCCGCCGCGTGAGGTCACGGTCAGGGGTCAGAAGCGCCGCGCGCTTTCCCGCCGCCACCGCCTCGCGCAGACAAAGGGCAATCGCCTGGGCCTCGTCACGCGGGCTCGCGGCCTCGATCAGGGTCATGCGCGCGGTTGCAGCCTGCAAATCGCCCAGATCCGGCCCCTGCGCGATCCATTGATCGGTGACCGGCGCCGGGCGAAGTGCCAGCGAAATCAGCCGGTTTCGCGCGGGATCTGTGCTGCCCTCTCTGTCCCAGCGCCGCATGCCATCCGGGCCAAGACCCAGCGACTGCATCAGCCGGTGATAACGATATTGCGGATGATCCTCCTGGCCGGTCCCGTCATCAAGGCTGGCCCAGACCGCATCCGGCTGGTCGAAATCATAGCCCGGCACCAGAATCGCGCCCTGCGGCAGCCGCGCCACTGCCTGCATCAGCAAAGCCGAAGTCCCGCGCGACCCGGTCGATCCGGCGACAATCACCGGATCGGGGGTTGGTGCCGCCTCCCAGGCGCTGATCTGCGCCAGAAGTGCCAGCCGCAGCCGCGCCTCGCTGTCGGGTGCAGCGCCTTCGGTGAAGAACTGCGCGATCAGCGAGACGAAACGGCGGGTGCGCGACCAATGCGCGGCATGTCCCTCGATATCGAGGAGGTCGAGCGCGCCCGGATCGACCTCTTCCGCCCGCATCTCATCCATCAGCCCTGCGAGGCTGTCGGCAAGGTCGTAAAGCGCGTGGCGCGGCGCGAGGTCGGGCTCTGCCGCCAGAAGCCGGTCGATCAGCACCGCCAGTTCCAGCCGTCGCCCCAAAGGCGAGGCGGCCTCCACCTGGCCGGTCAGAAGCGGGTCACTCCCCGGCTCTGACACAAGTTTCAGCCGTGGCAGAAACCCGGCCCCCTGGGCCAGCAGCGTCTCGCGCAGCCGGCGGCGCATCCGCTGGCTGTTGAGATAGATCGTCACCCGCGCCATGGCTTCGGGCGGCTGGCCCGCAAGCCGCGCGCGCAGACCTGCCGCCAGCCTTGCGGGAAAATCCACGCCCGGGGGCAGGCCAAACAACCGGGGTCCTGGTTCAGGGAACATCATTGTGCCAGCAAAGCCTCAGCCTCGGCGAGGCCCTCGGGGCTGCCGACATCGCACCAGCCGCCCTCCCAGACCAGACCACAGGCGCGGCCATTCCGGATCATTTCATCCCAGGCAAGGTTCAGCGAAAACACCCGCTCCGGATGGCGAGACAGCCAGTCCGTGCCCAGGATCTGCGCGCCGAGATAGACCATGCCATTCGGGTCCAGATCCTCGCCCGTTTCACTGTCGCGGCGCATCCGGGACAGGCAGCCATCCCCGCCCAAAGTGAAATCCGCGCCGCCCTTGCGGCCCGGCAGACCGTCGCGCGGTCTGACCAGCAAGAGCGCATCCATCTTCACCGGATCCCAGGCCTGCGCCAGTGCGCTGAGCGGGTTGCCCCCCGTCCAGACCACATCCGGGTTCAGCGTCATTACCGCGCCATGGCCAAGTGCCGGCAGAGCCGCCTTCAGCCCGCCACCGGTCTCGAGGATCTCGGGCTCATGACTGATGCGGATGGGGCGCCCCCTCAGGTGATCCGCGATCTGCTGCGACAGGTAATGCGTATTGACCACCACCGGGTCACAGCCTGCCCCGGCCCCCAGATCCAGCGCGCGGTCGAGCAGGCTGCGCCCGGCGACCCCGATCAGGGGTTTCGGGCGGTTCAGGGTCAGTTCGCGCATGCGGGTTCCGAAACCCGCGGCAAAGACCATCAGGGGGAAGGTTGGCTGCATGACCTGATCCTCTCGATGATGGCGGGGGTGGGGTCTGGCAGGATGTTCAGAACTTCGTCGCGCAGATCCTTCAGCGCCGGATGGGCGAGATTGCGCATCAGCTGGCCCCAGACCCGGGGCAGAAACGCAAGATAGCGGTCCTTGCCCGCCACCATGGTCAGCCGTGCGAAAATCCCGATGATCCGGAGCGCCCGGAGCGCCCCCAGCACCGCATAGGCCGCCGTGATATCGCCCCGCCCGGTCTCTTGCGCGAAATGCGCAATCATCGCGGCCTCGACCCCGGGCGAAACGTCGCGGCGCGCATCCTGCAACAAAGACACGAGGTCATATTCCGGCTGGCCAAGCTGGCCGAGCTGGAAATCCAGCAACCCGACCCGCGCCGCGCCCAGGCGGTCGGGAAGCCAGAGCAGGTTCTCTGCATGGTAGTCGCGCAGGATCAGCACACGCGGCCCATCGGCATGGGCGCGGATCGCGGCCTCAAGCACCTTGAGGAACGGCGCAGCATCAGGGCGCGTACCGATGGCGGCAAAGGTGTAAAACTCCGGCGCCAATGCGGCTGATGCCGCCCAGTCTGCTGCGCTGAGATCCGGCAGGGAGGCGGGGGGCGCGCCACCCTGCAGACGGATCAGCACATCCACCGCCGCCGTGTAGAGGGGCATTTCCGGCGCGGCACCCGCCTCAAGCAGCCGCGCATAAACGCCGTCGCCCAGATCCTCGATCAGCATGAGGCCGAGCGCCTCATCCATCGCCAGGGTCACCGGAGGCGAGAGGCCAAGCCCCGCCAGATGCGCCCCGATCCGGTGGAAATCACCGATATCATCGCCACAGCCGGGCGGCGCATCCATCAGAACCGCACCGCGATCGCCCATCACCAGTCGCTCATAAGACCTGGCCGAGGCATCCCCCGCAAGATGGCTGCGCCGGGCCGCATCCCAGCCCGCCCTGGCCAGGAACTCTGTCTTTTCAGCCTCTCTCATGGCTTACCCGCAAGGCAGGCGAGGAAACCCTCCGGCCCGGTCAGCCCAAGCCGCCGGCCCTCACCCTCATAAGACAGGGTGACGCGGATCGCATCGACAGGCGCATAGAGCCCCAGCCTGTCGGGCCATTCGATCAGAAGGATATCGCGCCCGATGGCTTCGGCGAGGCCCAGTTCCTCGATCTCGCCAATATGGCTCAGCCGGTAAAGATCGGCATGCCAGACCTCGCCGGCTTCGGTCTCATAGCTTTGCACCAGGGTGAAACTGGGCGAAGGCACGTCGATTTCAGCCCCCGCCATGGCGCGGATCGCCGCCCGGGCGAGATGCGATTTCCCGGCGCCGACCGGGCCCTCAAACAGCACCGTCATCCCGGGCCGCAGGCACAGCCCGAAGCGCGCTCCGAACAGGCGGGCCGCCTCTTCATCGGGCAGGAAAAGATCCAAGGACATCATGGCGCAACTGTCGGCTTTTGCCCGGTCAGGCGCAAGCCTCAGCCGATCTGGCCGCGCCGCCCGGCGGTCTGTCCGCGATCCAGCAGAATGTGATCAAGGATCACGCAGGCCATCATCGCCTCACCAACCGGCACCGCGCGGATACCAACGCATGGGTCATGGCGCCCCTTGGTCACAAGATCGACCTCCTGGCCGAACTGGTTCACGGTGCGGCGCGGCGTCAGGATCGACGAGGTCGGCTTGACCGCGAACCGGCACACAACCGGCTGGCCGGTGGAAATGCCGCCAAGGATCCCGCCCGCATGGTTCGACAGGAACTCGACCCCGTCCTGGCCCATCCGCATCTCATCGGCGTTCTCGACCCCGGTCAGCGCGGCCGAGGCCATGCCATCGCCGATCTCGACGCCTTTGACCGCATTGATCGACATCATCGCGCTGGCCAGGTCAGAATCCAGCTTGCCGTAAAGCGGCGCGCCAAGGCCCGGAGGCACGCCCTCGGCCACCACCTCGATCACCGCGCCCACCGAATTATGCGACCTGCGCAGATCATCAAGATAGACCGCCCAGTCCTGCGCCGCGACGATATCGGGGCAGAAGAACGGGTTCTCGCGGATCTGGCCCGCATCAAACCGCAGCCGGTCGATCTTGTGTTCTCCCATCTGCACCATATAGCCAGTAATCGTCACCCCGGGCGCGATCATGTCGAGCACCGCGCGTGCAACCCCCCCCGCCGCGACCCTGGCCGCCGTTTCGCGGGCCGAAGACCGCCCGCCGCCACGATAGTCGCGCAGCCCGTATTTCAGGTGATAGGCGACATCGGCGTGACCGGGGCGGAAAGCTTGAGCAATCTCGCCATAATCCTTGCTGCGCTGGTCGGTATTTTCGATCATCAGCTGGATCGGCGTTCCGGTCGTCACCCCCTCGAACACGCCCGAAAGGATCTTGACCTCATCGGCCTCACGCCGCTGCGTGGTGAATTTCGACGTGCCGGGTTTCCGCAGATCCAGCCAGGGCTGGATATCGCCCTCGGTCAGCCCCACGCCCGGAGGACAGCCATCCACCGTGCAGCCAAGCGCCGGGCCGTGGCTCTCGCCCCAGGTGGTGACGCGGAAGAGATGGCCGAAGGTGTTAAGGCTCATGACGGTGCTCCGTGCTGACAGGGCGGGCTGACACAGGCGGCATAGCGCCCGGCCGTCGCAGGTTACAACCTCATTCCACAAAAAAGTGAAGCACGGGGTTGAAATCGCATCGCCTGCCCCCATTTCACGACTGCGGGCCGGGCCCCTCTGGCGCTCAGGGCCAGTTTCTTTCGGGAAACGCCTGGCGTGATGTCGGACCGCATCGGGAAAACGCGCCCGATGGATTGCCCGGCTTTTTCCCGATCCGTTTCCACGGCTCAGATGACGGTCATTCCTTCCGGCGCCTTGTGTAAAGGGCTACAGTCGGATGGAGATCCTGCTGACACTATTTCTGGGCAAGCCGCTCTGGCTCTGGCTCACCTTCCTCGCAATCGTCTTCGTGCTGCTGGTTCTTGACCTCGGCATCCTGAACAAGGGCGACGCGGAAATCGGCGTAGCGAAAAGCCTGAAACTCTCGGCCTTTTACGTCACACTCGGCGTCCTTTTCGCGGGCTTCGTCTGGTGGCAGATCGGGCCCGAGGCCGCAGGCCTCTACCTCACCGCCTTTGTCGTCGAGAAATCGCTGGCGATGGACAATGTTTTCGTCATCGCGATGATCTTCGGCTTCTTCGCGATCCCCCGCAAATACCAGCACCGGGCGCTGTTCTGGGGCATCCTCGGCGTGATCGTGCTGCGCGGGCTGATGATCGGGTTTGGTGCGGCTCTGGTGCAGAACTACCACTGGGTGCTCTATATCTTTGCGGCTTTCCTGATCTTCACCGGCTTCAGAATGCTGCTGGCCAAAGATGACCACGACCCGGATATTGCCAATAACCCGCTGCTGAAATTCCTGCGCCGCCGCATCAACGTCACCGATCAGCTTCACGGTCATGCCTTTACCGTGCGCCAGCCCGACCCGAAAACCGGCAAGCTGAAACTCTTTGCCACGCCGCTCCTGCTGGCGCTGATCATGGTGGAAATCGCCGATGTGGTCTTCGCGGTCGATTCGGTCCCGGCGGTCTTCGCGATCACCTCTGACCCCTATATCGTCTTCACCTCGAATATCTTCGCGATCCTCGGGCTGCGCGCCCTCTACTTCGCCCTCGCCGCCATCCTGCACCGCTTCGCCTATCTGAAATATGCGCTGGCGATCCTTCTGATCTTCATCGGCTCCAAGGTCTTTGTCGCGGATCTCCTCGATCTCGAGAAATTCCCGGCCTCGGTCTCGCTCGGCGTCACCTTCGCGATCCTCGCCACCGGCGTGATCGTCTCGCTGTGGAAGACCCGCGGCCAGCCCGCTCATGTCACCCTCCCGGGCGAGCCGGGCGACGACCACCCTGCCCGCCACTGACCTCTGAAAGGGGCGCTCACCCCGCCCCTTTCATCTGTCCTTAAATATCCCGGGGGGAGAGGCGCTTTTGCGCCTCCGGGGGGCTGGCCCCCCGCCCCCGCCACCCCTTGCGCCGCACCGGCAATCCCCTATGCTCCACCCTACCTCGGGGTGCCCGTCACGGGCTGAGATGCGTCATGCGGACCCGTTGAACCTGAACCGGCTCATACCGGCGGAGGGAAGGTGCATCGGATCCCCCCTTGCGCATCGCCCCCGTCGCAACAGGAGGACCTCCATGCGCCCGATGCGCCCCTTCCTTGCGGCATGTCTCGCTTCCCTGCCCCTGGCAGCAGCGGCCGAGACGCCCGTGCTCACCGTCATGACCTATGACAGTTTCACTACCGAATGGGGCCCCGGCCCGGCGGTGGAAAAAGCGTTTGAAGAAGTCTGCGGCTGCGATCTGCGCTTTATCACCGGCGGCGACGGTGCGGCCCTGCTGGCCCGCCTCCAGCTTGAGGGCGCCGCCACCGAGGCGGATGTGGTCCTTGGTCTTGACAACAACCTGACCGCCCAGGCGCGCGCGACCGGACTTTTCGCCCCGCATGGAGAGACGGCCCCGAGCGGCCTGCCGGTCGCGTTTGAGGATGATCTTTTCCTGCCCTGGGATTGGGGCTGGTTCGCCTTTGTCTATGACCGCACGAAAACCGCGATGCCGCCTGAGGATTTCCGCGCCCTTGGCGACAGCGATCTGAAGATCGTGATCCAGGATCCGCGCTCCTCTACCCCGGGCCTTGGCCTGCTGATGTGGGTCAAGGCAGCATATGGTGACCGCGCACCCGAGATCTGGGCCGGCCTTTCCGACAATATCCTGACCGTGACGCCGGGCTGGTCCGAGGCTTACGGCCTCTTCCTCGCGGGCGAGGCGGATATGGTTCTCTCCTATACCACATCCCCCGCCTATCACCGTCTGGCCGAAAAAGACGACAGCAAGGACTGGGCCGAATTTGCCGAGGGCCATTACCTGCAGATCGAGGTTGCGGGCATTCTCGCCGCATCGAAACAGCCGGAACTTGCAAAGGATTTCATCGCCTTCACCCAGTCGCCGGCCTTCCAGTCGGTGATCCCCGAGACGAACTGGATGTATCCTGCGACCGAGATCGCGCTGCCCGAAGGGTTCGAGACCCATCGTCCGGCGAAATCGCTGTTGCTGACGGCCGATGAGGCGCTGGAGGCGCGGGGACCCGCGCTGGCGGAATGGCAATCCTCGCTCGGGCAGTAAGCCTTACCGCCGCGCTCCTGGTCACCGCGCCTCTGGCGGCGGTGGCCTTCAGGGCGGGCGGCCTGCGGCTCAGCATGCCCGACCTTGCGGCGCTGCGTTTTACCCTGTTGCAGGCCGGGCTTTCAGCGCTGATCTCGGTCGCGCTGGCGGTGCCGGTGGCCCGCGCACTGGCGCGGCGGCGCTTTCCCTTGCGGGGCCTTCTGATCACCCTGATGGGGGCGCCGTTCCTTCTGCCGGTGATCGTCGCGGTGATCGGGCTGATCACGGTTTTTGGCCGCTCGGGCTGGGTCAATAGCGGACTTGCCGCGCTCGGCCTGCCCGGGTTCAGCATTTACGGGTTGCATGGCGTGGTCATCGCGCATGTCTTCCTGAACCTGCCGCTGGCGGTGCGGATGATCCTTCAGTCCTGGCTTTCCGTGCCATCCGAGCGCTTCCGACTGGCGGCCTCGCTGGGCTTTGGCCCGCGCGACATCGCGCGACATATCGAGCGCCCGATGCTGATCTCGGTGCTGCCCGGTGCGCTGGCGACCGTTTTTGCGATCTGCCTGACCTCTTTCGCCGTGGCGCTGACACTGGGCGGTGGCCCGCGGGCAACCACGCTCGAGCTGGCGATCTACCAGGCGATCCGGTTCGAGTTCGATCTTGGCCATGCGGCGGGATTGTCGCTGATCCAGACCGGAATCGGCGCGCTGGCCGCCCTGCTGGCCTGGCGGCTTGCATCCGCGCCAGGTTTCGGCGCGGGCCTTGACCGGGCGCTGCCGCTGCTGGCCCCGACCGGCTGGCGGCGCCTTGCAGATGCGGTCTGGCTTTTGCTGGCGGCAGCTTTCCTCCTTCTGCCACTTCTCGCGCTGATCCTTCGCGGGCTGCCGGGGCTGGCGGAACTGCCGCCCAGCCTCTGGGGGGCCTCGCTGCGCTCGGTTCTGGTTGCCCTGATCTCAACTCTGGTGACGGTGGCGGCGGGGCTGGTCCTTGCGCTGACGGTGGCCCGGAGCGGCGCGCGGGGGATGGAGGTGACCGCCGTGCTGCCGCTGGCGGCCTCGGGGCTGGTGCTCGGGACCGGGCTGTTCCTGATCGCACGGCCCTTTGCCTCGCCCGGGCAGCTGGCGCTGCCGGTGACGGTGCTGGTCAATGCGCTGATGGCGCTGCCCTTCGTCTACCGGCTGCTGATCACCGATGCCCGCGCGCTGGAGGCGGATTACAGCCGCCTTGCCGCCTCGCTGGATCTGAGCGGGCTGACGCGGCTGCGTTATCTGACTTTGCCCCGGCTGGCGCGCCCGCTGGGCTTTGCGGCCGGGGTGTCGGCGGCTTTGTCGATGGGCGATCTGGGCGTAATCGCGCTTTTCGCCAGTGGCCAGGAGGCAACATTGCCGCTTCTGGTGCAGCAGCTGATGGGCGCCTACCGGACCGAGGCGGCTGCAGCGGCGGCGCTGGTGCTGATCACGCTCAGCTTCGGGCTGTTCTGGATTTTCGATGCGGGAGGGCGGCATGTTCAGGCTCGATAACCTGGTTCTGGAGCAGGACGGTTTCCGGCTGTCTGCGGACTGGCAGGCAGAGCCGGGGGCGAAGATCGCAGTGATCGGGCCTTCGGGGGCAGGGAAAAGCTCGCTTCTGGCGGCGATTGCCGGCTTCTATGCGCCGGCCTCGGGCCGGATCTGGCTCGATGGGCGCGATCTGACCGGACTGCCCCCGGGGCAACGGCCGCTCTCGATCCTGTTTCAGGATCAGAACCTGTTTCCGCATCTGAGCGTGGCGCAAAATCTCGGGCTCGGGATCCGGCCGGATCTGCGTCTGGCGCCACCGGATCACGCACGGGTGGCGGAGGCGCTGGAACGGGTCGGACTGGCGGGGCTTGGCGCGCGCAAACCGGCGCAGCTTTCGGGCGGTCAGGCGAGCCGGGCGGCGCTGGCGCGGGTGCTTCTTCGCGCGCGACCGCTTTTGCTGCTGGACGAGCCCTTTGCCGCGCTTGGACCGGCTTTGAAGAGCGAGATGCTGGCTTTGCTGACCGAGGTTGCCGGAGAGACCGGTGCCACCGTGCTGATGGTGACGCATGAGCCCCGCGACGCCTTGGATTTTGCCGGGCAGACGGTGCTGGTGGCAAATGGCACGGCGGCGGCGCCGGTTGCGACGGGGCCATTGCTGGCCGATCCGCCACCCGCTCTGGCGGCCTATCTTGGGCTGAAGAGCTAAAAGGAAAAGCCCCGCCTGAGGGGCGGGGCTTTAAACCTGTTCTTTTCGGAACCTCCCCTGCCCTCAGGCAGTGAATTCCTTGCCTTTGACGCGCGCCCAGATCTTCTTGTTGGTCAGATAGAGGAGCACCGAGAGAAGGATCAGGAAGGTCACCGCGACGAAGCCCGCTTTCTTGCGGTCCATCATCTTGGGCTCTGCCGACCACATCAGATAGGCCGAAACATCCATCGACATCGCGTCGATGCTTGCAGGGCTGCCATCTTCAAAAGTGATCTGATCTTCGGTCAGCGGCGGCGGCATGGCGATCCAGCCGCCGGGGAAGGCGTGGTTTTCGTAGAAGGTCGTGCCGGCTTCTTCCTTGGTCTCGCCGGTATAGCCGGTGAGGATCGCATGGATATATTCCGGTCCGCCGATACCGCGCAGGAGCTGGTTGATCCCGGTGCCTTCCGGCCCGTGGAACCCCGCGCGGGCCTTGGCCATCAGCGAGAGATCCGGACCCATACCTTCGCCCGAACGCGCCGGGAAATTGTCGGTCCATTCGCGCGGACGGGTGGTGCCATCGGGCAGGTCGATCTCTTCGAGGCCCGCGGCATAGGCGCGGACCTGATCGGCCGGGAGATGCGGGCCGCCATCATCTGCAAGGCTGCGGATCGGGACGAATTTCGCCCCGTGGCAGGCCGAGCAGACTTCGGTGAAGACCTGGAGACCGCGCTGCAGCTGCAACTGGTCATAGGTGCCGAACGGGCCTTCAAACGAGAAGTCCACATCCTCGATATGGCCGGCATCGCCAGCTGCCAGCGCTGCGCCCGTCAGGGCGAGCGAGGTGGCGGCAGAAAGAATGATCTTGCGGAACATTTTGCGTCAGATCCTTTTCTTCACTCAGCCGCGTGCGGGTAGTGGGATTTGAAGTCTTCCTCGATCGTCGCCGGTTGCGGCAGCGGCTTTTCGATGATGCCAAGCAGCGGCAGGATCACGAGGAAATAGGCGAACCAATAGGCCGCACCGATCAGCGAGATCGTGGCATAGGGCTCTTCTGCGGGCATAGCACCGGCCCACATCAGCACCACGAAATCGACCGCAAGCAGCGCGAACCACCATTTGAACATCGGACGATAGCGCCCCGAACGCACCGAAGAGGTGTCGAGCCAGGGAACAATCGCCATGACCGCGATCGCGCCGAACATCGCCAGCACGCCGAAGAATTTGGCGTCGACGATACCGAAGGTCACCCATTCCGCCGCAATCACGATCCAGACATCGGCAGTGAAGGCCCGCAGGATCGCGTAGAAGGGCAGGAAGTACCATTCCGGCACGATATGGGCAGGCGTGGAAAGCGGGTTCGCCTCGACATAGTTGTCGGGGTGACCAAGGAAATTCGGCATGAAGCCGACAATCGCGAAGAACACCACCAGGATCACGGCCAGCGCGAAAAGGTCCTTGATGACGTAATAGGGCCAGAAGGGAACCGTGTCTTTCTCGGCATTGGCCTTGCTGTCGCGGCGGACCTCAACACCCGTGGGGTTGTTGTTGCCGGTGTGGTGGAAAGCCCAGATGTGAAGGATCACAAGGCCTGCAATCACGAAGGGCAGCAGGTAATGCAGCGAGAAGAAGCGGTTCAGGGTCGGGTTGTCGACCGCCGGGCCGCCAAGAAGCAGCGTCTGGATCGGCTCGCCGATGCCCGGGATCGCGCCGAAGAGGCCGGTGATCACGGTCGCGCCCCAGAAGGACATCTGGCCCCAGGGCAGAACATAGCCCATGAACGCCGTGCCCATCATCATGAGATAGATCAGCATCCCGATGATCCAGGTCACTTCGCGCGGGGCTTTGTAGCTGCCGTAATAGAGGCCGCGGAAGATGTGCAGATAGACGGCGAAGAAGAACAGCGAGGCGCCGTTTGCGTGCAGATAGCGGATCATATGCCCGCCATTCACGTCGCGCATGATGCGCTCGACCGATGAGAAGGCGAGGCTGACATGCGGCGTGTAATGCATCGCAAGGATGATGCCGGTCACGATCTGCAGTGCCAGACAGAATGCGAGGACAATGCCCCAGATCCACATCCAGTTCAGGTTTTTCGGGGTAGGCACCATCAGCGTGTCATAGACCAGGCCAACGATCGGCAGCCGCTTGTGCAGCCACTTCTCGGGGGCGGTCTTCGGTTCGTAATGGTCGTGCGGAATACCGGCCATGTTGCGTTCCTCAGCCCAGCAGGATCGTGGTTTCGTCGGTGAACTGAGCCACCGGCACTTCGAGGTTCCGGGGGGCCGGACCTTTGCGGATACGGCCAGCCGTATCATAGTGAGACCCGTGGCACGGGCAGAACCAGCCGCCGAATTCACCGGCGCCATTGCCCAGAGGCACACAGCCCAGATGGGTGCAGACGCCCATCATCACCAGCCATTCGCCGGCTTCGTCCAGCGAGCGGTTCTGGTCCGAGGCATCGGTGCCCGGCTTGTTCTTATTTTCGGAATTGCGGTCGATGAGCGAAGCATCATCGCCGGAAACGGCGCGGGCTGCTTCGATTTCTTCGGCGGTGCGACGACGAATGAAAACCGGCTTACCGCGCCATTTCACCGTCAGCTGCGAGCCAACGGCCACATTCGTCACATCGACATAGATCGAGGCGAGCGCACGCGTATCGGCCGAGGGGTTCATCTGGTTGACGAGCGGCCAAGCGGCGGCTCCGGCCGCAACTGCTCCGGCGCCGGCGGTGGCGTAATACAGGAAGTCGCGGCGGCTGCCTGCGTGATCATCTGCTTGGGACACGAGTTCCTCTCCCTGGCATGGCCGCGCGCGGCCAGATATTTGTGCGGGGGCAGACGGATTCCCGGCTGCCCTGACGGGCGCGGTTGTAAACAAGCCGTGATAGATCGTCCAGCGAACAATCCGACGCAATCGCCATCAAATTCAAGGATAAAGGCGATTGATGCGAACATGCCGCAGGCACTGTGGCCCGCACCTACCCCTTCGGGACGGTTTCCAGCATCGACGGACGCGCCGCAAATCCGGCCTCCCAGGCCGCGAGTCCGGGGCGTCCGGCCCGCCAGTCCCGCGCAGCAAGGCGGAAATCGACATAGCCAAGGGCCACGCCAAGCGCGATCTGTCCCGCCGTCAGCCCGCCCTGCAAATCCGAAAGGCGCGCGGCCTCGACCAGATCCAGCGCCCGGGCGATTTTGAGCCATTGCCCTTCGATCCAGGGGGTAAAACGGCTTTCCTCGGGGCGCAGCCGTGCCTCATAGACCATCAGCAGCGCAGCATCGAGAATGCCATCGGCCAGTGCCTCCAGCGTCAGCACCGGCCAGAGCGCATCACCCTGCGGGTAGAAGCCACTGCCGGCATAAGCATCAAGCCAGCGCGTGATCACCCGGCTGTCAAACAGCGCCTCGCCCGAAGGTGTCACCAGCGCGGGCACCTTGCCCAGCGGGTTGACCGCAGCCACCGCCGGCAAGGCCGATTCCACCGGGGTAGATGACGCCTGGATCATCGCAATCAGCCCCAGCCCGGCCTCGATTGCCATGACCTGCACCTTGCGCACATAGGGCGAGGTCGGTCCGCCATAAAGCAGAAGCCCTTTGCCCGTTTTGCCTTCGGGCCCCGCTTTTCCGTCCGTCACTGCCGTCGCTCCCTGAACCGCAGCCTCGCGATAAGGCCAGCGTCGATTTCCCATTCCCGGCCGCGAAAACCGATGATCCGCTTCAGCCGCAGGCTGGCATTTTGCTGCCGCGCCTCCGGAGAAGCGCCACTCGCCGTCCGGTGCAGAAAAAGCCCTTCGTCAAGATCATCCAGCGCGTCCTCGGCGCGCTGATCGCGCCGCCCTTCCCCGGCCCGCAGACCCGCCCATCTCGCAAAGCCATAGCCTGCCACAGCGGCCAGACCGATTCGCAACGCCAGCGGAACAAAAGGCAGGGGCATGGCAATCTCCACCAGAAGGACAGGTGCCGGGTATCGTCACCGGCCAGACTGGTGCGGGTGATTCGCAGTGTCAACCGCAGCGGTGGTCAGGTGCGCCGGAAATGGAAAAGGCCGCTTCGGTTTCCCGAAGCGGCCCTGTATCCGTCAGCTGGAAGCTGCACTCAGCCCTGGCGGGCCTTGTAGCGACGCTGCGTCTTGTTGATCACATAGATCCGGCCCTTGCGGCGCACGACCTGGCAATCGCGGTGACGCGTCTTCAGCGAGCGGAGCGAATTGGCAACCTTCATGGCTGTCTCCTGTCCTTCGCGGCGCATCACGCGCCTGATTAACCCGTGCCCCGGGTATGACCCCAAAAGCGATGAAATGGTGGGCGGTACTGGGATCGAACCAGTGGCCACTACGATGTCAACGTAGTGCTCTACCGCTGAGCTAACCGCCCACTCTGACCTACACTCTGCCCGCGCTCCCTCTGGCAAACCATCAGGGCGCGGCTGACCGCGTCGGCGTGGAGGGGTCTATACTCAACCCATATCCTGGCCGCAAGGGGTTTCGGAACGAAGAATTATGACGTTATATCGCAGGATACCGCCAGGAAGAGGAAATCCCGCCCTGATTTTCAGCCGGGACTTCTGCCGCGCCAGCCTGTCCCTGCTTGTACCGAGGCCATTTTGCAAGGAATCACCTCCTCCGACGCGTATATTCTGCACCGGCCCGGGCAACAGACCTGTCCGGTTGTTTTTTCCTCGCCACATTCGGGGCGCATCTATCCGCCCGATTTTTTGCATGTCAGCGCGCTGGACAGCCATGCGATCCGCTCTTCCGAGGATGCGTTCATTGACCAGCTGTTCGGCGCCGCCCCCGCGCTTGGCGCGCCTCTGCTTGCCGCCCGGGCACCGCGCGCCTTTGTCGATCTCAACCGGGGCCCGGATGAGCTGGACCCGGCGGTGATCGAAGGGGTGGAGCGGCCGGCACATAATCCGCGCATCTCTTCGGGGCTCGGGGTGATTCCCCGCGTGGTGGCGGGCGGGCGGCATATCTATCGCAGAAAAATGGCCCGCCCCGAGGCCGAGGCGCGGCTGCAGAGCTTCTGGCATCCCTGGCATGATGCGCTGCGCGGGCTGATTGAAGAGACCCGCGAGACCTTTGGCAGGGCGGTGCTGTTTGACTGCCATTCGATGCCGCATGAGGCGGCAGATCTGCAATCGCGGGGCGGCCAGCCCGGGCCACAAATCGTGCTGGGGGATCGCTTCGGCGCCAGCGCAGGCCGGGATGTGGTCGATCAGATCGCCGGCGCCTTCGAGGCTGCCGGCCTGCGTGTCAGCCGCAATATGCCCTTTGCCGGCGCCTATATCACCCAGGCCTATGGCCGGCCCTCGCGCAATGTTCACGCCGTCCAGATCGAGATCGACCGCCAGCTTTACATGGATGAAGCGCGAATCGAGCCGCATGGGGGATTCGAAGGGTTTCGCCAGCTGATCACCGGGGTCATTGCCGAAGTGACCGGGGCAGATGTCCTCGCCGCCGGGCTGATGACCAGCAGCCGGCCCCCGCTCGCGGCGGAATAGACACGACCGGTGCAGCGGGCAGAGAAGGGCTCAGTCCTCTCCTGCCCGCCATACCTGTCGCGCAGTCAGGCGCTGCCCGTCGCTGAACGGGCAATACCACCGCCGGAAATCCGGCTCAGATCAGCAGGTCAGATTCGCTTTTGCCCGAAGCCAGTGCCTCGGCATACCAGCGCGGCTTGCGGCCACGACCGGACCAGGTGTCTGCCGGATTGGCCGGATTGGCATATTTGGCGCCAACCAGCGCCCGCTTGCGCGGAGCCGCCGTCCCGGTCAGTTCCGCCAGCGACGCAAAACCGAGCTCGCGTGCGGTTTCGTCCAGCTTTGCCAGCGCTTCTTTCTTGCGACGATCCTCAAAAGTCGAAATGGCTTTGCCGACTTTCGCCTGCAGCGATTTCAGATCTTTCAGATCAAGGGAATTGAGATCGAGTTCCATTCAGTGCTCCTGATACTCATCATGAGCCTTCCCTATTGCAAATAAATGCGGGCCGCAATTAAAGCCTTCAGCGTGGGCTGCGTTTTGCAAGAATCCGCTGCAAAGTGCGACGATGCATGTTCAGCCTGCGTGCGGTTTCGGAAACATTACGGTCACACATTTCGTAAACGCGCTGGATATGTTCCCAGCGAACCCGGTCCGCCGACATCGGATTTTCCGGCGGCGGCGGCAAAGCCTCGCCTTTGGCCAGAAGCGCATTTGTGACATCATCCGCATCAGCCGGTTTCGACAGATAGTCCAGCGCGCCGATTTTCACCGCCGCCACCGCCGTTGCAATCGCACCATAGCCGGTCAGCACCACGATCCGGCAATCGGGCCGCTTTTCACGCAGCGTCTCCACCACATCGAGCCCATTGCCATCCTCAAGCCGCAGATCAACCACCGCATAGGCCGGCGGGCGGGTCTGGGCGATCTGGCGGCCCACAGCAACGCTTTCCGCCGTCTCGGGCTGGAAGCCACGCTTTTCCATTGCCCTGGCGAGACGTTTGACGAACAGCTCGTCATCATCGACCAGCAAAAGGGTCCGATCCGGCCCCAGCTCGGCATTCAGATCTCCGGACATTCGCTATCTCTCCTGACGGGTGCCTGACCCGAATGCCAGACCCGGAGAGGCTTCCCCGGTCTGGCAGAATTTACGGTTCTGGACGGCCGGGGTCAATTCAGCCCGTTACATCCAGCATACATCCGACGCCTTTGGCGATCTGTTCAGGTGTCGCATCGCGGCGGTAAAAATCGGCAAAACCGATACCGGGCAACATCAGATAGGTAAAGGCCGAATGGTCAACCATATAGAAATCATCGGTGGCCGGCTGGTGGTTATAATAAACACGATACGCCTTTGCCGCAGCGTCAATCTGTTCCGGAGTGCCCGTCAGACCAATCGCCGTTTCGCTGAAAGCCTCTGCGTAATCGCCCACAACCTGAGGTGTATCCCGCCCGGGATCGACCGTGACGAAAACCAGCCCGACATCGCGACCCACATCCTTCAGCAAATCCAGGGCCTCGGCATTACGCGACATATCGAAGGGGCAGACATCGGGGCAGAATGTATAGCCGAAATAAACCAGTGTCGGCCGGGTGATCACCTCTTTATCGGTCACCTCAGTGCCGGTTTTGTCGAGAAGCGTAAACGGCCCGCCAATATCTGCCCCGCCGACATTCCCTTCGCGACATTGCGCCAGCGGGTCGGCATTGCTTTGGCCGGCAAAGAACAGATAGCCCGCCGTCCCCCCTATCAGGGCGGCCAGCAGCCCCGCCGCTCCGATTGCGTAAATCCTGTTCATCGCCTTCTCCGCTTTTGTCACCAGGAGGGCACCGCCCGGAGCCTCCTGCGCTATCCAGTTGCCCCATTGATCCCCTGGAGCGCGGGCCGTAACAAGGCATAACGATACGAGTAAAGGCGCATTCACAATGCGACAAATCGCGGGCTTTGGCTTTGTCGCCGGAACAGGTGCGGCAGACCGCGTCTGGCTCAGGACGCTGATCCTTATCCGCTGGCTCGCGATATGCGGCCAGCTTGCGGCCATCTCGCTTGCCGATCTGTGGTTCGGGATCGCGCTGCCACTGGGGCTTTGCCTGCTCGCCATCGGGGCCTCGGTCATCGTCAATCTGATCGTGACCTTCATCTTCCCGGGTAACCGAAGGCTGAGCGAAACCGGCGCGCTCCTGTCACTGCTGTTTGACCTCTGCCAGCTGGGGTTTCTGGTCTTTGTCACCGGCGGGCTGACCAATCCTTTCGCCCTTTTGTTCATAGCACCTGTCACCATTTCGGCCTCGGTTCTCGGGATCGGCCCGACGCTGATCCTCGGAACCGCCTCGATTGCGATGGTTTCGGGCCTGGCGGTGGTGAATATCCCGATCACGCTTGCCGGTGGCATCACGCTGACCATCCCGCGGCTTTTCACCTTTGGTTTCTGGGCGGCCATCGTGGTCGGCATCGTCTTTCTCGGCGTCTATGCCCGCCGCGTCGCACGCGAAAGCCGGGCGCTCTCAGATGCGCTGTTGGCCACCCAGATGGCGCTCGCGCGCGAACAGAAGCTGACCGATCTTGGCGGCGTGGTCGCAGCGGCGGCACATGAGCTCGGGACGCCGCTGGCGACGATCAAACTGGTCTCGGCCGAGATGATGGATGAACTCTCCGGCCAGCCCGAGCTGCTGGCGGATGCAAAGCTGATCCGCGAACAGGCCGACCGCTGCCGCGACATTCTGCATGGCATGGGGCGGGCCGGCAAAGATGATCTCCAGCTGCGTCAGGCGCCCCTTTCGACCCTGCTGCGCGAGGCAGCAGAGCCGCATATCAACCGCGGCAAAGAGCTGGTATTCGAACCCGGCCCCGCCAGCGGTGCCCTGCGCGAACCCATGGTGCGCCGCAGCCCGGAAACCATCCACGGGTTGCGAAACTTGATCCAGAATGCGGTTGATTTCGCGGCAGGTCATGTCTGGATCCAGTATGACTGGAGCGGCGACCATATCACATTGCGCATCGTCGATGACGGTCCGGGCTATCCCCCCAATGTGATCAACCGGATCGGCGACCCCTTCGTGCGTTCGCGCCGCAACGAACAGGATCTGAGCCGGCGCCCGGAATATGAGGGGATGGGTCTTGGCCTGTTCATCGCCAAAACGCTGCTGGAGCGCACCGGAGCAAGCCTGACCTTCGCCAATGCCCATGATCCTTTCCTGCCCGACGCCGACCGCCAGGAACGGTCAGGCGCGCTGGTCGGGGTCCGCTGGCGCAAGGCCGATCTTCTCGCTTCAGACATCGCGCCAGGCGCCGCCAATGCGCAGATCGAGATCTGACGGCGGCGCGGTTCAGCATTAACCCGCAATTAACGCATCGCAAATTAACCTCTTCACCGAAACGTGAAGCTGTGGGCTGATTGCATGCCAGGTATGGAAGCGGACTGGATATTCGCAAGCGGGCTGGTGATCACTGCAGCCCTGATCGCACTCGCCTGCCTTCTCGTGATGGCGGCAGTGCAGTCGCGCAGCCCGGCCGCAGCCTCGGTTTTCGCATCCGTCCTGCCTGAAACCGTGTTCATTTTTGATGGTGAGGCACTGGTCGATGCCACCCCGCCGGCCCGCGCCCTGATGGCGACCGGGATCGAATCCGGCGGCCCCTGGTTCCGGGCGCTCTCACGGCTGGAGCCGATGTTCCCCGGGCTCTGGACGCGGCTGGAAGGATTGCAGCGTGAGGGGCGTTTCGTGCT
This sequence comes from Pseudomonas sp. GX19020, assembly GCF_023371075.1. Lineage (NCBI taxonomy): Bacteria > Pseudomonadati > Pseudomonadota > Gammaproteobacteria > Pseudomonadales > Pseudomonadaceae > Pseudomonas > Pseudomonas sp. GX19020. The sequence goes on from NZ_JAMCCR010000008.1 coordinate 161,085, forward strand.
CTGCTCGCGCGAGGATGTCAGCCCGCCGCTGGTGCTGCGCGCCGAATATCTGGGCGGTCTGACACGGCTGACCCTTGTCGATGGCGAGGGCGAGGCCGCCCGACCGGGTTCTGACGGTCTGGCGGAACTTGCCCTGCGCGATGAGCTGGCCGGACTGCATGACACGCTTTCGCGCGCGCCGCTGCCGATCTGGCGCGAAACGGCGGATGGCGAGGTGATCTGGGCCAATGGCCCCTATCTTGCAGCGGCGGCCGAACGGCTGGAACCCGGCAAAGAACTCGCCTGGCCGCTCCCCGCGATCTTTCCGCGCAAACCGGATGACCCTGAAGCCGTATCTGCCAAAGCCAGCACCCTTGCCACGAAGTCACGGGGCTTGCCCGATGCGACCCGGGCCTCGCTGACGCTGGGCGAAACGGTCCAGTGGTATGATATCCTGTCCCGCCCCCTGCCCGGGCGGGGCAGCAATGCGGGGCGTCTGTGCTATGCCCTGCCTGCCGACGGGCTGGTCGCTGCGGAAAACAGCCTGCGTGACTTTACCCAGACCCTCGCCAAGACCTTCGCGCAGCTGCCGATTGGCCTCGCGATTTTCGACAAATCGCGGGTTTTGCAGATGTTCAACCCCGCGATGCTGGATCTGACCGGCCTACCGGTGGAATTCCTTATCGCGCGCCCCAGCCTGCCGGCGCTGCTCGACGCATTGCGCGAACGCTCGATGCTGCCAGAGCCGAAGGATTACCGTTCCTGGCGGCGCCAGATGGCCGAGATGGAGAAAGCCGCCGCTGAAGGTCTGTTCGAGGAAACCTGGGCCCTGCCATCGGGCCGCACCTGGCGGGTCACCGGGCGCCCGCATCCCAATGGCGCGCTGGCCTTCATGCTGGAGGATATCTCGACCGAAATGACCCGCACCCGCCGCTACCGTGCCGATCTGGAACTCGGCCAGGCGGTGATCGACGGGCTGCCGGATGCGGTCGTGGTCTTCGCCCAGGATGGCTCTGTTGCAATGGCCAATTTGGCGGCGACCCGCCTCTGGGGGCAAAGCCCGCTGGACGGTCCGGATAACAGCAGCGGCGGCAAGGCAATCCATTTCTGGCGCGAAAAGACGGCCCCGACACTCCTGTGGAATGATCTTGAAGAGTTCATCGGCCTGTTCGGCACCCGCGAGCCCTGGGACGGCGATCTGCGCATGACTGACGGCCGCGCCTTTTCCTGCCGCGTCGCACCAATGCCGCATGGCGCAACGCTTGTCACATTCCGCCAGTCAGAACCCGCCGCCACGGGGGAAACCGGTGGCTCCCGCGCCATGCTGATTGCCTGAGCTATCCCTGTGCCGCCCCGGGAAGGACTGGCGGGCGTCACTGATTGCGGAAAGATGCCCCGTCCTTGCCTGAATACTCCCCATCAGGATGGCCGCAATCGCCACGAAGCCTCGATCCGGCCAATCCGACCAGGACCCGACCAGCAGGTGGGGATGAGCCCATCGTCTCGCCGGAACGTGGACTGACGGCGCCTCCTTCGCGCGGTTCGGTCCGTTTACGAGGGTATCAGGCGACGATTCGCGGTCTGCCCCGACAAAACTCCACCCTGCCTGGACAGCAGAAGCGCCAGGAACCCAAAGCCATCTGTCATATGATGAGTTTTGCGATCCCCGGGGCCAAGGGCGGAGGTGTTTGGAAATACCCTGTCGGTGGAGCAACACCCACGCATTGCTGCAGCCGGGCCGCGCCGCCCTGACGTGCGACGCACAGACAGGATGCCCGCGCTCCCACTGCGAGACCTGGCGCTCATGTCCCCTTGGCGGGGAGACTACGTGAGCCCGGGCACAGATGCGCGACAGCGACACCGCCATGTAAATAAGGCAGCGGCGGCCTTGCTACAGGCCGCCGCCGGGGAGGGGATCGCCCCTCCCATTCCCGTCAAAGGGCTCAGAAACCGAAGACCAGCGACAGGCCGAGTTTGTTATCCGTGCGGATTGCGCGGCTGTCATTGTATTCGGTCAGGTAGCTGACCCGGGTCGAGATCGCGTCAGTTACCTTGAAGTTGATGCCGAGATCGTTGTTCGCCCGCAGTGCGGTGTCCGAATTCAGCACGTCGGTGTCATTGGTGAAGAACACGTTGTCGTTGATCTTGTAGTAGAAGCGCGACGACGCGATGTAGCCGGTCTCGGTGGTCGACTCCCCCAGACCATTCTTCAGATAGCTGACACCGATACCAGCCTGAACGCGCCAGGCCATGTCGGTTTCGTTGATGATCCGGTAACCAGGACCCACGCCAAGGAAAGCGTCCCGTTGGGTCTGGCCACGCAGCTGTTCGGTATCGCTGATCGCGTCTGCGCGCTGTTCATCCGTCAGGCGGTCGGCGAGACCGTCCGACACAACCCGACCCAGCACGAAGCCGTAGAAACGGTCATCGAAGGAATAGGTCGCGTCATAGATACCGAAGACATCACGCTTGGTCGATTTGTTGTCGGCCTCGGAATAGTCGATCACCGCGCCGATGGTCTGGCTGAAGGCACCGGCGCCGTGGCGAAGACGCAGACCGACGGTCAGGTCCTGCGATTCATTGTTACCGGTCTTGCCGGAGTAGCCGATCGAGGCCGAGCCCGAAAAGCCCTGACGGAAATCCGGGCTGCCGAAACGGGCATTGTCCTCGGCGCGGGCCATGTCGCGGGCAACATCGCGCTCAACATCCTCGATCTGGTCATCAAGCGACGAAATCCCGACGATGTCAGTCTGAGCGAAGGCAGGCGCCGTCAGTCCGAGCGCCAGGATGGCTGAAGTCAGATAGAGCGATTTCATGGCAATTCCTTTCACGGGTTACGTCCGTCCCAGGTCAGGGGCGGTTGGTAAGAAGGAATTGGCTGTTTTGCCGGGAATCGGAACATTCAGGAAACTTGAGCCATCCCCGAGAATTACTCGTGGAACCAGATCCTTTCTGACGAAACGGCGATGCCCGGGGGGTAAGAGCGATTTTTTGTCCTTTTATCTCAGCCAGATACAATGAACACTGTTCACATCTGGCGCAACGCGAGCACTTCGGCATTGGTGTCTGACGCCCGGCTGGCGGATTCCAGCAGTGTTTCCTTTGCAACAGCGAGCAGCTTCTCGCCGAGGTCATCGCGCCACAACGACCAGACCGGAAGCTGGAAGACCGGCGCATTTGCCACCACATGCAGCTGCGCGAGGTCAAGAAAACGCTTGGCATGCCGGGCGGGAAGATAGGCCGCAAAGGGCCGGGTCTGAATAAAGAGGGCGGCGAGCGAGCCGAAGGCCAGTTGCAGACGTGTGCCATGCAGCGAAGGAAGCGCCTCTTCGTGAAAGCGCATGAACTCGGGCCCCCAATCCACCAGCGCATAGTCTTCGTCCAGATCCGCAACCGTCAGCCCCTGGCGCGAAGAGACCAGCACCAGCTGGTCCTCAAGCAGTTGTTCGGCATGGATCCCGGGCCGGTTTGCGACCGAATAGGACAGGGCGACATCAATCCCCCCCTGCAACAGGTTCTGAGTCAGCGTCTCTGCCCGCGCCATCTCTGCCCGCAAAGCAATTTCGGGCAGGCGGGCGCGCAGCAGATCCAGCCAGCCAAATCCGAGGCGAGGCCAGAGCGAGGGCTCCGAACCGATCACCAGACGCAGCCCTTCTTCACCAGAGGCCGAGACCCGCAGCCGGGCCTGTTCCCAGTTGCGCAGGATTGCGATGGCAAACCCACGAAACTCACGACCGGCCGCCGTCAGCGCCACGCCGTCTTTGGACCGGGAAAACAGCGGGCGGCCCAACTGCTCTTCGAGCCGCTGGATCCGCAGACTGACCGCCGATTGCGTGACAAAAAGCCGCTCCGAGGCGGCGGCGAAAGATCCGGTTTCCGCCGTTTCCATAAAGGTTCGGACAAGTTGCAGTTCGATGGCCTGATCCTCCGCGCTGACACGAGACCCACTCGCCCCGCGAGAATTCAGATGTCAACGGACAGGCCGCCAGCACAGGTGCCACCATGCGGGATCTCGCCCGAAAGGCAAGTGCCCGGCGTGCCAATCATATTCTGACATAACCCCGGAGGGGCGCGATTTCCCCCGCCGTCCGGGTGGCGGGCCAGAAGGCCTGGAAGAACGCGGGTTGCCGATCGCCGCCGATAGCGGCAACCCCGGCATGGCGCTCGCGCGTCGATCATGATACCCGTGCCGCTCAACAAGAAGGCGAGCAGTATAGTGCCTCAGGACGAGCAGAGCTTTATCCGGCTGGACGATGATGACATCCGTTACCTCAGCACGCAGCTGCGGGGCGTTAAGCAGGCGCGCGTGCGCTTTCTGACTGCCACGCCCGAGTTTCAGCTTGAGGTGATCGAGGTGCTTCTGGCGCTTGGCGTCTCGGCAACGGCCGAGAGGCTCTCCCAGATCGCACCCTATCCGAAGCGAAGATTCGGGATCCGCTATAAGGGCGACACCGCTATCATCACCGTGGCTCAGGACGCGCTGCTTCTGGGGTGATGCCTTTGGGGCCTGTTGGGGCAGGTCCCGCCGCCACAAGCGGGTCAACACCAGCGCAGGAGGATCAGATGCGCAATACTATCTCACTGATTGCGGCCGCTGTGCTTTTCCCGATCACCCTCATGTCACCGGTGCAGGCCGGTGTTGCCGGAGAGTATGAGGTTGTCGGGGTTGAAGCCGAAGATATGCTGAAAATGCGCACCGGACCAGGGATTGGGTACAACATCATCCTCGGCCTGCCGAATGGCACACTGGTCAGGGTTCACAGCTGTGAGCAGAGCGGCAGCACACGCTGGTGCAAGGTCTCACTCAAGCAAGCCCGCGCGCTGAAGGGCTACGTCTCGGCATCCTACCTGCGGAAACTGTGATCTTTCGCCCGTTCTGAGTTCATCGGTTATGTTCTGGACCCTGAGAACTTAGTTGTTTGAAGCTGGATTTCCCTGGCAGGGAGTAGAGCTGAAGCCGATTAAGGTATCGAAGTTCACTGCGGCGCCAAAGGCGTTCCTCCTGAACTAAGGCGTGGATCCACCTTCACGGCGCCTTGGCGAGCTTGTTGCGGCTGGCCTGCGGTCTGCCTGTACATGAGGTTGTGGACGCGGCGGCTCAAATTCAAAAAGCCCCGCGGAAAGCGGGGCGTTTGGGGTCAAACAGTTTGCGTTCAGCGTACGCTGATTTTCAACATGTTGATAATGCTGGCGAATTAGTAT
>NZ_JAMCCR010000009.1:0-163522 GCF_023371075.1 Pseudomonas sp. GX19020
ATTCTCGCTCGCGATCAGCTCGATCTCATCGCGCTGACGGCCAAGTTCAGAGCGCACCGCTCCGAAAAGTTCGGGGTCGCGCGAGGAAAGAGATTCGGTGAAAAAGCCGGAATCGCGGGTCTGGGCGGTCATACTCGTCTCCGTTGGGCCATGCGGGATGGTATTTTTGGTTGCCGGTTGTTTAGAACACGTACCCCGCCAGGGAAAGGCCGGAAAGCGACCCGTTGCGATATGGTGACGAAATCAGGGCTGGTTGCGCCCGGGATGGCGGCTGTTCCCAGGTGCCTGCTGCCTGCCCCGGAAACTTCCTGGCGGGAACAATGAGGCCAGGGGGGGGCCCGGGACACTGCCCGGGTGAAAGACAGGGTGTGCCAGCCCTTGAGTTTCCGCCCCGCCGGGGTCAGGGTTGCGACCTGACGGAGAGGTGGGATGCAGCCAAAAATCAGGTTTACGGCCTCGAAGGCCCCGGCGGCGCAATCGGCACTGGCGCGGCTGACGGCCCGCTATGGGCAGACCGACCTGCGTCGTGCCTCGATTGTGGTCGCCCTGGGTGGTGACGGGTTCATGCTTGAGACGCTGCATGCGCAATCGGGGCGCGATCTGCCGGTCTATGGCATGAATTGCGGCACCATCGGCTTTCTGATGAATGCCTATATCGATGACGGGCTGCCCGAACGGCTGCAACTGGCCGAAGAGGCGTTGCTCAATCCGCTTTCGATGCAGGCCGAAAACGTGCGCGGCAAGGTCACCAACGCGCTTGCGGTCAATGAAGTGTCGCTCCTGCGGCAGGGACCGCAGGCGGCGCGGTTGCGGGTTTCGATTGACGGTCGTGAACGGATGGCGGAGCTGGTCTGTGACGGGGCGCTGGTGGCGACACCGGCCGGGTCGACCGCCTATAACTATTCGGCGCATGGGGTGATTCTGCCGATCGGCGCCGATGTTCTGGCCCTGACGGCGATGTCGGCTTTCCGCCCGCGCCGCTGGCGTGGGGCGCTTTTGCCGAAGACAGCCGAAGTGCGCTTTGATGTTCTCGATTCGGATAAGCGCCCGGTTATGGCCGATGCCGACAGCCGCAATTCGGTCCGCGATGTGATCTCGGTCGTGGTCCGTTCAAATTCCGAAATCAGCTATCGCCTGTTGTTCGACCCCGGGCATGGCCTGGAGGAACGGTTGATCCGAGAGCAGTTTGTCTGATATTTCTATGGGTTGCGCGCCGTCAGCTCTGGCCTGACTTCCAGGCTTCGATCCGGCGGTACAGTGTCGAGACCGAGATATCGAGATCATGGGCCGCTTTTGGAACCGAGCCCTGATGACGCGCAAGCGCCGCTTCGATGGCCATGCGTTCGATCTCGGCCAGGGTTTTTCCTGCGAAAACGGGCCCGGCGTCGTCAAAACGCGCAGCGACTGGCGCAAAGCCGGCCGCCCGGGACCCGGTGGTCCCACCCGCGGTCCCGAGAGGCGCGTCTGGAGGTGAGGCCCCCCTATGCTGACCGGGGTCTTCGCGCAGCATTTCGACGGGCAGCATATCCGGCGTCACAAGGCCGCCCGGCTGCAGCACCGCGATATTGCGCATAACATTCAAAAGCTGACGCACATTGCCCGGCCAGCGGTAGCGCAACAGGATCCGCTGTGTCTCGGGCGCGACTCCTGCGAAGCTCTTACCCTCCTCACCGCCAAAGCGGCGCAGCGCGACCTCGGCGATTTCGGCGGCGTCGCGGCCGCGATCCCGCAAAGGTGGCATATGCAGAGGCACCACATGCAGGCGGTAATAGAGGTCTTCGCGGAACTGCCCGCGCCGCACCGCATCGAGCGGGTCCTGATTGGTGGCGCAGATGATCCGGACATCAACCTTTTGCGGTCGGGTTGCGCCGAGCGGCTGCACCATCGAGGTCTGCAGGAAGCGCAGAAGCTTGGTCTGCAGCGCCGGTGCCATCTCGCAGACCTCGTCAAGAAACAGCGTCCCACCATCCGCCGCCATTGCTGCACCGGGCTTATCGGCGATGGCGCCGGTGAAACTGCCTTTCAGATGGCCGAATACCTCGGATTCCAGCAGGTCATGCGGGATTGCGCCGCAGTTCAGAGCAATAAACGGGCCGCGCGCGCGCGGCGATTGGGTGTGCAGGGCGATGGCTGCAAGCTCTTTGCCGGTGCCGCTTTCGCCGGTGATGAAAACAGTGGCGATGGAGCCCGCAACCGATGAAATCACCCGATGCACCTGTTTCATCGCCTCGGAGGAGCCGATGCTGGCGGCAGGATCGCTGCTGGCGGCGGTCTCCGCCCGTCGTTTCGGCGCCGGCTGGCCGGGGGCGGTTTCCTCGGCGGCCAGAACCGCGGCACGGACTGCCGCGAGAAACCGGTTTTCTTCGAAGGGTTTAAGCAGGAAGTCAAAAGCCCCCGCCCGCATCGCCGCCACGGCCCGGTCGACCGATCCCTGCGCCGACATGACCACAACACAAAGGTCAGGGTTGATGGCCAGCATTTCGGACATCAGCGCCAGACCATCGCGATCGGGCAACATGAGATCGAGAATGACCACCCCGGGTTTCACCTGATGCAGCAGCTGCAGCGCCTCTGACGCGCTGCCGGCGGGATGCACATTCATTCCGGCAGCAGTCAGGACGGAACGGTAAACAAATTGCAACGATGGCGTATCTTCAACCAGCAGAACAGGTATCCGCATCTGACTCACACCCGGACTGTCTGCCAATCTGGCAGGGAGCACATCAATTCAGCCATCAAACAGGCCAGGGAAATAATATTCATGGAATGAAATTTCTTTCTTCCACAATGGCGTAAGCTGGCACGACCAGAGTGTCAGGTCCAGTGCCTCGCGTCATTCAGGCAGTCGGACCCGGCGTCAAGGACGGATTCCCGCCTGGTTCCGATGTGAGAAGGGCGCCGTGCCGGTCAGGACACAGCGCCGCAACTCGCAAATCCGCCGGAATCAGCCGGCGAGGCCGATGGATTTCAGCGCAATTGTGATCTCGTCGAGGATCACGGGGTCGTCGATTGTTGCGGGCATTTTCCATTCGGTGCCATCGGCGATTTTCACCATGGTGCCGCGCAGGATCTTGCCCGATCGGGTCTTCGGCAGGCGGTCGATCACCAGCGCGCGTTTGAAATCAGCGACCGGGCCGATGCGGTCGCGCATCAGTTTCACGCATTCCTTCACCACATCGTCATATGGGCGGCTGGTGCCCTTGTTCAGGCACAAAAAGCCCAGGGGTGATTGGCCTTTCAGCGTGTCGGCCACCCCGATCACCGCACATTCGGCGACATCCGGATGCGAGGCCAGCACCTCTTCCATCGCGCCGGTCGAAAGCCGGTGGCCTGCCACATTGATCACATCATCGGTGCGGGCCATGATGTAGAGATAGCCGTCTTCGTCGATATAACCGGCATCTCCTGTCTCGTAAAAGCCAGGGAAATGAGAGAGATAGCTCTTTTTGAAACGGTCTTCGGCATTCCACAGCCCGGGCAGGTTGCCGGGAGGCAATGGCAGTTTCACCGCAATTGCGCCAAGCGTGCCGGAGGCCACCGGATGCCCGCCTTCATCCAGCACCTGGATATCATATCCGGGCATCGGCACCGAAGGGCTGCCGGGTTTGATGGGCAGCGCTTCAATACCCATCGGATTGGCGGCAATGGCCCAGCCGGTCTCGGTCTGCCACCAATGGTCGATTACCGGCACATTCAGATGCCGCGCCGCCCAGGCGATGGTGTCGGGATCAGCGCGCTCGCCGGCGAGGAAGCAGTATTTCAGATGCTTCATATTGTAATCTTTGACGAATTCCCCGGCAGGGTCGTCGCGCTTTATGGCCCGGAGCGCGGTCGGTGCGGTAAAGAAGCTCTTCACCTTGTTTTCCGCGATCACCCGCCAGAAGGTGCCGGCATCCGGCGTGCCGACGGGTTTCCCCTCGAATACGATGGTGGTGCAGCCTCTGATCAGCGGCGCGTAGCAGATATAGCTGTGACCAACGACCCAGCCCACGTCTGACGCGGCCCAGAAGACCTCGCCGGGGTCCATGTCGTAGATCGCCTTCATGGTCCAGTTCAGCGCGACGAGATGGCCGCCGGTCGCGCGGATCACGCCCTTCGGCGCGCCGGTGGTGCCGGAGGTGTAAAGGATATAGGCCGGGTGATTGCCTTCGACGGGCAGGCATTCGGCGGGCTCAACGCCATACTGAAAACTGTGCCAGGCGACATCGCGGCCCTCGATCAGTTGGGCAACCTCTTGCTCACGCTGAAAAATAACACAGAAGTCAGGCTTGTGGACGGCCTGGTCGATGGCGGCATCCAGCAGTGGTTTGTAATGTACGATGCGCGAGGGTTCGATGCCGCAGGATGCTGCGATGATCGCCTTGGGGGTGCAGTCATTGATGCGCACCGCCAGTTCATTGGCTGCAAACCCGCCGAAGACGACCGAGTGGATCGCGCCGAGCCGGCCGCAGGCCAGCATCGCTTCCAGCGCCTCGGGGATCATCGGCATATAGATGATGACCCGGTCGCCCTTGGTCACGCCTTTGGCCCGCAGCGCACCTGCGAGGCTGGCCACGCGTTTTTGTAATTCGCGGTAGGTGATGCCCTTTTTCAGATGGGTGACCGGGCTGTCATGGATGATCGCCAGCTGTTCGCCGCGCCCGGCTTCGACATGCCGGTCAACCGCGTTCCAGCAGGTATTCACCAGCCCGTCAGCGAACCATTCGTAATTCGGTGCGTGGTCGGCATTCAGCGCGCGGGAGGGCTGTTTTGCCCAGTCGATGCCCTGGGCCTGCTCCATCCAGAACCCGTCCGGGTCGGATTTCCATTGCGCGTAGACGTCGCGATACCCCATCCCTGCTCCTCCTCCTGACTTAAGCGTTTGTTATGCCAGGGTGTCGAAGGGCGCAACTTTGTTACCGGCAACGGTGCTGCCGGAATCGCGTTGGTTTGCAGAATTCGCGATAATGGGTTGCGAAATATTTGCAAATTTGGATTTGCCGGTATGTACGACGCGAAATCCCGAGAGGTTTGCAAATTTCCGGTGCAGGACGCGCCTTACAGCGGAGAGGTGATTCTCTCCCCGCTGCAAGTGTCAGCGCCGGTTCAGCCGTAATGCGAAACCGGTGTGCCGGCGATGGCCGACATGTTCAGCAGGCCCCGCGCGGTGATCGCCGGCGTCACCACATGCGCCTTATTGCCCATTCCGATCAGGATCGGCCCGACCTCCAGTCCGCCGGCGCGCATCTTGAGGATGTTGCGCACCCCCGACGCCGTATCGGCCGAGGCGAACAGCAGCACATTCGCGGCACCTTCGAACCGAGCGCCCGGCAGCAACCGCTCACGCAGCTCCTGGTCGAGCGCGGTGTCGACATTCATCTCGCCCTCATAGGCGAAATCGGGTTCGCGCGCGTCGAGCAGTTCCAGCGCCTCGCGCATCACCCGGCCCGAACGGTTGTCCATATTCCCGAACTGGCTTTGCGAGCAGAATGCGATTTTCGGCGTGATGCCGAAGCGGCGCAGATGGCGGGCGGCACCCATCGCGGTTTCCATGATCTGCTGCGCGGTGGGCTCGGCATTCACATGGGTATCGGCGACAAAAAGCGGGCCATCTTCGAGAATCATCATCGAAAGTGCCGCCACCGCGTGACGTCCGTCGCGGGCGAGAACCTGGCGTATATAGTTGAGATGCCAGTGATATTGCCCGAAGGTGCCGCAGATCAGGCTGTCGGCCTCGTTGCGATGCACCATGACGGCGGCGATGGCGGTTGTATTGGTGCGCATCACCGCGCGCGCGATGTCGGGCGAGACGCCGCGCCGCGCCATCAGTTCGTGATAGGTGCCCCAATAGTCGCGGTAGCGCGGATCATTTTCTGGGTTAACAAGATGGAAATCGCGGCCCGGGCGGATGGCGAGACCATAGCGTTCGCAGCGTGCCTCGATCACTTCGGGGCGGCCAATCAGGATCGGAACGTCGGTGGTTTCCTCAAGCATCGCATTCGCGGCGCGCAACACGCGCTCATCTTCGCCTTCGGCAAAGACGATGCGGCGGGTGACGGTGCGGGCCGCCTCGAAAACCGGGCGCATCAGAAGTGCCGAGCGGAAGACCGAGCCGTCGAGCTTGCGCTTATAGGCATCGGGGTCGGTCAGCGGCCGGGCCGCCACGCCGGAACTGGTCGCCGCACAGGCCACGGCCGAGGCAACAACGCCGATCAGCCGCGGGTCAAACGGCTTCGGGATCAGATAATCCGGGCCGAAGGTCAGCTGTTCACCCTGATAAGCGGCAGCGGCCTCTGCCGAGGTGGTCTGGCGTGCCAGCGCGGCGATGCCTTCGATACAGGCGAGCTCCATTTCGTCATTGATGGTGGTGGCGCCGACATCCAGCGCGCCCCGAAAGATGAAGGGGAAGCACAGGACGTTATTGACCTGGTTGGGGAAATCCGACCGCCCGGTGGCGATGATCGCGTCCGGGGCGACGGCGCGGGCCTCGGCGGGCAGGATCTCGGGCGTGGGGTTTGCGAGCGCGAAGATCACCGGCTTTGCGGTCATTGTGGCGACCATTTCCGCCGTCAGCACGCCGGGGCCGGAAAGGCCGAGGAACATATCGGCGCCCCTGATGACCTCGGCGAGTGTCGCCGGGGTGCTGCCCTGTGCGAAAGCCGCCTTTTGCGGCGTCATCTGCGTCTCGCGGCCCTGATAGACGAGGCCTTCAAGGTCACAAAGCCAGATATTCTCGCGTTTGACCCCGAGTTTCACCAACATTTCGAGGCAGGCGATTCCTGCCGCGCCGCCACCGGTGGATACCAGTTTGATATCTTCGAATTTCTTGCCGGCGACGATCATCGCATTGGTCGCTGCCGCACCGACGACGATCGCTGTTCCATGCTGGTCGTCGTGGAAAACGGGGATGTTCATCCGTTCGCGGCAAATTTGTTCAACGATGAAACAATCCGGCGCCTTGATGTCTTCAAGGTTGATTGCGCCGAAGGATGGCTCCAGCGCGCAGACAATTTCGGCCAGCTTGATCGGGTCGCTTTCATTCACCTCAATGTCAAAACAGTCGATATTGGCGAATTTCTTGAAGAGGACGGCCTTGCCTTCCATCACGGGTTTTGAGGCCAGAGCGCCGATATTTCCCAGCCCCAGCACCGCTGTACCGTTGGTAATCACGGCAACCAGGTTGGCGCGCGCGGTGTAGCGCGAGGCGGTGGAGGGGTCGGCCTTGATTTCGAGACAGGCCTCGGCCACGCCGGGCGAATAGGCGCGCGACAGGTCGCGGCCGGTGGCAAGCGGCTTGGTCGCGCGGATCTCCAGCTTACCCGGCTTGGGGAATTCGTGGTAATTCAGCGCCGCCTGACGCGCTGCCTGGGCTGCTTCATCCTGCATTCCGCTCGACATGGCTATCCTCCCCACCAGAATGGTTCACCCTTAAACGAGTGATATGTCATTTCCAATCATCTCTTGAGCCAAAGGCACCTTCACCTGCCGTAAAGCAGGTATGCAAAAGCCGGGAGGCGCGGTCGGCGCTTCCCGGCTGATGAAAAACAGATCCACAGGATCAGGTCGGCGAGGGTTCGGCATCTCCGGGCTTTGGCCCCCGCGAGGTGCGGGTTTTCGGGATCGCCAGCACCGAAGCCGCAGCTTCGCCGGCGTCTTCTGCACCGTCATCATCGCCGGGTTTCTGGCCCGCGAGAACCTTGCGGATCTCGTCGCCGGTCAGGGTCTCATATTCCAGCAGGCCCTGGGCCAGGCGCTCGAACTCTTCCTCATTCTCGGTGAGGATCTGCATCGCGCGGGCATAGCCCTCATCGACGATGGCTTTCACCTCATCCTCGATCAGCCGTTTGGTTTCGGCCGAAACCGAGAAGCCGCCGGTATTGCCGTTATAGCCCTCATGCGCTTCGGAATAGTCGATATTGCCGATCTTGTCCGACATGCCCCACCGCATGACCATGGCACGCGCCACGGCCGAGACGTTCTGGATATCGCCCGAGGCACCCGAGGAAACGCGGTCTTCGCCCCATTTCTTGATCTCGGCGGCCTTGCCGGCCATGCCCATGGCGATCCGGTCCTTCATCTGGTCCTTGTGCCAGGAATTGCGGTCCATCTCGGGCAGGCTCATTACCATGCCAAGCGCACCGCCGCGCGGCATGATCGTCGCCTTATAGACCGGGTCGCATTTCGGCAGTTTGATCCCGACAATCGCGTGACCGGCCTCGTGATAGGCGGTCATTTCCTTATCTTCCTGCGACATGACCATCGAGCGGCGTTCCGGCCCCATCATGACCTTGTCTTTCGCATGTTCGAAATCGGCCATGGTGACAAAACGGCGGCCCACGCGTGCGGCGGTCAGCGCGGCCTCATTCACGAGGTTCGCAAGGTCAGCCCCCGAGAAGCCGGGCGAGCCGCGCGCGATTGTGCGCAGATCGACATCGGCACCCAGCGGGATCTTGCGGGCATGGACGTTGAGGATCTTTTCGCGACCCTTGATATCGGGGTTCGAGACATTGATCTGGCGGTCAAAGCGGCCCGGACGCAACAGCGCGGGGTCAAGCACATCCTTGCGGTTCGTGGCCGCGACGATGATCACGCCTTCATTGGCCTCGAAACCGTCCATTTCGACCAGAAGCTGGTTCAGCGTCTGTTCGCGTTCATCATTGCCGCCGCCCATGCCGACGCCACGGGCGCGGCCGACAGCGTCGATTTCATCGATAAAGACGATACAGGGGGCGTTTTTCTTCGCCTGTTCGAACATGTCACGCACGCGCGACGCGCCGACACCCACGAACATCTCGACGAAATCCGAGCCGGAGATGGTGAAGAAGGGCACGCCTGCTTCGCCTGCAATGGCACGGGCGAGCAGCGTCTTACCGGTGCCGGGCGGGCCGACCAGCAGCGCGCCTTTCGGAATCTTGCCGCCAAGGCGCGAGAATTTCTGCGGGTTGCGCAGGAATTCGACGATCTCTTCCAGCTCTTCCTTGGCCTCATCGATGCCGGCCACATCGTCAAAGGTGACGCGGCCCTGCTTTTCGGTCAGCAGTTTTGCCCGCGATTTGCCAAAGCCCATCGCGCCGCCTTTGCCGCCGCCCTGCATCCGGTTCATGAAGAAGATCCAGATGCCGATCAGCAGGATGAAGGGCAGGAAGGTCACCAGCAGCGACGACAGGAAGCCCTGTTGCTGCGGGCTGGCCTGAACCTCGACCCCTTTCGCGATCAGCTTGTCGGTCACCTGTTCGTCACCGGGCTTGATGGTCGAGAAGGCGCCACCATCCTTGGTGCGTACCGTCACCCGCTCGCCGTCAAGGGTCACCGAGGCAACCCGGCCCTGATCCACCTGGGTGATGAACTCAGACCAGCTCAGCGAACGGGCGCCCATATTTGACTGGCCGCCAGAGAAGACCTGGAAAAGCGCCAGGACCAGCAAGAGCAGGACCACCCAGAATGCGATGTTGCGCGCGTTGTTCACGTATTTCTCCCGACAGGCGGCCAGCTGAGCCAGAGGGGCAGGGCCGCATTTTGTACTAATTTAGCAATCCAGGCCCTGGGTTCAATGCGATAAGATGAAACTTCCAAAGGTTGGGTAAAGGCTGGCCTGCCATTTGGCGGCAAATTGCGGGAAAAGGGGGGCGGAAACCAGCCGGTCGCCCTGCCAGAGTGAGGGCGAGACAAGGGCCGCATCCCGCCGGATGCCGGATCTGCGCCAGTCCGGCAACTGCGCAAGCCCATCTGTGCCAAGCGCGCGCAGGGTTGCATCGGGCAGGGACGGGCCGGTTACCTGCCAGCGATGATCCCAGGTCACGCCGGGATGCCATGCGAGCGGACCCGCAACGGCCTGCGGTTCGCGGGTCACACGGATTTCCTGCGGGCCTACACGGATCAGGCAGCCGCCCAGTGTGCTGCCACGATGACGCCAGAGTTCGCTGAGCACCTGATGCACGGAATCGGCACGGGGCGGGTGGCGGGTGCCGGAAATCCAGCGGATCGCGGCGATGATCAGGCGGCGCTGCAGCTCGAAGGGGCTCTCGGTGAAGGGGCGATGGGCGAAATGCAGCGCCCCGGCCTCTTCGCGGCCAAAGCGGGCGAAGGCGTCCGCGGTGGTATGGCGGAGCAGATCCTGCACATCGGCCAGATTGCTGATGGTCTCGCTGAGGCTGGAAAGCGTCAGACCAAGCGGCGCCAGCCCGGGCATCGCCTTGCGGATACGCGCGCGGGTATAGTGGTCATCTTCATTTGTCGGGTCATCGCACCAGGCAAAGCCATGACGGTTCAGGAAGGCGCGCAGCTCGGCCCGTGACCAGCCCAGGAGGGGCCGCCAGAAGCTGACAGCATTGTGATCAAAGCGCGCGCGCATCCCGGTCAGCCCGTCGAGGCCGGCGGCGCGGCCGAGGCCCATGACAAAGGTTTCGGCCTGATCATCGGCGGTATGGCCGAGGAGGATATGCGCGATCCCCCGTGATTTCGCCCAGGCTGCCAGCAGATCAAGCCGCGCTTGCCCGGCAGCCTGCATCAGATTGCCGGTGGCAGGATGACAGCTCCAGTCAAGTGTCTGATGCGCCAGCCCAAGGCCCGCCGCCGCCTGCGATACGAAATCGGCCTCATCAGCGGCTTCAGGGCGCAGGTGGTGATTGACGGTCGCGGCTTCGGCGCTCAGGCCCCAATGCGGCGCGGCCCGGGCGACCAGATGCAAAAGCGCTACTGAATCGCCACCGCCTGAGACTGCGACCCCGATTTTCGCAGCGCCGGCGTGATGCCGGAATTCAAAGGGCAGACATGATCTGAGCAGGCCGCGGTCGGCCGGCTCATGCTGTTCAAGCCAGCGATACTCTGGGCTCAGGGGCAACCGAGCCCCTGCATGGCGATGGTGGCCTGGGCCGAAGCCTGGCTGGTCGGGAAGTTCAGCGGCACCTGTTGCAGGGTGACGCAGGCCTGATCACGCTCGCCCAGCTGGCCGAAAGCCTCGCCGAGTTTCAGCAGCGCATCCGGGGCAATCGCCCCATCCGGCGCCGTGTTATAGGCGGTCAGATAGGCGCGTGCGGCCGGTGCGGTCTGGCCGGCCTGACGCAGGGCCTCGCCGCGCAGGTAATGCGCTTCGGGGATCAGCGGCCCGCCAGGATAGGATTTGGCATAGGTCTCAAAGAGCGCCGCAGCACCATGAAAGTCACCCTGACCGAGCACCCCCTTGGCCCGGTCAAAATCTGCCTGTTCTGCGACGGCAAGCGCTGGTGCGGAGGAGGTGCTGCCCTGAGACGGGGCAGCGGGCGCAGCGGGGGCGGCTGCGGCAGAGCTGCCACCGCCAAGTGGCGCGGTCGCGCCCATATTCATCGGATCACAGGACGGATCCGCGTCACAGATGCGGAATTCGATATCGCCGATGCGGTTGGTGCCGTCCTGGACGACACGGTTCAGCCGCAGCTCGACTTCTTCGGTGCGCGAGGTCAGCCGCATCAGCTCGGCCTCAAGCCTGTCCATCCGCGCCAGGGCATCGACACCGCCCACCCGCGCCGAAGCGCCGGTGGTGGTGAGCTCGCTCTTGAGCGAGTTGAATTCAGCGGCGAGCTGGCCCAGCTCGGCCCGCACATCGGCGAGGCTTTCCGCCGCCGCCGGTGTGGCGAGACCAAGGGCCAGCAGGGGAAGAAGGAACCTCGCCCGCATCATATTACGACCCGGCGCCGACCGAGAGAACCGTCACAGAGCGGCGGTTCTTGGAATAGCAGCTCTCGGTCGAGCAAACCTCGATCGGGCGTTCCTTGCCGTAAGAGATCGTGCGCATCCGCGAACCTGCAACGCCTTGCGACAGCAGGTATTGCTGCACCGATGCCGCGCGGCGCGCGCCAAGCGCGAGGTTGTATTCGCGGGTGCCCTGTTCGTCGGCATGGCCTTCGACGATGATCGCATAGCCCGGGTTCTGGTTCAGCCAGTTGGCCTGGCCGTTCAGAATCTGGCGGCCCTGATCCGAGACGGTGGACTGGTCAACCGCAAAGAGCACGCGGTCGCCGACGGTCTGGTTGAAATAGGCGATGGAGCGCGGATCATTCGGATCGCCGAGCCCGTTCGTGTCGATATAGCCCGACCCGCCGGTGCCACCGGTGCCGCCCGTACCACCTGGGCCACCCGCACCGTAACGGTCAGGGTTCTGACAGGCTGCAAGGCCAAGCGCGGCCACAAGAAGAAGGGCTTTCGGGGTAAAGCTCATCGTTTCGTCCTTATAATTCGGCTTTCGGGCCAGCGCGGATCAGTGTTTCGCCGCCCAGGTTAGCAGGTTCCGGGGGGCTGGGGAATCCGGCAGGATCGCCCAGGCCCGAAAATGGCGGTTTACGGCAACAGGGGTGACCAGGCCGGGTCGGACGCCGCGCCTTCGGTCGGGATCTGTTTCAGGTTTCTGCCGAAAGTATCGACCGACCAGAGCGAGGCCTGACCGCCGCCGCCCTCGGTCTCGCGGGTGAACATGATCACGCGGCCATTGGGCGACCAGGTCGGGCCCTCATCAAGGAAGGACGCGGTCAGCAGGCGCTCTTCCGATCCGTCAGTGCGCATGACACCGATGTGGAACCGGCCGGCATTTTGCTTGGTAAAGGCGATCAGGTCGCCGCGCGGGCTCCAGACCGGGGTGCTGTTGCGGCCCGCGCCGCCCGAGATCCGTTGCCCCTCGCCACCGCTCGCATTCATGACATAGATCTGGCTGCCGCCGGTGCGGTCGCTTTCGAAACAGATCTTGCTGCCATCCGGGGAATAGGAGGGCGCGGTTTCGATCGAGGGCGCATTGGTCAGCTGCTGGGTCTGCCCCGAGGACAGGTTCATCTTGTAGATATCGGTATTGCCGCCGCGTTCCAGGCTGAACACGACCGAGCCACCATCGGGCGAAAAGCGCGGCGCGAAGGTCATGGTGCCGGGCTGTTCCGCCAGCGTCTGGCGCTTGAGATTGGCGAGGTTCAGAAGCGTGATGCGCGGAAAGCCGGTCTCATAGCTGGTGTAAAGCAGCCGGTCGCCCGAGGGCGAGAAGCGCGGCGCCAGCACGATGGACGAGCTGTCGGTCAGATACTGCACATTGGCGCCGTCGTAATCCATCACCGCAAGACGCTTGAGACGGGCGTTTTTCGGACCGGATTCAGCGACATAGACCACACGGCTGTCGAAATAGGGGCCTTCGCCGGTCAGGGTCGAATAGACGAGGTCGGCAACCTTATGCGCCATGCGGCGCCAGCCGGCTTTGGTACCGGCGAATTGCATCGCGGCACCTTCGAACTGCTGACCATTCGCGATGTCATAGGCGCGGACCTTGACGGTGATCCGGTCTCCGGCTGCCGAGACCGCGCCAACGACCAGGACCTCCGATTTGATCACGCGCCAGTCTTCATAGGCGATCGCGCCGTCAAAGCTCTGGATCCGCGAGATATAGGCATCCCGGTTGATGGTGCGGAAGAGGCCGGTGCCGTCCAGATCCGATGTCACCACCTGCGCGAGATTGCGCGCGAGATCCCCGGCACCGCCTTCATCGACGAAGGCGGGTACTGCGATGGGCATCGGCTCGATCACGCCGGTGCCGATCCTGATCCGGGTCGGACTGTTCTGGGCGCGCACCATGGCGGGGACCATCACGGCCCCGGCCAGCAGGGTGGTCGCAAAGCTTCTTCTGGTGAAGGTCATCTGCCTCTCGCTCCGATCTCGTCCGGTCTGGTGCCGGGTTTGCGGCTCATGGTTAAAACATCCGCCGTAAACTCATCACGGCGTAAAAGGGTTCCTGTGTCATCTGACATCTGTGTCATTGGGCCATCTGTCATTGATTTTCCGCCTGAGTCGGACCAAAGACAAGATCGACCACCGCAGCCTCGGGTCTTCCCCCGGCCAGCGCGCCAAGTGCTTTTGTCAGGGTGCCGGCTGCGAGGGCCCGCTCCAGGCTGCGCATCGCGGCCTTTTGCGTGGCATCGGCCACTTCTCCGACCGGGCCGGAATAATCGGCCACTTCGATGATCGGCTGCCCGAGACTTTTGTTAAAGCAAAGCCGCAGCACGACGCGGGCGCGTTCAGACCCCGGAGGCAGCGTGCCCCTGTTATGGACCAGCGCTACCGCGCGGCCGATCTGATGCATCGCTTCGGGGCTGATGTCGTTATCGGACAGCAGATTGGCGCAGGTAAAGATTTCGACCACCGCATTGTTGCGGGGCGCGCGATCAGCCAGGGCCGGGCCGCCGGACAAAGTCGCCAGCGCGAAAAGAGCCGCCGGGCCCAGCAGAGCCGGGCGCGTCTGGGGGGCTGCGGCAATGGCCATCACCGCAGCCTCATCCCGCTGCCATCGAATTCGAATTCGAGAACTTTCCAGGTCTCGTATTTGCCCGGCGGCAGTGGAATGCCCCCCGACTGATAGGCGCGGGCAATCGCACTGCGGGCCGCGTTATAGGCGGCCTGGATCGCCTGCTGGCTGGGGCCGCGAGATTCGATCAGCGGCATATCACTGCCGGGCCTGCCGCTTTCGTCAAAGGTCACGCGCAGCACGACCACGGCATCCATCGCATCCGCACTCAGCGTTCCGACATTCCATTTCGACCCGATCGCGGCTGCGATATCGCCCATTTCACCGCCACTCAGCGGCGGGCCGCTGGCCGCCTGGCCCTGGCCGCCCGAGCCGGTATTGGCTGCGGCGACAGCGGCTGCGATTGCTGCCGCCTCGGCATCGGCGGCGGCCTTTTCGCGGGCGGCGGCCTCGCGGCGGGCTTTGGCTTCGGCCTCTGCCTGTGCGCGGTCGGCTGCGGCGACCTCAGCCGCGATGCGGGCATCGCGCTGGTCCTGGGTCTCGCCTGCAGGTTCCGGCGTGGGCTCCCGGGCAGGCTCGGGCGTCGGTGCCGTGCGATTCGGCCGCGGCTTCGGCCGGGGCGAGGTGCTCGGGCCCAGCGGCTCCGCGTCGCGGTCCTGCTGGTTGGCCTCGGTGATCAGCACATCGCCGCTGTTTACCTCGGTGGTCGCCTGCTGGTCCTCACGCGGGGGCTCGGGGGTCGGCTCCTCCGAGGTGGTGACCTGGTCCTGCGGCCGTTCTGCGGTCAGGGTGTCCTCGGGCGCGACCACCGGGTTCGGGGCGACGCGCTCTGCCGGCCGGGGTTTCGGCCGGGGCGAGGTGCTCATGGTCGGGATCGGCTGCTCTTCGGGCGCGAAAATGGCATCGGGCGGCGCGGGATTTGAGATCACCGGCTCGGGGATGGGCTGGGGGGTCGGTTCGGGCGTGGGGTCAGGCCGCGGCGCCGGTGTCGGCTCTGGCTGAGGTTCAGGTTGGGGCTGCGGTTCCGCTGTCGGCTCGGATACCGGCTCGTCAACCGACGGCTCCACCGGATCCGGGGTCGCGATGGTCTCGCCCGGCTCTGCCGTGTCATCACTGGGTTTCGGCGCGGCGGCCTCAAGTGCTGCGAAATCAATCGGGCTGATGGTCGAGACCGACATCGACATCGGCTCGGCCGGTGGAGAAGGCGAGAAGAACCAGTCGCCGATCATCACCCAGAGGATCAGGCCGGCATGGCCTGCCCCTGAGAGGATGGTGCCTGATTTGAAGCGCCCTTCCATGCTGTCGATCCGTCTCAGTTGGCCGCGCCGGCGCCGAAGCTCGGGCCCTGGCTGTCGGTCACCAGACCGATATCATTGAAACCGCCGGCATTCAGCGCGCCCATCACCTGGGCCACACGCTCATAAGCCAGATTGCCATCCGCGCGCAGATAGACCTTGTTTGAGCTCCGCTCCGCAGCAATTGCCTTGAGGCGGGGGATCAGCTCGTTCGGGTCGACTTCGCTGGTCATGATCATCACCAGACCATCAGCGGTCAGGGTGATCGAAAGCGGCTCTTCCTTTTCTTCGGCCATCGCCCGGGCGGCGGTTTCCGGAAGTTTGATCGGCACACCCACCGTCATCAGCGGGGCTGCGACCATGAAGATGATCAGCAAAACCAGCATCACGTCGACAAAGGGCGTGACGTTGATCTCGCTCATCGCGGCGGAAGATCCGCGACGGCGACCGCGCCGGCCACCGCCCCCGGATTTTTTCATCACCCCGGCGCCCATGGATCAGGAATCCAGCTGGCGCGACAGGATGGTCGCGAATTCATCGGCGAAGCTTTCCCAGTTGCCCTGGATATGTTCGCTGTCTGCGTTCAGTTTGTTGTAGAACACCACCGCCGGAATAGCCGCGATCAGGCCGATGCCGGTCGCCAGCAGTGCCTCGGCGATGCCGGGGGCCACGACGGCGAGCGAGGTGTTCTGCGAGATCGCGATTTCCTCGAACGAGTGCTTGATCCCCCAGATCGTGCCGAAAAGCCCGATAAAGGGCGCGGTCGATCCGGTGGTCGCGAGGAAGGAAAGGCCTTTGTTCAGCTTTTCGCTTTCGCGGGCAATGGCGACATCCATGGCGCGGTCGATCCGGGCCTGGGCACCGGCGATCAGTGCACCGTCCTGCTTGTGGCTGCGGCGCCATTCCAGCATCCCGGCTGCAAAGACCCGCTCAGATGCGCCCTGGGGTTCCGGCCCGATCCGCTCGTAAAGCTCGTCCAGCGGCTCGCCCGACCAGAAGGCCTGATCGAAAGCTGCGGCTTCTGCGCGGGATTTGCGGAACAGGATGTGTTTTTGGATGATGATTGCCCATGCCCAGAAAGACATGCCGATCAGAAGGATCATCACCAGTTTGACCGTAAAGGTCGCACGGGCAAAGAGGGCCAGCAGCGAGAAGTCAATCTCCTGCGCGGCTGTCGCGAGGGTTGTGGGGTCCATTGCGCCTGCTCGTTTAAGATCGCCGGTCAGTATTCGCCGGTCGTTAGACCTGATTCTAGCAGCGTTACAAGGGGAATGCCAACACATCTTAGCGAATGTGGCGTGAGCAGGGCGCCAGTTGCGGCTTTGCGGCGGCTCAGTGCAGCGAAGGGGCGAGCCGCGCGCGGATTTCTGCCGGGATGCGGCTGGCCTGGCCGGCGCCGGTCAGGCAGACCAGCGTGACAGTGGCGCGAAACAGCGTCTCGTCCTGGCGCCGGACCTCCTGGTCCAGCACGATGCGCGCACCGGTGACCGAGGTGAGGGTGGTGGTGACGGTCAGGGCGTCCTGGAATTTCGCAGGGCGCAGGTAATCGGCCTCGACCCGGCGGACGGCGAAGACGATGTCCTGCTGGTCGCGCAAAGCGATCTGGTCGATGCCGCAGGCGGCGACCCAGTCACTGCGGCCGCGCTCGATGAATTTCAGGTAATTGGCGTAATAGACGATGCCGGCAAGGTCGGTGTCTTCATACCAGACGCGGAGGCTGAATTCATGCATCGGGAGCTGCAATACTGTCGGGTGCGGGGAGCATCCTTGCCATCAGCCGCAGCGCATGGCCGGGGTCGCGGGCAACTGCGGGCAGGATCGGGTGATAGGCGGCGCGGATCAGGAGCGCGAGATCGGGATGCAGGATCACGTTGCCTTCGCTGCGGGCCAGCGGGGAAATCTGGCTGAAAGCGCCATCGGCGAAGGAAAGCATCGCCTCTGCTCCCTGGGCCAGTGCGAGGTCCTGGGCGGGCATGTCCGAGAGATGCTCATCCATCCTGAGAAACAGGAACACCGCCTTGATCGCGCCGGTCTCGTCGAACCGGAAGGTGCGGTAGCGATTGGCACCCTCGCCGCTGAGCCGCTCGCAAAGCGGTCCGAGGCCGGGGATCATATGGTCGAGCTTCGGCACCTGCGGCAGTTCCGCCCAGTCGCGGAAGAAAAACACCATCAGATTGGCGCCGAGTTCGGGGTCGGTTTCCGCCATGCTGTGGCCGGCAAGGGCGACGATTGCCTCGATGGCCCCCTTGACGGTCGCAAGCGTCGCATCATCGGTGCCGAAGATCACCGGCACGATGGGGCGGCCCCAGCGGGCGCAGAGGAAGCTGCCATCGCGGCGGGTGAAGAGCGTCTGGATCTGATCTGGCGACATGGCCTTTGGTTAGCGGGTTCCGCTCCGGGGCTCAACAGGGTGCTGCTGACTGGCTGCGGTTAGCTCTGGCGGGAGAGTATTGAAGTCAGGAGCAAGGGGGCTTGCAGGAAGGGGGGCAGAGGCATAAGGCGGATTGTCATGAAACTGCTTTTTCTTGGCGATGTGATGGGGCGCAGCGGGCGGGCGGCAATAACGGCCGGCCTGCCAAAGATGCGCGCGGATTGGGGTCTCGATTTTGTCGTGGTGAACGGCGAGAACGCGACCGGCGGCATGGGGCTTTCGGCTGACCATGCGAAGGGGATCCTGGCGGCGGGGGCCGATGTGGTCACGCTGGGGGATCACGCCTTTGACCAGAAGGATATGGCGCAGTTCCTTGAGGTTGAGCCGCGGGTGATCCGGCCGCTGAACTATTCCAGGATTGCACCAGGACGGGGCGCGCGGGTGTTTGACGCAGCCGGCGGGCGCAAGGTGCTGGTGGCGCAGGTGCTGGGCCGCGTGTTCATGAAGCAACCTTTCGACGATCCGTTTTCCGCCGTGGATCCGGTGCTGAAGGCGCATCGGCTGGGCGTCACGGTCCAGGCGGCGATCATTGATGTCCATGCCGAGGCGACATCCGAAAAGATGGGGCTCGGGCATTGGTGTGATGGTCAGGCGAGCCTTGTTGTGGGCACCCATACCCATGTGCCCACCGGCGATGCGCAGATCCTGAAGGGCGGCACGGCCTATCTGTCCGATGCCGGGATGTGCGGTGATTACGATTCGGTTATCGGCATGGAAAAGCTGGAGCCGATGCGCCGTTTCGTCACCGGCATGTCGAAGACCCGGTTCGAGCCGGCTGCGGGCGAGGCGACGCTTTCCGGGGTCTATGTCGAGACCGATGACCGGACCGGTCTTGCCACCCGGGTGGTGATGGTCCGCCAGGGCGGCCGCTTGCAGCAATCCGGCCCCTGATCGCGCAACCCTGGCCTCTGCCATTGCCGGAGGCAGTGGCGGGATGCGAGGCCTGGCTGTTTCCGACAGGCGCGGCATCTGCCCCGTTCTGAGCGTCTCGGGCCCTGTCCGGGCCGGGGCGACACCAGATCAGACCCAAAGACGACCGGCTTTGTAGAATTTTCTTCCCCGAACAGGGGGCGCATCCTATAAAGCCGCCAGTTCAGTTGAAGGTCATGATGCTCTGGTTTGAAATCTCCGCCGCCGCGCAGCCCTGGGTGGCGCTGACCATCCTTGTCGTGATGTTCGGCCTCTTTGTCTCAGAGATCATCCCGGTCGAGGTCACGGCCATTGCTGCCGCAGCGGTGATGATGCTGCTTGGCTTCCTGCCCCTGTCCGAGGCGCAATCAGTGCTGTCGAACCCGGCGCCCTGGACGATTGCGCTGATGTTTCTGGTGATGGGCGGGCTGGTGCGCACCGGCGCCATCGAGCAGGTGATCCATGCCGCCGAAAAGTCGGTCGAGGGCAATCCGCGTCTGACCATCATTGCGCTGTTTTCATTCATCGCGGTGGCCTCGGCTTTCATGAACAACACGCCTCTGGTGGCGGTGATGATCCCCGTGGTCATGCAACTGGCGCTGAAAATGGGCACGGCTCCGTCCAAGCTTTTGATCCCGCTTTCTTATATGACAGTAATGGCGGGGATGATGACGCTGATCGGAACCTCGACCAACCTGCTGGTGGACGGGGTGGCGGTCAAGGCCGGGATGGCGCATTTCACGCTCTTTGAGATCCTGCCTTTGGGACTTGCGGTGACGGTTGTGGGCGCGATCTTTCTTGGTCTCTTTGCCAACCGGCTTTTGCCTGTGCGCCAGTCGATGGGGATGCTGCTGACCGACCGGCGCAAGATGAAATATTTCACCGAAGTTGCGATCCCGGAAGACAGCCCGCTGGTCGGCCAGGCGCCGCTGGAGGTTGATCTGTTTCGCCGGAACGGCGTGCGGCTGATCGACGTTCTGCGTGGCGACGCCTCACTGCGCCGTGACCTCGCGCCGGTGCGGCTGGAACCCGGAGACCGCGTTGTGCTGCGCGCCGAACTGGCCGATCTGATGGAATTCGACCGCCGCCGCGAGGTGCATCTGGTCGATAAGCTCTCCTCGGTCAAAACCGAGACGGTCGAGGTGCTGATCGGCCCCGGCTGCCGGATGGAGGGGCAGCGTCTGGGCGATCTGCGCCTGCGCCGCCGCTATGGCGTCTATGTTCTGGCCGCGCATCGTCGCAACCAGAATATCGGCCGCCAGCTGGATGATCTGATCGTGCGGGTCGGCGATACCTTGCTGCTGGAAGGCGCGATCGAGGACATCCAGCGCCTTGCCGCGGATATGGACCTCGTCGATATCACCCGCCCGCGCGAAAAGCCCTATCGCCGTGCGAAAGCTCCCATCGCGGTCGGAGCCCTTGCCTTCATCGTCATCCTCTCGGCCTTTGACGTGGCGCCGATCCAGCTGTTGGCCTTCCTCGCCGTGGCGGTGATCCTTGTCTCACGCTGCGTCGACAGCGACGAGGCTTTCAGCTTTGTCGATGGCCGCCTGCTGGCGATGATCTTCGCCATGCTGGCGGTGGGCGAGGGGCTGGACCGTTCCGGCGCCGTCGAAATGATCGTGAATGCCGCCGCGCCCTGGCTCCAGGGGCTCTCGCCTTTCTTCCTGATCCTTGCGGTCTATTTTCTCGGCCTCGTGCTGACCGAGTTTCTGTCGAACAACGCGGTCGCGGTGATCTATACCCCCGTCGCCATCGAGCTTGCCAGAAATCTCGGAATTGATCCGCGCCCGCTGGTGGTCGCGGTGATGTTCTCGGCCACACTCGCCTTCGCCACGCCCGTTGGCTACCAGACCAATATGATGGTCTACGGTCCCGGCGGCTACCGGTTCTCCGATTACATGCGCGTCGGCCTGCCGCTCAACATCATCCTGATGTTCCTTTGCTCTGCCCTGATCCCCGTTTTCTGGCCGCTCTGAGCCGTTTTCTTCATTTTCTGTCCAAAAATATCCCAGGCGGGCCGGGGGACTGGTCCCCCTGCTCTTGCCGCATCCCCGAGGGCCGGTGTAAAGAACCCCACCAGCGAAATCGAAGGAATGAGGCCCCTATGGCAGGCCATTCGAAATGGGCGAACATCCAGCACCGCAAGGGCAAGCAGGATGGCATCCGCTCAAAAATGTTCTCGAAGCTCTCGAAAGAGATCACCGTCGCCGCGAAGATGGGCGATGCGGATCCTGATAAGAACCCGCGTCTGCGTCTCGCGGTGAAAGCCGCCAAAGCGGTCTCGATGCCGAAAGATGTGATCGACCGCGCCATCAAGAAATCCCAGATGGGCGATGCGGCGGATTATACCGAGATCCGCTATGAAGGCTACGGTGCCGGCGGTATCGCCATCATCGTTGAGGCTCTGACCGACAATCTCAATCGCACCGCCTCGAATGTGCGCAGCTATTTCACCAAGGCGGGCGGCAATATGGGCCAGACCGGGTCTGTCTCGCACAGCTTTGACCGTCTGGGCGAGATCTCGTACCCGCTTTCGGCCGGCGATGCCGATTCGGTGATGATGGCCGCAATCGAGGCCGGCGCCGAAGATGTCGAGACCGATGACGAGAGCCACTGGATCTATTGTAAGGTCGAAGACCTCTCCTCAGTCTCGGACGCGCTGGAGGCCACGCTTGGCGAATCGACCGAGGCCAAACTCGTCTGGCGCCCGCAATCGCGCACCGAGGTCGATCTCGACACTGCACAAAAACTGATGAAGCTGGTGGATCTTCTGGAAGAGGATGACGACGTCCAGACCGTCACCCATAATTTCGATGTGCCCGACGACGTCGCCGCACAGCTCTGAGATCCGTCTTTTCCGACGATCAGAACCCCGGCCATCGTGCCGGGGTTTTTTCTTGCCTGCGTTCTGATGGGCGCCACCGTCACCTCGGTGTCACCTCGCGGTTGTAATTTGCGGTGCCAGAAGGACGCGCTTCCCGCGTCCGGTGCAAGACGGGACAAACGCATGGGGCAGATGGTGCATGGGGATGACAGCTTTACGGCCTTGCCAATGCACCCATCCGGCAGGGCCTGTGATGATCTGCAAAACAGGTTTCCCGGCGCGCTCCCTGCGGGCCCGGTCTTCACCTATTCGCATCCCGATCAAAGCCCGCTGCGCCGCCGGCTGATCCGCGCGGTCGAGCGCCTTTCGGGCCAGACCCGGATCGAGCGCCTCTATCGCGACTGGCGCACCGATCCGGGCCGGGATGCTCAGGCGCCGGTTTTCGCCGAGGCGATGCGCGTCCTGGGCCTGCGCACCGAATATACCGCCGGGGATGAGGGGCTGATCCCGAAAACCGGCGGGCTGCTGGTGGTGGCGAACCATCCTTTCGGCATCGCGGACGGGCTGGCGATCGGCGATCTGATCACCCGGATCCGCCCGGATGTGAAGCTGATGGTTCATGCCGCGCTGGCCCATGCGCCCGAAGCGAAGGACCTCGTACTGCCTGTAGATTTCAGCCATGGGCCGGAGGCGCGGCGCAGTTCGGCCGAGACGCGCCGCGCGGCGAGCGACTGGCTCGAGGCGGGGCATGTGCTGGTGATCTTCCCGGCGGGGGGCGTCTCGACCGCGCCAAAGCCACTCTCGCGCCGCGCGGCTGACCCGGCCTGGCATCCTTTCGTCTCGCGCCTAGCGACGCGGCCCGGGGTCCGGGTGCTGCCGATCTGGTTTCATGGTCAGAATTCCCGCCTCTTCCAGATCGCGAGCCATTATTCCTACCCGCTCCGCGTGGCGCTGATCTTCCGCGAGACTTTGAGGCGCGCGAAAAAGCCGTTGCGCATCGCCATCGGCGCGCCGGTCAAGCTGGATCCGGGGCTGAAATCGGCAGCCACCGGCGAACTCAGGCGGCTCACCTTCGGCCTGGCAGGGGTGAAGGGGCCAAAGCCCGAGGAAGAGTTCATCTTCCCGTCGCGTATCAAATGGTAAGGGCACCTCAGGCGGCAGAGGGGGGCACGAGGACTTCCGCCGCTGCCTGCCGGATCGCGCGGGTCAGTGGCGCAAGGGCCGGGGCAACCAGACGCGGGAACTGCCAGTAAAGCGCCACATCCAGCGCCGAATCCGCCACCACCTCCTGCAGCCTGCCGGCGTTGATATGGGCACGCGCCAGGGTTTCCGGGTTCATCGCCCAGCCCAGCCCCAGCAGCGCGGCGTCGACAAAAGCCTGGCTCGCGCCGATCCGGTGGCAGGGCAGCGTCACCGGCCCGACAATCCGCGCGGCCCAGGTCTGTTGCAGCCGGTCCTTGCCGGAATAGATCAGCGAGGGCGCGCGGGCGAGCGCCGCTGCCGTGATGCCGCCTGCAAACCAGCGCGCCATGAAATCCGGGCTCGCGGTGGCCAGGTAGCGCAGCGACCCGAGTGCCACCGTGTCACAGCCCTGCAGGGGGCCCGGATGGGATGTCACCGCCGCCATCACCTCGCCGCGTCTGAGCCAGTCCTGGCTGACATCCTGGTCGTCGATCACGAGATCGAAGAGAAAATCACCCTCGCAGGCGCGCAGCGCCGGCAGCACCCAGGTCGCCAGGCTGTCGGCATTGACTGCTATCCTGAGCGGCGCGGGCCCGGAGGACAGGGCTGGCAGGTCCCTGGCCAGTTGCCGTTCCAGCAGGCTGATCTCATCGAAATGGCGGATCAGCCGCAGGCCTTCCGGCGTCGCCTCGCAGGGCTGGCCGCGCCGGATCAGTCGCATGCCGACCCGTTCCTCCAGCGCCCGGATACGTTGCGAGATCGCCGGGGGCGTCACGGAAAGCTCCGCCGCCGCGAGGTCAAAAGCGCCGCGCCGGTGAATGGCAGAGAGGGCGGCAAGCCAGCCGGGGTCGAGCATCGGAATAAGCCACGCTTAATCAGGCAAAGAAACATTAACTGGATTTATGTCGCCTGCAAGCGGTAGCGAAGCCGGTGTAACCCGGGAGGACGAAGATGTTCGAGGCGCTGATATCAGGCTATTTCACGGCGCTGAGCCTGATCCTCGCCATCGGGGCGCAGAATGCTTTTGTGCTGCGCCAGGGGCTCCGGCAGGAATATGTCGGCCTTGTGGTGGCGATCTGTGCGATCTCGGATGCGCTGCTGATCACATTGGGTGTGGTCGGTTTCGGCGCGATGAGCCGCGCCGCACCCTGGGCGCTGCCGGTGATGAAATGGGGAGGGGTGGCCTTTCTGGTGGTCTATGGCGCGCTGAGATTTCGCGCCGCGATGCAGGGGGGCGAGGCCCTCGTGCCCTCGGCAGCGGCCAGGGTCTCGCGCGGCAAGGTGGTGACAACGATCCTTTTGCTGACCTGGGCCAATCCGCATGTCTATCTTGATACGGTGCTGCTGCTCGGCTCGGTTTCGGCGCAGCATGACGGTCACCGCCTTGCCTTCGGGATCGCGGCGGCGGCGGGGTCCTTCAGCTTTTTCTCGGCGCTTGGCTTTGGCGCGCGCTTTCTTGCGCCGGTCTTCGCAGAGCCCCGCGCCTGGGTCGTGCTGGAGATCGGCGTGGGCCTTGTGATGTGGGCCATCGCGCTCTCCCTTGCCTTTTCCTGAAAACCGGCGCAACCGGGAGGGATGTGGAACAGACAGGCCGACCGCCCGGTTGCGGGGATCATCTGGATGCTGGTTTCGGGCATTGCCATGGTTGGCGTGAACGGAGCAGTGAAATATGTCGGCACCTCGCTGCCGGCGACGCAATCGGCCTTTCTGCGCTTTGCTGTCGGGCTGGTGTTCTTCCTGCCGATGCTGCCCGCAATCCTGCGCGCGGGCTATCCGGCACGGGTCTGGCAGCTGTTCGGCTATCGCGGCATCTTCCATGTCGGCGCGGTGATCCTGTGGTTCTATGCCATGGCGAGGATCCCAGTGGCCGAAGTTTCAGCCATCGGCTTTCTCAACCCGGTGATCGTGCTGATCGTTGGCGGGCTGCTGCTGGGCGAGGGGCTGAGCCTGCGGCGCATCCTTGTGGCGCTGGTTGCCTTTGCGGGGGCGCTGATCGTGCTGCGCCCCGGGCTGCGCGAGATTGCCATGGGTCATTGGGCGCAGCTGGGGGCGGCATTCCTGTTCGCGGGCGGCTATGTCATTGCGAAACGGCTGAGCGCACTTGCCCCGGCGGGGGTTATTGTGGCGATGATGACCTATACATCGGCGATCGGGCTCCTGCCGCTGGCGCTGATCGACTGGCAGCCGGTCGCGCTGTGGCAGATCGCGGCGCTGGCGCTTGGGGCGGGGTTTGCGACGCTGGGGCATTATGCGATGACGCGGGCCTTTGCCGCGGCCCCGCTGGCGGTGACGCAACCGGTCAGCTTTCTGCAGATCATCTGGGCGGCGCTGATGGGGGCGGTCTTTTTCCATGAGGGGATCGACCCGTTTGTGATCCTTGGCGGTGCGGTGATCATCGGCGCGATCAGCTTCAACATCCGCGCCGAGGCCAATGCGCGCCGGGTGATCCGGGCGGCAGATGGTGCCGGCACCAGCGGCCCCGCCACCTGAGCTGAACCTTCCGGCCCGAGACCTGCAACCCGCGCTGTTGCGCGCGGCGCAGACTTGGCGCGCGCCGGGCCAGGCCGCGTTAAACCCTGCCTTCCTAGCCTCTGCCCCGCGGGTGCGCGACAGCCTCGCGGTTAACTGCGGCGCTGACCCCGCATGGAGGCAAATATGTCCGATACCACCGATATTCTTGGCCTGCCGCTGATCCTGCCTGCCCAGGCGCAGAAACACGTGACCCATAACGAAGCGCTGCTGGCACTGGATGCGGTGGTGCAGCTTGCCGTGCTGGACCGCAACCGCACCGCGCCTCCGGTGACGGCGACCCCCGGCGACCGGCATCTTGTGGCGGGCACTGCGACCGGCCTCTGGGTCGGGCAGGAGGGGCGGATTGCGGTCCTGACCGGGACCGGCTGGCAGTTCCATGCGCCGCTGCCCGGCTGGCGGGCCTGGGTGCTGGGTGAGGCGCGCGAGGCGGTCTATGACGGCCTGACCTGGAAGACCCCGAATGAGGGCGAGGGAGGCTTTGCCCGGCTGGGCGTCAGCACGACGCCCGATGCGGTGAACCGGCTCGCGGTGGCCTCCGAGGCGGTCCTGATGACCCACCAGGGCGCGGGGATGCAGCTCAAGCTGAACAAGGCGGCAGCGGGGGATACCGCAAGCCTGCTCTTCCAGACAGCCTGGTCGGGGCGGGCCGAGATGGGGACGGCGGGCGGCAGCGATTTCTCGGTCAAGGTCAGCGCCAATGGGTCCACCTGGTTCACCGGGTTGCAGGTTGCGGCGGCAACCGGTGTGCCCGATTTTCCTCAGGGCCTGACCCGCGCCGGCTCGCAGGTCTTTGCGCGCAGCAATATTCTGGGCACCGTCAGCCAGACCGGCGGCGTGCCGACGGGCGCGGTTATCGAGCGCGGATCGAATGCGAATGGCGATTTTATCCGCTATGCCGATGGCACCCAGATCTGCTGGAAGAATGACCTCGCTGTGACCAATGCCTCCACCGCGCTCGGCTCGGGCTTTAGCTCAGCGGCGCTGATCTGGATCTTTCCGCAAACGTTCCTTGTCGGATCGACCCCTGTGGTCACGGGCATGGCGGATGCGGTGGACGCCTGGCTTGCGGCTGCGGCGCCGGCGGAGGGCTCGGTTTCGCTCCGGGTGCTGGCCATGGTCGCGAAGAGCGGCGCAATCGGCGTCAGGGCGATGGCCGTCGGGCGCTGGTTCTAAAGCCGGCCCAGCATCGCCGCCATCGCCATCGCCGCATCGCCGGAACGCGAGCTGCGATGAATGCCGAGGCGGCGAAAGGCAAGCGCGCGCCCTGGACCAAAAGCCGGCGCGTGGAGAAATCCGTCCAGCGTGGCGCGCGCATCGGCTGTCAGCATGGCCTCGCGCGCCCTCAGCGCGACCGCCTGGCCCTGCATCATCCGGCCCCATTCGCCATTCAGCAGCATTGCCAGCCGACGCTTGCCGGCCGCCGTGCCCCGCGCGCCCCCAAGCGCGTTCTCACCATGCTGGCGGTAGATCACCACCGGCGTCGGGTCGAGCGCCAGGCCGCCGCCGCATCCCGCGATCAGCTGGTAAAGCCACCAGTCATGCCAGCTGACGCTGTCGGGAACCCCCGCCTCGCGCACCAGCGCCAGCGCCTCTGGCGTGAGCATGATCGAATGGCCGGCAAAAAGGTTCTGCACGAGTGAGGGCGCAAAACCCGGTCTGGTTCGTCCTGACCGCGACTGGCTGAGCGTGTTCAGCGCCCCGTCGGCAAGCATGCTCTCGCCCGCATAAAGCACTGGCGCCGCCCCGCCCATCAGACCCTCTGCCGCCGCGATCCGGCGCAGCCCGCGCGCGAGCTTTCCCTTTAGCCAGACATCGTCCTGGTCGGCCAGCGCGATGATCCCCTGCGGCAGATCCGGATGGCAAAGCGCAGAGAGGAAATTCGCCGCCGCCCCTTTGCGCGGCCCCTCCACCAGGGTCAGCGGATATTTGCGGCCGAAAGCAGCGAGAATCTCGCGGGTGCCATCGGTTGACCCGTCATCAGAGACGAAAAGCGACCAGCTGCTATGGCTTTGCGTGACGAAACTGTTCAGCTGTTCAGCCAGCCAGGCCGCCCCGTTGCGGGTGGCCATTACGATGGTCACATGATCGTCTTTCTGGCGCATCGTCTTCCCGGTGGCAGGAGATGCGCCGCCCCGGTCTGCAACGCGTCTGCCTTTCGCTAACTTTCGCCGAAAGAGGCACCGGAGGCAATGCCGGCCTCGGTTCCGGGCGCGGTTCCGCAGATCTGA
Organism: Pseudomonas sp. GX19020; assembly: GCF_023371075.1. Lineage (NCBI taxonomy): Bacteria > Pseudomonadati > Pseudomonadota > Gammaproteobacteria > Pseudomonadales > Pseudomonadaceae > Pseudomonas > Pseudomonas sp. GX19020. Next base: position 27,632 of record NZ_JAMCCR010000009.1, read on the forward strand.
TCCTGGCGTGTTGATAAAGTTTGGCTAAAACCATTCACCAAAGCCCTGATATCGCCCGAATGTCAAAAGGAAGCAGCAAGCCCGCCAGGTGAAGATGGTGCCCGGGGAAGAACGGGTATGTATCTATGTTTCAGGTGAGAGCACTGCAAACCTTTGTCGATGCGCCATTGAATCTGATTTCGGGCATCGGAGACATGTTGCTGGCGACGGTCGGATCGCGGCTGATGCTTTACACGACGACACGGGCGGGGGGCGGGCTGCTCAGCTTCGAGATCGGCGCGGGCGGGATGCTGCTGACCAGTCAGGGCCAGATCGCCGCGCGCGGGACGCTCTCTGCTCCGCCGACGCTGGATCTCTATCAGCTCGGCTCGACCCAGCATCTGATCTATTCGGGGCTCGAGGACAGCACGCTTGTCTCGTTCAGGCTGAATGCGGACGGGACGCTGCGCGGATCGTCGCGCCCCGCCGGTGGGCCGGCAGGGATCATTTCGGCCCAGGCCCTTGTCACATCGGGCAATCAGACCCTGCTCTATGCCGCCACCACCGGCAGCGGGCTGATCACGACCTATTCAGTCGCGGCCACCAATGGCGTGATGACGCGGCTCGGGGCATTGCAGCTGGGGCCGGACCTTGCCGGTATCAATATATCGGGCATGGCCGTCTTCGGCATCGGGTCTACTCAATTCGTCGCGGTGACATCGCAGTCTGTAGACCGGATCGACATATTGCGCCTTGCGGCAAACGGCTTGCCGACCGTAGCGGGGAGCATTGGTGCCAGCGACGGGCTGGGCATCAGCGCCCCCTCGGCGGTGCGCTTTTGTGAAGCGCATGGCAGCCCTTATCTGGCGGTCGCCTCAGGCAGCAGTTCGTCGATCACGCTGCTGGCGCTCTCGCCAGGAGGGACGATGACGGTAGCGGATCAGATCATAGATACGCTTGATACACGGTTCCGGGCCGTGGTGACGCTTGAGACCATCAACATCAAAGGGCGGAGCTTTCTGGTCGCCGGCGGCGGCGATGGCGGTCTGCATGTTTTCGAGATCCTGCCGGGGGGGCGGTTCGTCATCGCCGCCACCATGTTGCAGCAGGACGGGCTGGCATTGCAAAACATCACAGCGCTGGCCTTGCAGCCAGGGGCGACCGGCTTCTGGATCTATGTGGCCGGCGAAGGCACAGGCGTCACCCGGCTCTATGTCGAGACCGGCGCGCTTCCGGCCCCCCTGATGGGGACGGGCGCGGCCGACACGCTCACCGGCGGCGCGGGGCATGATCTGATCTCGGGTGGCGCCGGCGATGATGTTCTTTATGGTGGCGCCGGCGATGACATCCTGATTGACGGGGCGGGCGTCGACCGCCTTTATGGCGGCGCGGGCGCGGATCTCTTCGTGCTTTCGTCCGACGGGGTGGTGGATTACATTCACGACTACCAGCCCGGTATCGACCGGCTCGATCTGAGCGCCTGGGGCAGGTTCTACGGTCTGAGCGACCTGACCATAACGTCGCTCGCAGGTGGGGCCAGGATCCGCTACGGCAAAGAAGAGCTGATCGTCTATTCCGCCAATGGTCTTCCCCTGACGGCTGCCAGCTTTGCAAGCGCCGGGTTGTTCGACCTCTGGCATGGTGATTACACAATGCTCACACCGGATGGCATGATCGCAGGCACTCCCGGTGCGGATTATCTGGTCGGGACGGATGGAGATGATCTGTTCCTCGCAAGTACTGGCCAGGACACGATCCAGGGCGGTAATGGTTTCGATCACATTGATTTTTCCGAAATCAATGCCGCGATCCGGGTCGATCTCCAGATGCGCGCCGGCATTGCCGGGCCGGTGCAGGGGCAGGTCTATCTGTCCATCGAGGCGATGACCGGAACGGCCTATAACGACACGCTGCTGGGCGATGCATCGGGCAATGTGATCCAGGGCGCGGGCGGCAATGACGTGCTCTATGGTCGCGGCGGCAATGACACGCTGTATGGCGGCGATGGCGATGACTGGCTTTACGGCGGCGAGGGGGCGGATTGGCTCTATGGCGGCGCGGGGCGCGACCGCGCGCATTATGGGGATGCGCCTGCCGGGGTGCGGGCGGATCTGCAAGCGCCCGGGACCAATACCGGTATCGCCGCCGGCGACCGTTTCTTCGGGATCGAGGGTCTCGTCGGATCGGCCTTCAACGATATGCTGCTGGGCGATGCATCGGGCAATGAGATCCAGGGCGCAGGCGGCAATGACGTGCTCTATGGCCGCGACGGCAATGACACGCTGTACGGCGGCGATGGCGACGATACACTCTATGGCGGCGCAGGGGCGGATTGGCTCTATGGCGGCGCGGGGCGCGACCGCGCGCATTATGGGGATGCGCCTGCCGGGGTGCGGGCGGATCTGCAAGTGCCCGGGACCAATACCGGTATCGCCGCCGGCGACCGTTTCTTCGGGATCGAGGATCTCGTCGGATCGGCCTTCAACGACATATTGCTGGGCGATGCATCGGGCAATGAGATCCAGGGCGCTGGCGGCAATGACGTGCTCTATGGCCGCGACGGCAATGACACGCTGTATGGCGGCGATGGCGACGATACACTCTATGGCGGCGCAGGGGCGGATTGGCTCTATGGCGGCGCGGGGCGCGACCGCGCGCATTATGGCGATGCGCCTGCCGGGATGCGGGCGGATCTGCAAGCGCCCGGGACCAATACCGGTATCGCCGCCGGCGACCGTTTCTTCGGGATCGAGGATCTCGTCGGATCGGCCTTCAACGACATATTGCTGGGCGATGCATCGGGCAATGAGATCCAGGGCGCGGGCGGCAATGACGTGCTCTATGGTCGCGACGGCAATGACACGCTGTATGGCGGCGATGGCGACGATACACTCTATGGCGGCGCAGGGGCGGATTGGCTCTATGGCGGCGCGGGGCGCGACCGCGCGCATTATGGCGATGCGCCTGCCGGGGTGCGGGCGGATCTGCAAGCGCCCGGGACCAATACCGGCATCGCCGCCGGCGACCGGTTCTTCGGGATCGAGGATCTCGTCGGATCGGCCTTCAACGACATGTTGCTGGGCGATGCATCGGGCAATGAGATCCAGGGCGCGGGCGGCAATGACGTGCTCTATGGCCGCGACGGCAATGACACGCTTTATGGCGGCGATGGCAATGACTGGTTGTATGGCGGCGACGGCAACGACTGGCTGCATGGCGGCCCCGGGCGCGATGTCTTTCTGTTTCTCTCTGCGCCAGGCGCCGCAAATGCCGACCGGATCGCCGATTTCAACCCGGCGGAGGATATGATCCTGCTCGATGATGCGGTCTTCACAGCTCTGAACCTGGGACTTCTCGGGGCCGCGCGCTTCACTATCGGTGAAAGCGCGACCACAGACGCGCACCGGATTGTCTATAATCAGGCAAGTGGGCAGATTTACTATGACCCGGATGGCAGCGGGGCAGCCGGGATGTTGATTTTTGCAAGCGTCACGCCAGGAACGCTGCTCACCGCCGATCACTTTCTGATCATCTGAACCGGGACGTGTCAGCCAGCAAGCGTGATCCGGTTCAGCTCTCCGATCAGGTGCTCATAAATGTCGCGGGAATAGTGGAAGGGAGAGAGGCCCCATTTATGCTCATGATCGGACACAAAGGATATGGGGTAAGAGACGGAAGCAACAGCCATCCGGCTTTCAAGATAGGCATACATCCGGTCAAGATGGGCATTGTGGGTCTGCACATGGGTGGCATCGAAGCGTCCGCCCCCCGTATCGCCTGCCGACCAGTGGACCTTGTTGAGAACAACGCGGAGCTTCTGTTCGGCCACCAGCGCGGCGAACTCGTCCGCCCCCTTTGACCACAGGGCGAAATGCTCATCTGTATTTGCCTTGATCACCCTGATATCGGGGTAGCGCGCCAGCGGCTTTGGACGCTGCATCTCGACTGAATTGGTTGCGATGGTTCCGTCGCGTTCCAGCAACTGAAATCTCTCGTCGATCAGGTCGACGATGATAGTGGTATCCGCAGGCAGATCGCAGAGCATTTGTGTCAACGCCTTGGTCAGATCCGTGTGCACCATCGTGCGCTGGAACTGGCTGACCATTTCATTTGCGGGATCGATTTCTTCCAGAGAGAGGCTGAAAGGTTTTGCCGCAAAGCCGCTGCCGAAAGAGGTGCGGCAAATGTAGCCTGCAAGCTTGTAGCCATGTGGCACCAGCTCAAAAGCATCGCGAGTGACGCATGAGCCCAGGATGAAAACGCTCGGATCTTGTGCCATGCTGCATCTCCTGCAATTGCGCCCATTGCTTCACCCTTTTGACATTCCGGTCAAGCGTGGAGGGGGCCATATCGCGCAGGCAGGGGCTTAATCGCACCGTTCCTGGCCGAGCTGCTGATAGAACTCAACCAGACGCTCTGCCTGTGCTTCCCAGCCGATGCTTTCGGCTGCGAGCTTCCGGAAGGTGCCAGGCGTCGCCCGGGCCATTGTCAGTATTGTCTCCGCCAGCGCGGATGCGTCTCCCGCAGGGAAGGTCAGGCCAAGCTGCCGGTCCCGCAGAAAAGGCCCCATTTCGGCGAGATCGGAGCCAATTACCGGCAGGCCGGCCATCAGCGCCTCGAACAATTTGTTCGGCATGGCGTATTGATAGGACAAAGCCACCGGGATGATCGGAATGATCGCGGCATCAGCGGAGGCTATCACGCGGGAGACGTCTTCCGGCGGGACCGGGGGCAGCATTGCCAGCCTGTCAAGGACACCGGCCTCTTGCGCGAGGCGGGAGAGGCGGGCGGCCACCGATGGCGGGCTGCGTCCAACCGTGACAAGGCAGACCGGGCGCCCGAAACCGTGCTCCGGCGCGTTTTGCCGCAACTGGCCAAGCGCAGCGACAACGGTTTCCAGCCCGCGATTGATCGCAACATTTCCGGTGTAAACCAGAAGGAAGCTGTCCTCCGGCAGGCCTGCCCGCATCCGCAACCCGGGATCCTGGTCGGAACGAGGGCTTTGATCAGCTGCCCGCGGGGTGTTGTAAAGCACCAGCGGGCGGGGGATGCCATAGTGCGTCGCAAGGTGGTCGGCGATGCTGTCCCCGACCGTGATCACGGCGGCGGCCCTGGGCAGCAGCCGCGCCTCCAGACGCTCCACCTGCCGTCTGCGCGCCGGACTGAGCGGGGGATTGCGATGGGTTTCCAGCTCATGGCTGTCGAAGATGAAGGCCGCGCCGGTATTCATCGCCACCCGGGAGGCAACCGGCAAGGCGGGCAGATCATGCGCATGGATCACATCGGCCCGCGAGGCGGTCAGCGCCGCCTCGAAAGACCGACCGAAACTGGCCGCGAGCCAGGGCTGATGCAATGTCTGGCTTTGGTCGCGCAGCCAGGCGCGAATGACTGCCGCACGTTCCGCGCCCAAAAGTTTAGCGAGCCTGCCGGAATTGGGCGTTGGGTTCGGGTGGCCGACAGACGGCACTGAGGTCGGCCCCCCGGGCTGTGTCGCAGGCGGGGCTTTTAGGCGCCGCCGGAAAAGCTGTTCAAGCGCCTGCCTCGGTGATGCACCTTTCCATTCGAGGCGCTGATAGCGCACGCCGGCCCTCACTTCGTCCTGAGGCAGTCCGGGCATGGCAACACAGAAAACACATACTTCATGACCCGCCGCCGCGAGACTTTCGGCCTCTTTCATCACGCGAAAATCCGGCGCGCAGGGGTTGGGGACGATCATCGAGACGCGCATTGCCTGATTCAATCCAACCGGTTCAGGGTGCGATCGCAGGCGCAGGGCAAGGGTGAAATCCGGACGTCTTTATCGCTCATGCGTATCATCTAGTTATTCATGATGAACTTGCGCATAGCGCGCATGTTCAGAAGGCCAATAGTAATGAGCAGCATCATCAGGCAGACGACATAGAGCGGAGAGAGATAGTCACCCTGGTATTCGGGGTAGAACGCCATCCTCATCTCACCCACCACATGAACCAGCGGATTCCACCAGAGAAATACCTGCACCTGTTCGGGCATCGCATCGAAAGAGTAAAAAACGCAGGACAGGAAGAAAATCGGACGGTTCAGGATACTCCACAGGTTTTGCCAGGAGGGAGCCATCTCGAACAGAACCGCGTTGATCAGGCCGATCCCCGTGCCGATCCCCACCGCCATCAGGAGGGAGCCCACGGCCCTGCCGAAATCAATCTGGCTTCCGGTATCCTCAAGCAGCACGATGCCGGTGAAGACGAGGAAAGCCACGGTAAACTGGGTCATGATCAGCAGGATGAGACGGGCGAAAATCACGTCCATGAAAGTGACCGCCGGATAGAAAAGCAGCATCCGGTTTGCTTTCAGTGCCGTCGCTATCTGGGCATAACTGTTTGTGTAACACGCAAAGGGAATGAACCCTGTCGCGTAAAACAAAGAGAAACTGGTACCGACAGGCGGCTGTTTGAACAGAATTGAAAAACCAAGCGTCAGCACGACGATACCGCCGACCGGCTCCAGCACGGCCCAGAGGTAACCGAGCCTAGATCTCCCGAACGTCGTGATCATTTCCCGGACGAGCAAAGCCAGAATTACACGCAGACTCTGAAATCTGAGGCGAAAGTCGCCACTTTCGTGAAGTTCTGGAGTTTTGGTAAGCGGAACCATGCCCGGATTCGGCTGGTCGGTCATCTCGATTTTCTCGATCCTGATGTCCAGACTTGCTAACAGGCCCCTGCAACGTTTACAAGGGTAGATCAGGCAAGTGGGTGCAGTCAACGCCCCGCGGATGGTATTGAGGAAGGGACAGCTGTGGCTGCTGAACCTGTTATCCGTGCCCCTCTTCGGGTGCTTACGGAAAATCCCGCTCTCCCGGCGCCGGTTCATGCTCCGGTCAATGATCCGGTTATTCGCGCTGTCAGGCCGATCCCGGCCGTGGTGCCCGGGCCGGGCCAGTCTCCCACGCCAGGCCCGTCGCCCACAGTGGTGAAAAAGCCAAAAGTCATGGCGACGGCTCAGCCCGCCCGGCTGCGGCGGCGGCATCTGGCAGTGCTTGTCGCCTTTTTCGCGATTGTTCTGCTGCCGGTGACACTCGTTGCTGGGTATCTCTATCTGATCGCGGCGGATCAGTATTCCTCTCAAATGTCTTTCTCGCTGCGCTCCGAGCAGCACGTGAACCCGCTTGAGGCGCTCAGCGGTCTCGGGCAGATCGCGACCGGCTCTTCGTCTGATTCTGAGATCGTTCACGAATATCTCAGCAGCCAGAAAATCGTTGAAGACATCAACAAAGACCTGGACCTTCGGGCGATTTTTGGCCGTGACCGGGGAGACAGGTATTTCACCCTTCCTGACGGAGCGAGCATCGAAGAGATGCGCGATTACTGGAAGCGCATGATCTCTGTGCGGCTGGAAAAGGGCAGCGGTGTCCTGCGCATCGAAAGCCTCGCATTCACGCCCCAGGAGGCCCAGGCCATCAATGGCGCCATTCTGCGCGAAACCCAGGCACTGACCGACCGGCTGAGCCTGATTGCCCGTGAAGATGCCCTGCGCTATGCCGAGGTCGACCTCGAAGAGTCACGGGAGCGCCTGAAAGCGGCACGCGGTAATCTGAGCACCTTCCGCGCAACCACCAACATCATTGACCCGACGCTGGATCTCGCGAGCAATGGCGGCGTCATGGGCATCTTGCAGCAGCAGCTGGTAGAGGCCCTGCTGGCCAAGGACATGCTGCTTTCCAATAATCCGCCAGAGAGCGATCCGCGGATCGGCCAGTCAGATTCCCGTATCGCGGCCATTCGCAAGCGGATCGAAGAAGAGCGCAACTCGGTAAGCGATGGCGACACTTCAAGCCTTGTGCAGATCGTGGGAACCTTCGAGGCGCTGACCGTAGAGCGGGAATTCGCCGAGAAGGCGTTTCTCTCCGCCACTGCGGCCTATGATATCGCGCGCGCCGAAGCCGAACGCCGCAGCCGCTATGTTGCCGTCCATATCGAGCCGACTTTGGCCGACAGTCCTCTGTATCCGCGTCGGGCGATGATCACCGGGATTTTTGCCGCGATCTGTCTGCTGGGATGGGCGCTGCTGGTGATGATCGGCTATTCTCTGCGGGACCGGGGATGATCGTTCTCAAAGGGGTGACCAAAGCGTTTCGTCGCGGACACAGGCTGAATTACGTGGCCCGCAACATCAATGCTGTCTTCCCCTCGCGCACTTCGGTTGCGCTCCTGGGCCGCAACGGCGCCGGAAAATCCACATTGCTCAAAGTCATCGGCGGCACCATGCGGCCCGACAGCGGCAAGGTTATGAGCAGCGGCCGGATTTCCTGGCAGATCGGCTTTGCCGGCAGTTTTCACCCGGATCTGACCGGGACACAGAATACCCGCTTCATTGCCCGGATCTATGGGGTCGACAGCGACAGCCTGGCGCGCAGCGTCGCGGATTTCGCCGAGCTTGGCGACAGTTTCGACATGCCGTTCCGGACTTACAGTTCGGGGATGCGTGCCCGTTTCGCTTTTGGCGTCTCGATGAGCATCCCCTTCAGCTACTACCTGATCGACGAGGTCACATCCGTCGGTGACGCCTCCTTCCGGGCGAAATGCAACGAAGTGATGGAAGATCGGCTGAGCAATGCCGGGGCCATCGTGGTCTCTCACAACGATACGATGTTGCGCAGCATGTGCAGCGCCGGTGCCGTGCTGGAACGCGGTATCCTGACCTATTACGATGATGTGGATGACGCGATCGCGCATCACAATCGTAACATGCAGGCGCGTCCGGTCGTCTGATCCGGGTGCAGTTGGACATAGCACCAATGACGACGACAGCTCAGCACTCCTCTTCCGAAGATGAGCCAGTGCTTACGATACTCACGCCGGTGCGCAATGAGGCCGCCTTTCTGAAATCCTGTCTCGCGTCAATAGAACCCCCATCGGGCCTGTTATGTGAGATCGTGCTGGTCGATGACGGCTCCGAGGATGAGAGCGCGGCGATAGCGGCTGATTTCGCAGCCGGGTCGGCGATTCCGATGCAGGTGATCCGCAATGGCCACCGGGGGAAGGCAGCGGCGCTCAATCTGGCATTTCTCGCCGCAAGGGGGGACGCCTTTATATTCTTCGCCGGCGATGACCTGCTTGTCGGCAGCGCCCTGCCGGCCCGTCTGGCGGCCGTGACAGCCGGCATGACAGCGCGATCCCCCTGTGTCGCGCAATGTCGCTACCGCAGCTTTTCAGACACGCATCCCGGGCTGGCCGGTATCCTCTTTCCGCGACCGGGAATGGAGGATCACATCGCAGGCGGCGCGGTCAGTTTCAACCGCGCCTTTGCCGGGCGCTACTTCCCGATTCCAGAACAGCTGCCGAACGAGGACAGCTGGCTGCGGGCATTGGCGATAGCGCTGGATCTGCAGGTGGTTCCGCTGGATTGCCTCGGGCTGCATTACCGCATTCACGCCGGAAATTCCGTGGGTCCGCTGCGCAGCTTTGCCGAAGCCGACCGCAATCTGCGCGAGAGGAATGCCGCCTATGCGCTGGCGCTGGAACGCTTTGACCGCGAGATCACCGCGTCCGGGCGACGCCGGCTTGAGGCCATCATTCGCGCCGAAGAGCTCCGCAGCCGCGGAAGGTGGCTGGCGCTTCTTTTCGTCGGCGGGCTGAGCCGGATCGACAGGGCAATGATGCTGGCCAATTCCGCACCCTGGCTTTACGCGCTCAAGACACGCCTGTTGCCAAAGCTGCGCCACTGGATCCGCCGCAGGGTCTGATGATGTGCGCGGGGCCCGCCGCTCTGACGAGGGCCGATAATCCCCGAGAAATGCGGCAATCGCCTCGGGCGTGTTATTTGCCCAGAACACCCGCTCGACACCTTTGACCAGCGGACCGGCCGCGCCGGCACCCTGTTCGCCATCGCTCAGGATCAGCACATCCGGCCCATAAGCCATGTCATCGAATAGTTTCGTCGGCGTGTCGCAGTCGTTGTCATGGATGAAAACGACCCCACATTCCCCGGCAAGCCAGTCGAGGACCGGCTGTCATTCGGCCAGCTTTCCGTCACGGATAATATTATCCATCTCGAAGCGCTCGGACGGCAGCCGGATACTGCAAGTCGCAACGCTCAGCCTGGTCTTGCAGCGCGGGATCTGCGCCGGGCCTGCAAATGGCAGGCTTCTGGAAACTGTATGATCCACCAGAAAAAGAGCCGCCAGAAACCGGCACCTGACGTGGTGGCCCGGTCTGTCTCAGAGGGGTGACCGGGTCATACTGATCTTCGCGTCATTCCCTGAGCAATGCGATTTCACGGCGGATAGTGGCATCCAGGCCGCATTGCCTGCGAACACGCTCCGCGCCGGCAGCGCCAATTCTGCCGATCCGCTGCTTGTCATGCGCCAGATCCCAGATCGCATCCGCATAGCCGCGCACATCGTCCGGGCGCACCAGAACAGCGGCTCCCTGACCGGCGAATTCCGGAATACCTGTGACATCGTTCGAGATACAGGCCATGCCCCTGGCCATCGCCTCACCGAGGCTCACACCCTGGGTGTCATGCCGCGTCGGGCAAAGCGCAATATCGTGGCTCGCGTAAAGCGCCTTCATTTCTTCGCGGCTGCTGTATTGCTCTTGTAAGGTGACATTGCTCATGCCGCGAAGGAATTCGGTATTCTCGGCGTAAAGCGGACCAAAGCCGCGAATGGTGAAGCTGAGGCGCTCGAATCCAGGGCGATCCGCCAGAAGCTTCACGGCTCGGGTCGCAATGTCGCCGGCATAATTGCGCTGCTTGAACGGGCGCAGGAGCAGGATCCTGCCGCTGCCGCGCTGGGCGGCCGGTACGAAACTGTAATAATCCCCATCGATGAAATTGTGGATCACGGAGGAGCGCGTGGGCAGACTGCCGACATCGCGACCGGCGATGCCACGCAGGTAATCTGATACGAAGATCACCCGTATATCGGGATTGGCGAAGGTCGCGCGCGCCGCCTCCCAGCGTTGCCGGTTGGTCAGATCAAGGCTTGCGCGCCGCGTCTCACGTTCCTCGGTGGTGAAGTTGTAAGACAGCCGGCGGATATCGCGCAGCTCAAAACCGTGGAACCAGTAGACCAACCGCTTGCCATCAATATGCTGTGGCAGCAGCTGCTGCATCTGGGGCGATGGCGAATGAACCAGGACTATGCCCCTGACCGTGCTCAGCCTGCGGGCAAGCGCTTCTGCCTCATGAGCGGGCATCCGGAAAACCGGAACCTTTCCGGTCGGATCCTGCTGCAGGTCGCGGTTGCGCGCGTTCAACTCTATCACACATCCAAGCAGCCCCGCTTCGGCATAGGCATCGACACGGGTCCGGATGAATTCTCCGCCATAAGCGCCATCGCCTGCGGGATAGGCGTTAACCAGAACGATGAAATCCGCTTTCGCCAGCGCTTCGCCAAGCGCGCCCGACTGCTGCTTCGCGGATGTCAGCGCAAGATCCGCCGCGGGTGCCTCGGAGGCCGTCATGGCCAGAACGGACGCGGTGGCCGGGACCACATTGCCCGACAGACTGGCCGCAGAGGGCTGCTGCGCGATCGGGTTGTGCCGTGTCGGCGGGTGCGGCTTTGCCCTGCGGCGCAGCCAGTTCCCGAATTTGCGGCGCAGCCCGCGGGGGGCAAGAGTGTCCGAGAGCGCGCGCATGACACGTGTGTCGTGAAATCTGAGCACCCCTTCTGCGAAAGCGCTGCCGCCCGTGGTCGGTGCGGGTTTTTCGCTGCCGAGACGAAGACGCTTGCGCAGCACAAGCCTGAAGTGGCGCCGCAGCGATGCGCGTTCCGAGAGTGCCTTGCGGGTTGAAGCCAGGGCTTTCTGGGAACCGACAAGCGCCGTCTGCCGCTTTTCCAGGTCCCTGCGGGCGCCGTTTAGTTCTTTGCGGGTTATGGCATGTGCGGCCTGGAGCTCCAGCTCCATGCGGCGCTTCGCACCGAGTGCAACATTTTCGCGCTTCAGAGCATAGGCGCGGGCCGCGCTGAGGTCTTCAGCGGCCTGCGCCTGCACGGTTGTCAGACGGTCTTCAAGCTTGCGCAGCGCGTCACTCTGAGCCTCGCTTTTCTTTGCCAGGATGTCGATTTCGGCCTGCGCGGCATCACGCTCCTGGCGGAATGTATCCGCTTGCGCCCGCGCCGCATCGCGCTCGGATCCGAGCGCGGAGAGGCGGGACTGGGCTGCTGCATAAGCCGCCTCGGCGGTCTCCAGCTTTCTTTGAAGGGCGTTCTGCCGCTCCAGCGCGACGATGCCCTCTGCTATGGCCGCATTGCGCTCCGCCGCTGCCGCATTGCGCTCGGCAAGGGCAGCGCTGCGTTCCGTCAACGCAATGCTCCGCTCAGCTTCGAGTTTCTGCTCGGTCGAAAGCTTCGCCGCCTCGGCGATCTGCAGCAGTTGCCGCGTCTCGCCTGCCTCTTTCGTCGCCACTTTCAGCTGGTCCGCCAGCTTGTCGGAGTCCTGCGCGAGGCTGGCAATTTTCAGGTCGCGCTCGCTTGCAATTTTGCCAAGCGCAACGATCTCCTGCTCCACCTTCGCGATCTTCGCATCGCGCTCAGCAAGGGTCTCTCTGAACTGCGCATCTTTTTGCGTCGCGGCTTCGGTGACCTCATTCATGCGCAGGCCCAGATTGTAATACTTGTTGCTGGCCGCGACGAGTGAGCCCCGCGTTTCCGTGTAGCGCTCGTTCAGCCTGTAAATCTCGCCTGTCTTTTCAGTTACAACCTCACGCGAATAGGCGGTCAGGCTGGTTTGCTCGGCCGGAATGAAGAGATGAGTCGGCGTGGCGTTGAATTGCGAATGCACGAGGTATTCCATGTCGAGAAGCAGCGCCGATACTTCACGGAACTGCGCCTCATTCTGACATTCGGCGTAGATAACCGGCCGATCACGGGCAATCAGCTTTTTCGCGCCGCGCAAAACCGGGATCTCGAACCCTTCGACATCAATCTTCAGCATACGCACTGGCGCGGGCTTTTTCAGTGAGTCGAGCGGGATCACCGAGATCGTCCCGGCCCCCATCTCAATGCTCTGACCGCCGAGATTTTCGGGAATTTCCTTTACGAAATGCGCATTGCCGCGCCGGTCGCCGACACCGACATTTTTAACAGTGATCAGCTCGGAAAGGTTGTTCAGCCTGGCGCTTTGGCTGATGGCCTCGGCCAGATGGGTATTCGGTTCGAATGCCACAACATGACAGCCAACCCGGCTCGCCAGATACAGCGTGTGATTGCCGACATTCGCGCCGATATCGAAGACAATATCTCCGGGATGCAGCCTTGTTGCCATATCCCGGAGCATGTCCAGTTCATATGGGGTGGCGTTCTGGCGCACAAACTTCTGCACGTAGTCCAGTTCATGATCCGGCAGGTAATGCTTATAAGTCGTATCACCGTCCGAAATGGTGAAGACATCATCTGCCATCCGTATCCCCTTTCCCATTCCCTGCCAGACCGCCGGCGCCAGATTATGACGCCTCGCGAAGCGCGTTAATGACGCGATCCTGATCAGCTTCGGTCAGATAGGGATGCATGGGAAGGCTGAAAACGCGGCCGGCAAGGCTTTCGGCGACCGGCAGGCCCTTTGGGTCTTTCGGAAAATCCTGATAAGCCGTCTGGGTGTGCAGAGGGCGGGGATAGTAAACCATGCCGGGAATGCCGGCCGCCTTGAGCGCTGCAAGCGCCGCATCGCGTTCGGCTGTGTCTTTTGCCAGCAGCGTATATTGGGCCCAGACCGAGACCGTGCCCTCTGGCACCACCGGAACCGCAAAGTGATTGGCCAGTGCATTATTATAGCGCTGCGCCACCCGCTGCCGGCTTTCGATCTCATCCTTATAGATCGCCAGCTTTTCCAGCAGAATCGCAGCCTGCAGCGTGTCGAGCCGCGAGTTCAGGCCGATGCGCACATTGTCATATTTGTCACTGCCTTTGCCATGAACCCGGAGCGAGTCGAGCAGCTTCGCGAGCTCATCGTCATTGGTGAACACCGCACCGCCATCGCCATAGCAGCCCAGCGGTTTCGCCGGGAAGAAAGAGGTGGTGGCGATGGTTCCGATGGAGCCGGTGCGGCGCCCCTTATAAAGACCGCCATAGCCCTGGGCGCTGTCGGCCACGATCCAGATGCCTTCGCGTTCGGCAATCGCCTCGATCGCGTCGTAATCGGCGGGCAGGCCGAAAAGGTCGACCGGAATGATGCCGGCGGGGCGCAGACCCTGGCGCTTTGCCTCGGCGATGGCGCGTTCGAGGCTGGCGGGGTCCATGTTGAAGCTGGTTTCCAGCACATCGACAAAGACCGGCTTGGCCCCGAAAAGCGGCACGATCTCGGCGGTGGCGGCGAAGGTGAATGTCGGGCAGAAGACCGCGTCCCCAGCCGAAGCCCCAAGCGCCATCAAGGCCAGTTGCAGCGCATCGGTCCCATTGGCGCAGCCAAGCGCGTGTCTGACCCCCGAAAAGGCGGCGAGCTGCGACTCCAGTTCTTTCACTTCCGGGCCCATGATATAGCCGCCATGCGCCAGCACAGCCTGGATCCGGCTGTCGATCCTGTCCTTGATCCGTGCCTGCTGCGCGGCGAGGTCGATGAACTGCATGGTGAGCCCCTGTCTATCTGTAATCGCGAATGAGTTTCAGCCAGTTGTCATGCGGCATGGCGAAGTTTCCGGTGACCCTGGTGCCGTCTTCGACATCGCGGGTGACCACAGCGCCAAGGCTGATTGTTGCTTTGCGGCCGATGCGCAAGCCGTTGGATATGGTGCAGTTTGGCCCAAGATAGGCGTCATCGCCGATTTCGACCCGGCCCGAAATATCGCAACAGGCGCAGATCGTCACCCGCTCGCCGATGACACAGTCATGCGCGATATAGGTCTGGGCGTCGATCTTGGTTTCGGCCCCGATGTGGTTAAAGCCGCCAAAAGTCGAACGCGCGATGGTGCAGCCGGGCAGGAGGCTTACATTGTCGCCGATCCTGACGCCGCCCGCCTGGCGCAAAAGCGCTTTCGGGCTGACGCCTGCCTTTTGCTCAAATGCCTCCATCCCGATCACCACGGTCGCGCCGATCTGGCAGTTTGCGCCGATCAGGCTGCGCTCCAGAATGACGGCATTCGGGCCGATGACTGTTCCGGCGCCGATCCGCACATTCTTCGGCGCGACGAAGGCTCCGGGCATGATGATGGCGGCCGGGTCGATTTCGCTGGGAAAGTCGGTCCAGAGAAAGCCGGGCAGATCGCAGAGATATTCATGCACAGCCATCGCGGTGGCAACGGGCTGATCCGAGAGGATAACCCCGGCCGCCTGCGGCACAGAAGCGGCGAGATCTTCCGGCACGACATAGGCTGCGATGCCGCTTGCGCTGGCGGCATCTTTCAGATGGATGGCTTTGCCGGCGGGCACCAGCCGGGCGTCGAGCCGCGTCGGCACTTTACCGACACAGGCGATTTCGCCGTCACGCCAGAGAGAAAGCCCCAGATCCGCAGCGATGCACGAAAGCCTGATGCGATTGCCGGTAAACATCTCAGTGGCCGGCTTTGATCGCTTGTGAGGCGCGTTCCAGCACGTCGATCACTGCGAGGCCCTCGGCCCCGTCGGTGCGAGCGGCGCGGCCCTGCGCGATGGCCGCGACAAATTCGCGGCATTCATCCTTAAGTGGCTCGCCCCTCGGCACTGCGACATATTCCGCCGGCACCGATTCAGGGATCGGCACCGGGCCGCTGGTGTCGATCCGGTGGCGGTAGAGCGCGAGCTTGCGGTCCCAGTCGGGCTGGCTGTCCTCAAACACCGCCATGCCGGTGCTGCCAACGACCACCAGGCGCTGTTCCTTGAAAGGATGGCTCCAGGAGGTGAAGACATGCGCACGCAGCCCATCGCCGAAACCGATCTGGCAGGTGGCCATATCAGCAATTCCGGGGCTGACGAAAGCCGCCGCCTGGGCCGAGACCTGCGCGACCGGCCGGTTCGCCAGCGCAAGGATCATCGAGATATCATGCGGCGCAAACGACCAGAGGACATCCTCTTCGACGCGGAACTTCCCAAGCGAGAGCCGGTTCGAATAGATATAGCGCAGTTCACCCAGATCCCCGGAATGCACGCGGTCGCGCAGCGCCACGAAGATCGGGTGGTATTGCAGCAGGTGACCGACCATCAGCACGCGGTCTGCCTGCGCTGCAGCGCCAATCATCTGCCGGCATTCCGCAGCCGTCAGGGCCATCGGCTTTTCGACATAGACATGCTTACCGGCCGCCAGTGCCCTTGCGGCAAGGCCGGCATGAGTTTCGGCCGGGGTGGCGAAGGAAAGGCCCTGGATTTCCGGATCGGCCAGAACCTCGTCCAGCGTTCTCGCGGGCACGCCGTGCTGGGCCGAGATCGCCGTTGCCGTGGCAGGGTGGTCATCGACGATTGCGCCGAGCGCGCCGATTTCGGCGAAGTTCCGGGCAAGGTTCTTGCCCCAGTAGCCGCAGCCGATCTGCGCTATTTTCACATCCGACATCGAAGTCCCCTTACGCCCGGCTTATATTCTCGGCGACCTGACCACGATATTTGCCCCTGGTATCAATCAGAAGGCGCGCATTGTTGCGGATCATCTCATAATCGAAATCGCTGTGATCGGTCAGCAGCACGACCGCGTCATATGAGGCGATCACCTCCGGGCTCAGTGACACAGATTTCAGATCGAACTGATGTTCCCGCATCCTGGGGAAGACCGGCACATTACTGTCTGAATAATCGACCAGAGCCCCCCATTCGCGCAGCCGTTCCATCACGAAAACCGAAGGGCTTTCACGCATGTCATCCACGTCGCGCTTATAGGCGATGCCAAGCGCCAGCACCTTTGCCCCTGCCAGTGATTTCTGCCGCGCGTTCAGCGCCGAAACCAGCCGCGAGATGACATAGTCGGGCATCGCGGCATTGATTTCGCCGGCCAGCTCGATGAAGCGGGTATGCAGCCCGTATTCCCGCGCCTTCCAGGTCAGGTAGAAAGGGTCGATCGGGATGCAGTGACCGCCGATGCCGGGCCCGGGATAGAAGGGGGTGAAGCCGAAGGGCTTGGTCGCCGCCGCGTCGACGACCTCGAAAATATCGAGCCCCATCCGTTCGGCGACGAGCTTCATCTCATTGGCAAGGCCGATATTGACCGAGCGGTGGATATTTTCCAGCAGCTTGACCATCTCGGCGGCGCGGGTCGAGCTGACCGGCACGACGCGGTCAATGAAGGCGCCGTAAAGAGCACTGCCGACATCAAGACAGGCCCGCGTATGGCCGCCGACCACTTTCGGGATGGTCCTTGTGTGGAAGTTGGGATTGCCGGGATCTTCGCGCTCGGGCGAATAGACCAGGAAGAAATCATCGCCCGGGATCAGACCGGCATCGGTGACATAGGGCAGCAGCACTTCGTCGGTCGTGCCGGGCCAGGTGGTGCTTTCGAGCGAGAGAAGCTGGCCCGCCCGCAGATACGGCGCGATACTGTCCATGGTGGCTGTCACGAAGCTCAGATCCGGCTCGCGGAATTTGTTGAGCGGGGTCGGGACGCAGATGAGCAGCGCATCGCATTCGGCGGCGCGGGAAAAGTCAGCTGTCGCTTCGAAGCCGCTTTCGCGCATGGCGGCAATTGCCTGGTGCGGGATATGCTTTATCGGGCTCTGGCCGCTATTCAGCTGCTCTATCCGCTCGGCTGAAACATCAAGACCCAATACCGGAAAGCCGACTTCATTGATGCGCTGCGCGAGTGGTATCCCAACATAGCCGAGGCCGAGGATGCCGATTTTCGCCCGATGGTTCGCGATACTATCTACTAGTTTCTTGATCATAAAACTCTACCTGTCGGTGGCCCTGCTGCCAGAACACCTGATCCCCATTCCGTAAGATCCGGAGCGGCTGCGCAGGAGCAGTATGGAGCCGAAAAGCTGCCTTTCCGGGCAATATACTCTCTGCGCTGTCTCTGCCACCCTGGGGATTTTGACCTGAGCAAAGCTTTGCTTGTGGCCCCGACATTTTCGCAACAACGACGTCGCGCAATGCTTCTACACTGCACCTGTCGCCCGGGGAAATGCGCAGTGTTGAAAGTGCTAACTGCCCGGTTTGGTCAGGAGGTGCTGTCAGAAAGGAATTCGGGTTTGCCGGGTCCCGATGGTCGGGCTGGAAATGTGACCATCGGGACGCGCGCTGCCTGTGGATCAGGTGATCAGGAAGTGACCGGCAGTGAGAGCAGTGTTTGCCGTCACGGTTGCGATCAGCACCATTTCACCCGCGCCAGAGCCATCCGCATCGTAAAAGATCGCGCCGGAACTCTGATTGTAGACGATGCGATGGGCCGCAGTCGTGGCTGCCGCTCCAACCGCAAAGCGCGACGCGTCCAGTGCGCCGACAGTCAGGCTGAAATAGATCGCGTCGTCGAGATGGATGAAGTCATCGGCAATGTTGAAATCACTGATGAGATCGGCATTTGCTACGCCCGGAGCCGTGTTGAACACGAACACATCCCTTCCCGCGCCGCCGATGAGGGTGTCATTGCCCTCACGACCAAAGAGCGTGTCATTCCCAGCCCCGCCAGAGATCATGTTGTTCCCGGCATCGCCCAGAAGCACGTCATTATAGGCCGATCCGACGAGATCCTCGATCTCGAAATAGCGGTCTCCGGCAGCAAAGCCGGTATTGCTGCCCGGTGATTGCAGATCGGCCCGAACGGCGGCGGTCGCGTCACCGTAATGTGCCCGGTCACGGCCCGCGCCGCCATAGAGCAAGTCTGCCCCGGCGCCGCCATAGAGCCAGTCATCTCCGTCGCCGCCGTAAAGCGTGTCATTGCCCTCGCGGCCGTAGATCGCATCAATGCCGCCGACGCCCTGGATCATGTTGTTGCCGGCATCCCCCAGCAGCGTGTCGTTATAGGCCGACCCGACAAGATCCTCGATCTCGAAGAAGCGGTCGCCCGCCGCAAAACCGCTGTTCAGACCCTGCGATTGCAGATCGGCCCGAACGGCTGCAGTCGCGTCGCCATAAAGCGCCCGGTCGCGGCCGGCACCACCATAGAGCCAGTCGGCACCATCGCCACCATAAAGCCAGTCATCTCCGTCGCCGCCGTAAAGCGTGTCATTGCCCGCGCGGCCATAGATAACATCAATGCCGCCGGCGCCCTGGATCATGTTGCTGCCGGCATCCCCCATGAGCGTGTCGTTATAAGTCGATCCGGCAAGATCCTCGATCTCGAAGAAGCGGTCTCCGGCGGCAATGCCGGTATTGTTGCCCGGTGACTGCAGATCGACCCGAACGGCTGCAATCGCGTCGCCATAATGCGCCCGGTCACGACCTGCGCCACCATAGAGCCAGTCGGCACCATCCCCGCCATAAAGCCAGTCATCGCCATCGCCGCCGTAAAGCGTGTCATTGCCTGCGCGGCCATAGATCGCATCAATGCCGCCTGCGCCCTGGATCATGTTGTTGCCGGCATCCCCCAGGAGCGTGTCGTTATAGGCCGACCCGACAAGATCCTCGACCTCGAAGAAGCGGTCTCCGGCAGCAAAGCCGGTATTGCTTCCCGGTGATTGCAGATCGACCCGAACGGCTGCGATCGCGTCGCCATAATGCGCCCGGTCACGGCCCGCGCCACCATAGAGCCAGTCGGCACCATCCCCGCCATAAAGCCAGTCATCGCCATCGCCGCCATAAAGCGTGTCATTGCCTGCGCGGCCATAGATCACGTCGACGCCTGCCGCGCCCAGGATCATATTGCCGGATGCATCGCCCAGCAGCGTGTCGTTATAGGCGGTGCCGGCCAAATCCTCGATGCTGAAATACTGGTCGCCGGCCGCAGCGCCGCTGTTGTTTGTCGTCACCTGCAGATCGGCCCGCACCGCCGCAGTCGCTTCGCCGTAATGGGCGCGGTCACGGCCCGCGCCGCCGTAAAGGTGGTCAGCGCCCGCGCCGCCGTAAAGCCAGTCGTCGCCGTCACCGCCGTAGAGGCTGTCATTACCGAGATTGCCGTAGAGCACATCTGCTCCGCCAAGCCCGTAAATGATGTCATTTCCGGCAAGACCATTGATCGTGTCATTGCCGGCTGTGCCGGTGAGTGTGTCATTCCCCGCCGTGGGTGTGTTGGGCCCGCCGCTTTCGATAAGTGCCAGAATCTGTGCCAGGGTCAGGGTTACGTTCGTGAACTGAAAATTCTCGACGCCGATAAAAGTGTCGACCCCCATACTGGAGGTGATCACCACCTGGGACGCATTGCCGGTGACAGTGATCGAGCCTGAGGCCACGCCCATCACCGCCGTATCGGTGCCCGCGCCGCCGATGATCGTATCATTTCCAGCCCCCGCGTTCAGGAGGTCGTTGCCCGATCCGCCTTCAAGCCGGTTGGCTTCTGCATTCCCGATGATGGTATCATTTCCGCTGCCGCCAATAGCGTTTTCGATCACAGTGCCGCGCGCGATCACCACATTGCCGGTGCCGCCGCCAATATTCGAATATTGAAGCGCGACGAGAGAGATTAACTGGTTCTGGCCGAATACCGAGAAATTAAGCGTATCGTTCCCGCCAGTGTCATAAACGGTGAAGGCAAAGTCGTTGCCCGCATAGATGAGGGGATCTGCCGCCGTCAGGCCGCCCCACATGTTCAGCAATTGCTGGAAGTAACCGCCAATATTGCCGCCAGGCCCCCAGATCGTGTTGCCCGGTTGATAGCCCAGCGATCCCGCGCCATAGAGATTCTGGATTGCGATGATATCAGCCGGCATGATCGTCGCGAGATAGGCGTATGCCGCGGGATCATTCGGGTTATTTTCCTGATTGAAATAGGACATGATCGTGGCCGACCAGCTGTCATTATCGTAAAGGTTGTTAGTGCCCCAGACTGCTGTCCCGTTATAGGGCCCGGCATGTCCGAGGCCGAGCGCATGGCCGATCTCGTGGATATAGGTCTGGACCATATATCCGTTGAGGTTCAGAGTATCCCAGCTGTCATGGACGTTGATAAAGGAATTGATGATCCTGTTGCCTGTCATATCGGACCAGGCATAGGCACCGCTGACATCGGCATCGTTAAAGGTCAGGTCGGCGGCCACCTGAACCGTCAGCTCATATGAACCGGTGCGCGTGCCATAATCCCGGGCCACAAGATAATAGGTGCCGGTGGTGGGCGCGGTGAAGGTGATATATTCGCCTGCTGCGGCGGAAGAGGGATCGTCGGCACTGCTGATCAGAGCGCCGGTGCCGTTGCGAAGTTCCAGATAGGGATCAATCGTGGAGCCGCCGGATCGCGACAGCGAGATCATGTAGGTCTGGCCGGCGACAAGCGTAACCCGATAAAAATCGTTATCGTTTACTGTGCCGATGGTTCCCTGAATGACAGTATTGGTGCCGATTGCGGTGGCAGTCCCGGTGCTGCCGCCCACATCGGTGGTCTCGGTGAAACCCGACGGCACCACGCCAACATTCACGAAACTGATACCGGTCGCTGCGCTCCAGACGTCCAGCGAATATTCGACAATTGCCGCCGCCAGCGGCGAGAGCATCGATGTGCTGTAGGTGAGAATGCGCGCGGCGCTGATATCGAAAGCGCGCCAGGATCCGCCGTTAAAGCCCCAGTATCCGTCGGTCAGATAGCCGGCGATCTGGTCAAGTGTATAGGGCGCCGAACTGCCATTGCCGGCGGGAGGAGCCGGAAGAGTGCCGCCGGCAGATCCGCCGGTATGAGTGTCAAGGATGGATAGCAGGTCTGCCGGAGTGTCGGACTGGGTGGAGCACAAAAAGCACATTCTGATCTCCGAAATAAATGAACTGAGTCAGCCTGCCGGCACAATATCTGCGATGGCACGGCGGTAGACGTTGTTTCTCAATTGTGGCGTCAGTTTGCGATCCATGGCGGAAACGGAGAAATTTTCTGTTTCCAGTCTCGTGCCATCCGCGCCGGTCAGGCTGAGGACCAGGCTGAGATTATTGTCCGTCGCAAGCAGGATCCGGATCTCGAGTGCGGGCGGCGCACTGGCGCCGGCCGCAAGTGTAAAACCATATTGCGGATGAGTGGTCTGCAGCAGGGCCAGCAGCTCTGAGCAGACGATACGGCCTGCGTCTCCATCTGTCCGCCCCGCAATGGTGCAGTAAACTGAGGTCGTCGTGGTCATGGAATCCGCCGCCACCTTGTGCACCATACTGTTTTTGACCAGGTCTGCGGTCTGGGCGCCAACTGAAAAAGCTGAAAGCGGAATTGCCAGTCCGAATATTACAGCAAGTCTGGCGCCGTCTTTCAGGGCTGACCAACGGTGGGGGCGGGCTTGTTTTGATAGGCAACAGGCGGGACGCATCCGTTTGGCACCTTGCTCAACATCGGCACGAAGCACCGGGATAGTTATTTCTTTCGGTGATTCGATCAACGGCAGAATTCTGACCGGATGGTGGTTGCGCCATCTGCTGCTGGCTCAGAGCTCCACCTCGCCATTCGGGCCGGGCAATGGCGGCCAGTTGCGCGGCTTTGGTGCATCTTGGGGCGTTTCCGGCGGTGTCACTTCGGGCCGGGTGTCGTCGCGCCGGCCAGGGGGCAGCGGATCCTTCCGGCGGATCAGGATATCGCCGTTTTCCAGCATCACGGGCATCTCGTAATTCTGTACGTCCTTCATCAGCCGCGCCAGCTCGCGCAGTTGCGGGCCGAGCGCACCGATCTGCGCCTCAAGCTCCGGCATGATCTCGCGGACAGCGCCTTCAAGCTCGGTGATGGAGGGCTCCATCTCGCTTATCAGCCCGCGGAAAAGGAGCTTTGCCCCCTCTTCGATCAGCGAAAAGCCCTTTTCGGTTTCCGCCTCGCGCGGGCCGGTCCCGGTTTCGGCCTCGGCATGAGCCGGGCGCAGATGCGGCAAAGGCAGTGGCGCCATGGCCAGCAGGAAGAGCGCGAGACCGATATTGCGCAGCCCGACGGCTCTCAGCCCGATACTGCCCGCCCCGCGCCGGACGAAGATGCGCCTGAAAATGCTGGCCATTTGGGGTCCTTTCCTGAGGGACGCGAACAGGGGCAGGATAAGTATCGCGCGCGCCTTGCCGGTCGCGCAATTCACAACTCGCTGCGGCGGCGGGCTGTCGCCTGCTCAGAAGGCCAGATCAACTGTGACAGGAAAATGATCCGAGGCCTGAAGCAGCGCCTCGCGCAGCTCTGGCAGGGCCATGATGCGGGGATCCTGGAACGGGTGCCAGATCCGCCATTCCGGTTTCGGGACCATCAGCCCCGGAGAGACCATGACGAAATCCAGCAGTGCCTCGAACCAGCGCTTTTGCGGCGCGAGGTAAAACCGCGCCGTGGTCGGGCAAAAGCCAAAACGCGAACACAGCGCCATATCGGCATTGGGGTCAAAGAGCCGCTGCGCCGGATCGCGATCCTGACCCAGCACGATCTCGACCCCGCTGCGGCCAAAGAGCTTTTCAAATTCATCGAGCCCCGGGCCATCGTTGAAATCGCCCAATACGATGATGTCCTCGCCCCGCGTCAGATGTTCGGTGACGCGTTCGCGGATCCAGATACATTGCGCCAGCTGCTTGCGGCGGTTTTCGATAGAGATGCGGATGCGCGAGGCCTCATTCGTCGCACCATGCGGGTTTTTCGATTTCGCATGGACACCGATCAGCCGCAGGCGGCGCCCGGTGGGCAGGGTCAGCACCAGCTCCAGCGGCGGTTTGGCAAAGCGGATGGTGTCGGGCGTATGATCGGTGTCGAGATCATAGCGGAAAGTGCCGTCAAAGCGCGGCGCTTCGGTGGTCTCGCCCGCGGGCCCGCGTTTGCCGGTCGGCTCGCCGATCGGGTCGTGATGCGCCTGCATTCGGTCGGGGTCATAGAGAAAGGCGATTTCCTGTTCGGTTTCCGATGAAAACCCATGCACCACGCGGCGCGCCCGGAGCCCGTATTTCTGTGCGAACCATTCCAGTGCGCGCACGGTCGACCGTTTCGACGTGGTGTCCGGCCCCTCGATGATCATGATCCCGTCGGCATCCAGCGCGGTGAACACGAGCCCGAGCGCGCCCAGCTGCGCACCGCGGCTGATGCCATAGCGGGCCGAGGACTGGTGATCCTCATAGCCGCGCCCGGAATCGTCGAAGAGCCGGTCGAACCATTCGACATTCCAGGTGGCGATGCGCAGTCCCGGACGCCTGGCAGGGAGGGGGGCAGCGGCAGGCATCGCTCAGGCCGCTTCGCGCCCGGAGAGTTCCTCCCAGGCGGCATTGATGGCGATAAGCCGGCGCTCGGCCAGATGCACCGCTTCGGGTGGCACGCCGCGCGCGGTCATCACATCGGGATGGGTGTCGCGCACCAGCCGTTTCCAGGCGGTGCGGGCCATGTCGATACTGGCGCCATGCGGGATGCCCAGCACATCATGCGGATCGCGCGGCGCGCCTTCGACCAGACGCGCGCGGACCGCGTTGAAACAGCCGTCATCCAGCCCGAAAATGCCCGCGACATGGCGGAGGAAATCATCTTCGCCCGGGTGGTAATTGCCATCGGCCAGCGCGATCTGGAACAGTGCCTCAAGCACATCAAGCAGCACATGGTGGTCATCGGCGCAGAGCCGGCGCTCTTCGGGGTTGAAGAGATGCGCGATTTTGCGGGCGTAAGCGTCAAAGCCCGCGATATCCTCGCGCGCGAGGTTGAAGACGCGGGCGGCATGGGCCTCTTCTCCATCGGGAACCGTGAAGATGCGGCGGAAGGCAGTGACCTCTTCGCGCGAGACTTCGCCATCCGCCTTGGCCATTTTGGCGCCAAGGGCGATCACCGCGATGGTGAACCCGATGGATTTCTCGGGGCTGGTTTCGCCGCGCAGGCGTTCAAAAACCACGGAAAGTGGCTCGCCCCGGACAAGGGCGGCAAGGGCTTCGGCAATGCGGGTCCAGATTGACATGCAATCACGATATCGCGGGGAAAAGAGAATGTCCGGTCAGAATAATGCGCCATCACGACATTCTCATATCGCGGAGAGACAAAGCTAACGGACCAGAGGTTTACAATTCCTTGGCCAGCAGGATCAGGTCGAGATAGCGGCCGAATTTGAACCCCGCGCCGGGGATGGTGCCGCAATGGCGGTAACCGAGTGCCTTGTGGAAAAGCCGCGCCGAAGGGTTCTCGCCCGAGACCGCCGCCACCATCAGATGCGCGCCCCGCGCTTTCGCATGGGCTTCCACCGTAGCCATCAGGGCGCGCCCCGCCCCGCGCCCGCGGGCTTCGGGGGCGAGGATCACGGTGTGTTCCATGCTGCGGGCATAACCGGCCCCGGCGCGAAACTGGCTGTAGCTGGCAAATCCAAGCAGATCACCGCCGCTGTTACGGGCGACAAAAAAGCCGTGTCCGGCGGCGCTGCGGTCGCGGATCAGAGCCGCGACCTCGGAGGCACTGCGCGGCGTGGGGACAAAGGTGATCGCGGTATCGCGGATCCAGGGCGCCCAGAGCGCGGCAATCGCGGCGCTGTCTTCGGGCACGGCCTCCAGGATGCGCAGATCTGCGGGGGCCGCATCCGGCGCGGTTTCTGGCATCGCTCAGTTCCTGACGGCCGGGGTGACCTTTGATTTTGCCTTCAGCGCCGTGGTCAGTGAGGCAAACCGTGCCTGGGCCACTTCGCCAAAGAGATCCTCGCCGTCCTGCGTCAGTTCCAGCCCGAGCAGCCGCTTTTTCGGCGACCAGGTCAGGCGTCCGGCCTGGGCCGGATCATCCGCCGCAAACATCGCCCCAAAGCGCAAAGCCTTGCCCAGCACCTCGGCGAGGCGCAGATCCTCGTCATTCAGGAGCCGGAACAACGCCTCCATCCGGTTGCCGGCGCGGCTGTTCTTGTAGCGATGCAAGAGCGACAGGCCCAGGAAGACGCGGCCCGGATGATCGAGGCCGCCGAGATTGGCGCGGGTCGCATTGTCGAAACAGGCCTCGGCGCGGTAATCGGGATGCGCGCGCCATGTGGTGTCATGCAGCAGACAGGCCGCCTTGATCAGCCGCATCCGCTCGGCACTTTCACCTTTGAACAGCGGCAGCAGGAATTCGTATAGCTTTTTGCCCAGCCCCGGAATGCGGGCCTGGCTGCGTTCGGTCAGCCGTGCCGCCTCGATCAGCGGATCCCGTTCGCGCAGCCGTTCGGGCATCTGCTCATATAAAAGCCCCTCGCGGATGCCATAGGCAGAAATGTCGATCTCGCGCGGCTTCAGCACTTTGATCAGCTCGCGCAGTACCTCGCAGGCGATCGGCACCAGTTCCATCCGTTCGACCGAGGTGCCGGTGCGGGCGCGCAACACCGCCAGATCCGAAGCCGCGATCCAGTCCAGCGTGTCCAGAAGGCTTTCCGGCGTCATGCGGTATTCATGCAGCACCAGAAGCGGATAGTTCCGCCGCTCCATATCAAGGCGCGCGATCACCCGCCAGGAGCCACCGACAAGATAGATCCGCTCGCCTTCGGATTTCACCTGCGCCTGCACGTCTTTCAGCACGCGGTCGATATGGGCCTCGCGCTTTTTCACGCCGCCCTCAAGCTGCAGCAGCCGGAACGGGCCAAGCTGGGTCGAGACGCGTTTGCCGACCTTGCCATCGCCGATCCGCGCCAGTTCCATCGAATTGCCGCCGATATCGCAGACAAGGCCCTTGGCATCGGGCCAGCCCAAAAGCACCCCCTGGGCCGAAAGCCGCGCCTCCTCGGGTCCGTCGACCACATGCAGCTTCAGCCCGGTTTCGCGCAGCACATCGGCCTGAAATTCAGGCCCGTCTTTCGCCTCGCGGGTGGCCGCGGTGGCGACCACGGTCAGGGGGCCGATCTCCATCCCTTTGGCCAGAAGCGCAAAGCGTTTGAGCGCCTTCAATGCCCGGACCCGGCCTTCGGGGTTCAGATAGCCGGTCTGAACAAGGCCTTTGCCAAGCCCGCACATGATCTTTTCATTGTAGAAATAGGCCGGGCTGCGGGCCGCACCATCAAAGACCACCATCCGGACCGAGTTCGACCCCACATCCACCACGCCGACCCTGGACAGCGCCCGCGCGCCGTCGTCCAGAAAGAGCGGGCGGCCAAAGGGGGCCCATTCTTCCTCATGCTGTGCGGCGGCGGGGCGGGGCTGGGTGTCAGGGCTCATCGCATCTCACGGATCATCAGGTCTTCTGTTTTGCGCCTCAGCGGGGCCAGGTCAACCGTCAGTCTGCCGCAACCCCCGGATCAGGCCTCAGCCGGACCCGGTTTTCGCGGCAGCCCCCGTCTCCTCGTCGCGCCCGCAAAGGATACGCGGCGCATCCTTTGCCCCGGCGGTACCCCGGCCCGAAAGCGACGGGTTCTCCATGAAGAAGCGGTGGCAGTTGAAGAGGGATCCATCGGCCGCCCCCAGATCGCGGCGGTAGCGCCCATCGGCGGAGAGGACCCAGCTTTGTGCCTCATCCGCAAGGTTTGCCGCCATGATCTGCGACAGGATCTGGCTTTTGACCGTCGGGTTGATCGCTTCGACCAGGGTCTCGACGCGGCGGGTGAGGTTTCGGCCCATCCAGTCGGCGGAAGAGATAAAGACCCGCGCCTTTTGCGACGGCAGGCCAAAGCCATTGCCGAAACAGACGATGCGCGAATGCTCGAGAAAACGCCCGACGATTGATTTCACCCGGATGTTTTCCGACAGGCCTTTGACGCCCGGCCGGAGCCCGCAGATGCCGCGGATCACGAGGCTGATCTTCACCCCCGCCTGGGAGGCGGCATAAAGCGCGTCGATCACATCGGCGTCGATCACCGAATTCATCTTGGCCCAGATCCCGGCGGGGCGGCCCGCGCGGGCGTGATCGGCCTCGGCCGCGATCAGCTCGATCAAACGGGGTTTCAGCGAGATCGGCGAGATCGAGAGGTTTTCCAGCCCCTGGGGCTGCACATAGCCCGAAAGGTAGTTGAACACCTTGGTCGCATCGCGCCCGAGCGCCGCATCGCAGGTGAACAGCGAGAGGTCGGTATAGATCTTGGCGGTGATCGGGTGGTAATTGCCGGTGCCGTAATGGGTATAGGTGACCAGGCTGTCGCCTTCGCGCCGCACCACGGTCGAGATCTTCGCGTGGGTTTTCAGGTTCATGAACCCGTAAACCACATGGGCACCCGACCGTTCCAGCCGACGTGACTGGCGGATATTCGCGGCCTCGTCAAAGCGCGCTTTCAGCTCGACCAGCGCCGTGACCGATTTGCCTGCCTCGGCCGCCTCGCACAAAGCCGAGACGATGGGGCTGTCCCAGGAGGTGCGATACAGCGTCTGTTTGATCGCCACCACATTGGGGTCGCGCGCCGCCTGTTCCAGAAAGCGGATCACGGTGTCGAAGGTTTCGTAAGGATGATGCAGCAGCATATCCTTTTGCTTGATCGCGGCGAAAATATTGCCCTCATGGTCGCGCACCCGTTCCGGCACGCGCGGGCTGAAGGGCGGCCACAAGAGATCGGGGCGCGAATTCAGCACCAGCGCTTTCAGATCGGCGATGCCGATCAGGCCACGCACCTCGATCACCTCATCCTCGTCGGCGTCGATCTCCTGCATGATCAGCTGCCGCAGTTCGGGCGGTGCGCCCGCCGACATTTTCAGCCGGATCACCTCGCCGCGACGGCGGCGTTTCAGCGCGGTCTCGAATTCGCGGACAAGGTCTTCGGCCTCTTCCTCGACCTCAAGATCGCTGTCCCTCAGCACGCGGAAGGTGCAATGCCCGCGATCCGAAAAGCCGGGGAACAGCATGTCGAGATGCAGGAGCAGCAGCTCTTCCAGCGGCAGGAACCGGTCCTGGCCGGGATTGCCCGGCAGCTGGACAAAGCGCGAGACCTGTTGCGGGATCGGAAGCAGCGCATTCAGCCGGCGCCGGTCCGAGGTGCGCTCCAGCTCCAGCGCCAGCGAAAAGCCGGTATTGGGGATGAAGGGGAAAGGGTGCGCCGGGTCGATGGCCAGCGGCGACAGCACCGGAAAAACATTCGAGAGAAAGTATTCCTCAAGGAATTTCAGATCGCGCACATTCAGCTTGGACCGGGTCAGCAGGATGATCCCGACCTCTTCCATCTCGGCGCGCAGTTTCTTGAAGGTGGTCTGTTGCACCTGCATCAGACGCCGCGCATCGGCGCTGATCAGTTCCAGCTGTTCGGCGGGGGTGCGGCCATCTTCGGAAAAGACGTTATTGCCCGTGCGTTTCAGGGCCCGCAGACCCGCCACGCGGACGGTGTAGAATTCATCAAGATTGGTCGCCGAGATTGACAGAAACCGCAGCCGTTCCAACAGCGGCACGGCAGGGTTTGCCGCCTCTTCCAGGACGCGCCAGTTGAATGCAAGCCAGCTGAGCTCGCGGTTGAAAAAGCGTTTCGGCCCATGAATCTCGTCATCCGGGAGGGTGACAATCGCGGGGGCGGTCGTTTTGAGAAAATCTGCCTGTGTCATTTCGCGGCTTATATGTCGGCGCTTCCGGGAAGGGTTGTGAAGTTTATGAAACTTATATGTAACCGAATAATGTCATCCGGCTACGGGCAGGGGATTATTCCGGCAGCGTTTCGCCCAGGATCTCGGCCGCAAGCCGCAGGCCCGGGGCGCAGCCCCGCTCCAGCGCCAGCTCGTCCATCCGGCTGACCAGCACGCGCGCCGCCCGGATCGAGCGCGGCATCCGCGCAATGGCCCAGGGGATCAGGTTCGCCGGCGGCTGCAGCTGCCGGTCGGCAAAGAGCTTTACCAGCACCCCGTTCAGCAGCGCATCATCAGGCGCCTCGATCCGCGTCACCGCCGCAGCCTGGAGGCGCGAGAGCAGATCCGGCAGGGTCAGGCCCCAGTCGCGCGGCGGGGTCTTGCCGGTTACCAGCAGCCTTCCCTGCGGCAAAAGCAGGTTATGGAGATGGAACAGCGCCGTCTCGGCCGCGCGGTCGCCGGCGATCTGGTCCGCGTCCTCGATCGCGACCACGCCGGACGCGGCGAGTTCGGGCAGATCCTGATCGGATTGCAGCTGCGCCAGATCCCGCGCGGCCAAGCGCGGCGCGGCGGTTGATCCGGCCCAGATCGCGGCGAGATGCGACTTTCCCGACCCTTCGGGCCCGATCAGCAGCATCTTGCCGCCTGGCCAGTCGCGCCAGCGGTCAATCGCGCAAAGCGCCAGCGCGGTTGCAGGGGTGACGATATAATCCTCGCGCCCGAGATTCTCCTGGGGCGGCAGGTGAAAGGCGAGTTGTCTGCTCACGCCTCGTCTCCGCTTTCTGCGCGGTCCGCGTCTTTAAGGGGCGATCTGCGGCTGCGCGCTGGTTGTGTCGGAAGTGGATTTGCGGACTGTTCTCCGATGAAAAGCGGGCTGTTCTGATACTGAGCGACGCCAAAGCGCACCAACACCCCGATCACCGCCGCAACCGGAACGGCCACCAGCATGCCCACAAAGCCAAAGAGCGAGCCAAAGGCCGAAAGCGCCAGCAAAAGCCAGACCGGGTGCAGCCCGACCGATTGCCCCACCAGCTTGGGCGACAGGATATTGCCCTCGGCAAACTGGCCCACCGCGAAAATCGCCACAATGATGCCGATCGAAAACCAGTCGCCCCAGAACTGGAACAGCGCAAGGCCGATGGCGAGGACGCCGCCAAACAGCGCGCCGATATAAGGGATGAAGGTGATCGCCCCGGCCAGCGCGCCGACGATCAGCCCATATTGCAGCCCTGCCGCCATCAGCGCGATGGCGTAGAAAGCGCCAAGGATCAGGCAGACCATGACCTGTCCGCGCAGGAACCCTGCCAGCGTCACGTCGATTTCAGAGGCGATCTGGCGAATGCTGTCGATATGCTGGCGCGGCAACAGCGCATCGGTGCGGGCGATCATCCGGTCCCAGTCCAGCAGCAGATAAAAGGTCACGACCGGCGCCACCAGCAGGACAAGAACGATCGACACCGCGCCGAATGCGGTCTGGATCAGCCCCCCCACGACCTTGCCGCCCTGCGCCTTCACCGTCTCGCCAAGTTCGGCAAGCGTCTGGCGCAGGGTCGAGGTGCGGTCGGCCAGTTCGGGGAAACGGTCCACGAGGAAGCCCTGCAGCTTTTTGGATATCTCGGGCGCGGATTCGATCAGCGCCATCAGCTGCTGGATCAGGGTCGGGATGATCGACAGAACAAGAAGCACGAAGATCAGCACCGCGACCAGCGCGATCACCGAAGTCGCCACCACGCGGCTCAGCCCCAGCCGCTCCAGCCGGTCGGCGACCGGATCGAGGAAATAGGCCAGCGCCGCCCCGAGGACGAAAGGCAAAAGCACATCGCCAAGCAGCCAGAGGAGCACGATCAGCACCAGCCCCGCGATTGCCCAGTATTTCGCCTGTGTCTGGATCGGCAGTGACATGGCAGACCTTTCCCTCGTTACGGGGAGAGATATTGCCGTGGAACGCTGCGGGCGCAAGGGGAAGGGCAGGGATGGGCGGGGTCAGCCCTCATTGGGCCAGCCGGAGAGCTTATAGTGTCTCAGCCAGAGGTTCAGAAGCTCATGGCATTGCAATCCCTAATTCGTACCCTGCTCATATCAGCAGCCTGGAGAGTAAGTGATGGTGTGACGACAGTGCCGAAACCGCGAATTCGCCCCCAGGGAGTAATGTGCGCCATCGGGTCGGGTGCCATGCATTACTGTCGCGCTCGGATTGGCAAGATTCAGCTGGCATCGGGACATCCGGGCGCCGGTCAGGTCGGTTGGGTAAAACTTCGCTGCCTCGAACCGCTATCCCTGCATGTGCGCGCCGGAGAAGTTTCCGCTCGTCAGGAACAGGCCATCGAAGTCCACCGAGCGCGGGCGAGGCGATATTTCTGTTTTGCCTCCCCTTCAGCTTGTGAGGAGTTTCGACGGCACGGAACATCTGTTGCGATTCGCAAATCCAGTCGGGGCGATTTGGATTTTATGGGCGGACAGGTTCAGGTGCAGGAGGGTTTTGCCATCTTCGCCAGTGCCGGTTTTCACTGTCTTTTCCACACCGGGTTGCTCGACCGCTTTGCCGATGCGGTCGGTGAAAAGGCGAGGAAGGGCGGCAGGGGAACACCTTGCGACAGCAGGAGGCTAAGGGCCTTAATCACGGCCAGCAGGAGCAGCATTTCCCGGGTGAGAGAGAGGGTGAAAAGGATCCTGGTGATGCAATCACCGGCTTCCATGGCTCGGCACTGCGGAGAATGCGTCGATATGCAGGTTCTGCGCTCTCTTGCCCGCAAGGGGGCCAGCCGCTAGGAACGGGGGCGAATACCTGCCGCCACATCTGAGCCAAAGAGGCCGCCATGCGTCTGTCGCGCTACTTTCTGCCCGTTCTGAAAGAAGATCCCAAAGAGGCCCAGATCGTCTCGCACCGCTATATGCTGCGCGCGGGCATGATCAAGCAGCAGGCCGCCGGCATCTATTCCTGGCTGCCGCTGGGGTTGCGCGTTCTGAACCGCATCGCGCAGATCGTGAATGAGGAACAGGTGCGCGCAGGGCATATTCCGGTGCTGATGCCGACGATGCAGCCCGCCGATCTTTGGCGCGAAAGCGGCCGCTATGACGCTTATGGCGCCGAGATGCTGCGCATCAAAGACCGCCATGAGCGCGATATGCTCTATGGGCCGACCAATGAGGAGATGATCACCGACATCTTCCGCGCCCATGTGAACAGCTACAAAGACCTGCCGCTGACGCTGTACCAGATCCAGTGGAAGTTCCGCGATGAGGTCCGCCCGCGTTTCGGCGTCATGCGCGGCCGCGAGTTCTATATGAAAGACGGCTATAATTTCGACGTCGACAAGGATTCGGCGCTGCATGCCTATAAGCGCCATATGGTCAGCTATCTGCGCACCTATGAACGTATGGGCCTGACCGCGATCCCGATGCGCGCCGATTCTGGCCCGATCGGCGGCGACAATACGCATGAATTCCTCGTGCTGGCGAATACCGGCGAGAGCGAAGTCTTTTATGATGACCGCGTGACCGGGCTGAAACTCGGGAACCGCGAGGTCGATTACGACAATCGCGAAGAGGTCGATGGCGTCTGCAAAGAGTTCACCACGCTTTATGCCCGCACCGATGAGACCCATGATGCGGGTCTTTTCGACCAGATCCCGGAAGAGCACCGCAAGGTCGGGCGCGGTATCGAGGTTGGCCAGATCTTCTATTTCGGCACCAAATATTCCGAAGCGATGGGCGCGACCGTCGTGACCAAGGACGGGACGAAAGTGCCGGTCGAAATGGGCTCGCACGGAATCGGCGTTTCGCGTCTTCTGGGCGCGATCATCGAGGCCAGCCATGATGACAAGGGCATCATCTGGCCCGAAGGCGTGACGCCTTTCCCGGTCGGGATCGTGAATCTCAAGCAAGGCGATGCGGCGGCGGATGCAGCCTGCGCCAGCCTTGAAAAGGCGCTGCTCGCGAAGGGGCTGGAGCCGCTTTACGACGATCGTGACGATCGGGCGGGTGCAAAATTCGCCACGATGGATATGATCGGTCTGCCCTGGCGGATCACCGTCGGCCCGCGCGGTCTGGCGAATGGCGTGGTCGAACTCACCTCGCGCCGCACGGGCGAGAGCGAAGAGCTGACGCCGGAGGCCGCCGTCGCCCGGATCGAAGAAATCTACGCCCCCCATCGCTGAGGGCGCGCGCGGCCCGGGTCTCTGGCCCGGGCCGTTGCGATCTGACACAGAGAAAAGGGGGAGATCATGACCGAAGATTCCCCCGATCTGCCGGCGCTGCCGCTGATCTCGCAGCGCTATCTGCTCTCGGTCCTGATCCCGTTCTACCGCGACCCGCAGGGGGAGGTTTGGCTCGGCCGTCTCTGGGCGCATGATCTGCGGGCGCATCTTGATTATATTGCCGATCTGGCCGTGCTGGCGCCGGAGGTGCGGATCACCGCGCCGGGGCCGGATATGGTGCGGGTAATGGTGCCACCGGGACGCCGGTTGCGGTTTTGCCCTTTCGGGCGGGCAGAAGGGCACGCGCTGCGTGTGGTTTTCGCCCTGCCAGGCATGGCGCTGGCGGCGTGGCGCGCAGTGGGCGCGGCAGAGATCGTGCATTCTGGCGTGGCGGGATGGCCTCTGCCGCCTGGGCTGGTGCTTAACCCGGTTGCAGTGCTGCGCCGGCGCCCGCTTGTGATGATGATCGAAAGCGCCTTCTGGCGGCTGCCGGACCCGGCTCGCGCGGGGCGCAAGGCGCGGCTGCGCGCCCGTCTGACGGAAAGCTTCGCGCGCTGGTCGATGCGCCGCGCCCGGCTTGGGGTCTATACCAGTGAAGCATATCGCGAGAGCCTGCCCGTTGGCGCGCAGGGCAGGGCACTGGTGCTGCCGGCGAGCTGGATCTCGGAGGAGATGATCCTGAGCGACGCTCAGATGCAGGCCGCATGGGCCGCAAAAAGCGATGTCCCGCGCTTTCTGATGGCCTCGCGGCTGGTGGCGGAAAAGG
Organism: Pseudomonas sp. GX19020; assembly: GCF_023371075.1. Taxonomy (NCBI): domain Bacteria; kingdom Pseudomonadati; phylum Pseudomonadota; class Gammaproteobacteria; order Pseudomonadales; family Pseudomonadaceae; genus Pseudomonas; species Pseudomonas sp. GX19020. Next base: position 61,905 of record NZ_JAMCCR010000009.1, read on the forward strand.
GGATCGGGCTGTTTCTGGCAGCGCTGGAGCAGCTGGAAATGCGGGGCATTGCCCTGGCGGTTGACGTGATCGGCGAAGGGCCGATGCGCGCGGATCTTGGGGCTTTTGCGGCGCAGGCGCGGCATGTCCGGCTGGGGCTGCTGGATCCGGTGGAGTATGGCGCGCCCTTTATGGCGCTGTTGCGCGGCTATCATGCAGTGGTGGTGCCGACGACCGGCGATGAACAGCCGCGCATCCTGTTTGACGCATTTTCGCAAGGCGTGCCGGTGGTGGCGACAGCGACGACCGGCAATCGTGAGGTGGTGCAGGACGGCGTGAATGGCCGCCTTTGTGTACCCGGTCAGGCCGGAGCGCTGGCCGGGGCTCTGGCTGATCTTGTGCAGGATGCTGCGGCGCTGGCCGGTATGGCGCCAGCCGCGCTGCAGACGGCGCGGGCCTATACCCATGCCACGATGCACAGGCGGCGGGCCGGGGCGCTGGCGGATCTGTTTGGCGCTGACACGACTGTAACAGCCGATCACGAGAGGCTTTCTTGACCTTTCGCGCCTCAAAGGCCACTTTCCGCGCCAATGAACGGGCACCGGCCCGGCAAGACCGAAGAAACGGGCATGAGGACCGGGCATATGGCTGAAAAGACCGCACCTTTCGCCGCTTTTGAGTGGCTGATCGCCTGGCGCTATCTGCGCGCGCGCCGTGCCGAGGGCGGGGTCTCGGTGATGACCTGGATCTCGCTGATCGGTATCACGCTTGCGGTTGCGGCGCTGATCGTGACCCTCGCCGTTCGCGCCGGGTTCCGTGAGGAATTTGTCGATACGATCCTTGGCGCCAATGCGCATGTGACGCTCTGGTCTTCAGAGCGGACCGATGAGGCCGGCGTGAGGATCCGGGGGTTTGCGGATTATGAGGGGCTCGCCGCCCGCGTGGCCGAAGTGCCAGGGGTGGAGCGTGCGGCGCCGCTGATCCGGGGTCAGGTCATGGTCTCGGATGGAGAGCGCAGTGTTGGCGCTGATCTTTACGGCATCTCGCCCGAGGAGCTGGCAAAGATCCCCCGGATCGGGGTCGGATCCGATTCCATCGGCGATATTGACCAGTTTCCCGAAGGTATTGCGCTTGGCTCGGTACTGGCGCGCGATCTGGGCGTGGTCGTCGGCGACAGGGTTCGCGTGATCACGCTGAACGGTCCGAAAACGGCGATGGGGGTCAGCCCGCGCACCAAGGCCTATGAGGTCGTCTATATCTTCACCGCCGGGCGCTACGATATCGACAAGGTGCGGATGTATATGCCCTTTACCGAGGCGCAGAGCTTTCTGAACCGCGAGGGCTTTGCCGATGAGATCGAGATCATCGTGCAGGATCCGGAAAAGGTTGACGACTATGTGCTGCCGATCCTGAATGCCGCCGGGCCGGAGGCCAATCCCTGGACCTGGCGCGATTCAGCCGGGTCCTTCCTCAGGGCGCTGGATATCGAAGACAATGTGATGTTCCTGATCCTGTCGATCCTGGTGCTGATTGCCTCGCTGAACATCGTATCGGGGCTGATCATGCTGGTGAAAAACAAGGGGCGCGATATCGGCATCCTGCGCACCATGGGGCTGAGCCAGGGCTCTATCCTGCGGGTGTTTTTCATCTGCGGCGCGGTGACCGGCGTGATCGGCACCCTCGCGGGCCTGGCGCTTGGCTGCCTTGTGGCGCTGAATGTCGACCAGGTAATGGCGGGGATCGCCTGGATCAATGGCAGCCCGGTCTGGGATGCCTCGGTCCGGGGTATTTATTCGCTGCCCGCGAAATTGCAGGCAGATGACGTGATTTCGGCGGTGGCGCTTGCCTTGGGCCTGTCGTTCAGCGTGACTGTTCTTCCGGCGCGTCGCGCCGCCCGCATGGACCCGGTGGAGGCATTGCGCAATGAGTGAGGCATTGGTTCTCGAGGGGATCACCAAGGGATATAACAAGGGGAAACCCTCGGAAGTCCAGGTGTTGCGCGGCGTCGATCTGTCGATTGCGGAAGGCGAGGTCGTGGCGCTGGTCGCACCTTCGGGGGCGGGGAAATCGACGCTTTTGCATATTGCGGGCCTGCTTGATACGCCGGATCAGGGCCGGGTCGTGATGGGCGGGCGCGAGATGGGCGGCCTGTCTGACAGGCTCCGGACCGAGGCGCGGCGCGGCGATGTCGGCTTCATCTACCAGTTCCACCATCTGCTGCCCGAATTCACCGCGCTGGAAAATGTTGTGATCCCGCAGCTGGCGAATGGCGTGTCGAAATCGGAGGCATCCGCGCGGGCGCTCAATCTGCTTGAGAAGGTCGGCCTGTCAGCGAGAGCGGATCACCGCCCTGCAGCGCTTTCGGGGGGCGAGCAGCAGCGGGTCGCCTTTTGCCGCGCGCTGGCCAATGGGCCGGGGCTTTTGCTGGCCGACGAGCCGACCGGCAACCTTGACCCCGGAACCTCGGATCAGGTCTTCGGCGCGTTGATGGATCTGGTGCGCTCGACCGGGATGGGGGCGCTGATCGCGACGCATAACCTTGAGCTGGCCGCGCGTATGGACCGTGTGGTGCGTCTGAACCAGGGCAGGATGGGCTGAGCGGGCCTCTGGCCACCGCAATACATCTCGCTGGCGCCCGGAAACCACCGGCTGACCTGGCTCTGCGCGCGCAATGGTGGCAAGCCACGCAACCCTGGCGGCAGGTTCGGGCCGCGCCCGCCTGGCCGGGGCCCGCGATGCTGTGACAGCCAAACAGAATTTCGTGATTTTCTGCATTTTTCCCGGGCACCGGAATTGCCCTTGTCATGGAATGCGGTTCCAATAGTGGCAACTTGCCGGGGATTATTTTGTTGCCGGCGGGGCCAAAAACAACAGGACAATGGCACGTGGCAGGTACGACGTCAGGCGGCGCGAAGTGGAAGAAATTCATCTGGCCGGTGATCGGCCTGTTGGCAATCGGGATTTCCTTCTGGTTTCTGACGCATGAGCTGAAAGATATGTCCTGGGAGGCGCTCTGGGCCGGCTTCGGGGCAATCAATTCCTGGCACTGGCTGCTGATCGTGCTCTGCACGCTCGCCTGCTATATCAATCTTGCCTTTTATGACGTGATCGCGCTGCAGCATCTGCGCAAAAAGGTGAGCTTTCCCTTTGTTGTCGGCTGTGCCCTGACCACCTATTCGCTTGCCCATACCATTGGTGCCTCTGCCTTTTCCGGCGCCGTGATCCGCTACCGCGCCTATACGACCAGGGGGCTTTCGGGGCCCGAAGTGGGGGTGCTGGTCACTTTCTGCTCGCTGACCTTCAGCCTTGCCGTGATGATCGTTCTGGGTTTTGCCTTTCTCCTGACGCCGGGTCTGGGCGAGCGCGTATCCACCCATATCTCGCCGCATGTGGTGCAATGGGCGGCGCTGGTTACGCTGGCAATTGTGGTGGCCTATCTGGCCTCTTCGGCGCTTGGTCTGCCGGATCTGAAGATCCGTAATTTCCGCATTTCTTACCCGCGGTTTTCCATCGCGCTGAAGCAGGTGACGATTGCACCGGTGGAGCTGCTTTTTGCCGCCGGCATCCTCTATTTCGCGCTGCCTGAGGCGAATAACCCTGGATATATGGTGGTCATGGGGGTGTTCGTGGTCGGCTTCTCACTGGCGCTGCTGTCGCATGCGCCAGGTGGGATCGGGGTGTTCGAGCTGGCGGTGATCACCGGCCTGCCGGAATTTCCACCCGAGACGGTGCTGGCGGCGCTGTTGGTGTTCCGGCTTTTCTATCTGATGTTGCCGCTGGTTCTGGGCCTCGTGCTGGTCGCGCTGTTCGAATCCGGTCAGCTGAAAGCGAAACGCGCCCTGGAAAAAGCCGGCGGGTCAGCCGCCAAAGCGGGCCCATGACTGCGCGATAAGACCGGCATCAAAATTGCGCCCTATCAGCACGATGACACCTTCCTCGGGCTGCGGCCCGGCGAAGGTCTCGGGCATGATCTCTGGCAGGATCTCGGGCGGCTGCATCACATGGCGCACGGATTGCAGCAGGAGCCGCCCCGCCGGCGTCCGCACCACACCCTTGACGCGGATGACATCTTTGCCCCGCGCGAAGAGGAGCGCGGAAAGCCAGGTCGAAAGCGCCACCCAGCCGAGGACATCATCATCGCGCGAGGCTCCTCCGATCGTCAGCCGGAAAGGCCGGATCGGTGCGTCCGGTGTGTCGGCCCTGGCGGCTGGCAGCGCATAGGGCTGACCCGGTTCGGGCAGATCACGGGGGATCCCGAGCTCTGCCGCTTCGATCCGGGCACCGGGGTTCAGCAGCCGCAGCGTTGCCAGCAGGCGGGCGGTCTGATCCGGCGGAGCCGATGCGGTTTTGGTCATTATAATGCGGTCGGCTGTCTCAGCCTGGGCACGCGCCAGCGGCTCTTCCAAAAGCTGCGATGTCCCGTGTTGCGCATCGGCGAGCACGATTATTTCTGACAGACGGAGCCGGCGGGCGAGGATGGGGTCTGCGGCAATGGCACTCGCGATGACGCCCGGATCGGCGAGGCCACTGGTCTCGAGCAGGATGCCGGTCGTTTTTCCTGCGTCCTGACCGCTGGCCTGATCGCAGATGTCGCGCAGCGTCGCAATCAGTGTCGTCAGGCCTTCGCAACAGGCGCAGCCCCCGGCGAGGACCGTAAGTCGAGTGGCCTTGCCCAGGAGCAGATTGTCTACCGGCGTTCCCGCAGCCTCGTTGACGATAATATGCTGATCGCGGAGCAATCCCTGATGCAGCTGATGGCGCAGCCAGCTGCTTTTCCCGGCCCCGAGAAAACCGCCAAGGATGGTCAGTGGCAAAAGGTCATCGCCTTTGGCGTTCTGCCCCTGGAGAGAAGTCTCAGTCATTGTTGAGCACGGTCAGCGAAAGCGGGTCCACCGGTGTTCCGGCCATACGGGAAGCCACCGCCCAGAGGTTGTCGAGATCGGCCACAAGCTCCCTTGCGCCGCCGGGTGCAAAGAGCTGCAGCCCGGGCGTCACACCGTCATCATAGGCCTTTAACCCCCAGGGCGCGAGCAGCCGGTTGATCGCGGCCACCCGGATGAAGCGCAGTCGCAACCTGTCGCCGGGGGTAGAGCCCCCGGCATCAGTCCAATGCCCGGGCCGGCTTGGAAACCCACAGGCGGAACACATATCGCCCCCGTTTCAGATCACCTCTGGCCGCTTACCGCTTTCAAACGGATAGCGTTTGCGGAAGTCATCGGTGATCTGTTCAAACGTCGCCCATTCGACGCCATCATGGCCATTAATGTATTCGATAAGCCGTTCCAGCATCAGCAGAACCTGCGGGCGCCCGGCCACATCCGGGTGGATGGTGAAGGCAAAGACCGCATAATCCATTTCGCGGTAGACCCAGTCGAACTGGTCGCGCCACAGCTCTTCGATATCGCGCGGATTGACGAAGCCGTGGCTGTTGGGCGACTTCTTCATGAACATCATCGGCGGCAGATCGTCGACATACCAGTTGGCCGCGATATCGACGAGATCGATCTCGCGCCCGTGTTTCAGCGGATGCATCCAGTCTTTGGCCTGTTTGGTGTAATCGATGACATTCCATTCATCGCCGACACGCGCATAGAAGGGCTGGAAATCCCGATAGCCCTGGCTGTGATCATAGCTGAAATTGTATTTCTGCAGCAAAGCTGCCGTCGAGTTCGACATTTCCCACCAGGGCGCCACATAGCCGCGCGGCGGGCGGCCTGTCAGCTTGTCGATCAGTTCGATGGATTTGACGAGAACATCCTCCTCCTGTTGTGGCGTCATCGCGATCGGGTTTTCATGCAGGTAGCCATGGGCGCCGACCTCATGGCCTGCATCCACGATCATCCGCATTTCTTTCGGAAAGGTTTCCAGCGAGTGGCCGGGGATAAAAAAACTGGTCTGGAGATCGTATTTTTTGAACAGCCGCAGCAGCCGGGGGATGCCGACCTCGGTCGCGAAGATGCCGCGCTGGATGTCTGACGGGCTGTCGCCGCCGCCATAAGACCCGATCCAGCCAGCGACCGAATCAATATCGGTGCCGAAGGCGCAGTAGATTTTCTTGGCCATGTTATCCTCCTGTTAACGGATTTGCCTCAGTCTTCCAGAGGCGCTCCGGCGGAATTGTTCGTGCCTTTCAGATGGTGGCTTGCGGTGGGCTCCCAACTGGCATGGATGGTCTCGCCGACCGTGATGGGCCGTGCGAACCAGGCTTCATCGGGCAGGTAGATGATGAATTCTTCGCGCGATCCCGTATCGAGGGCGACTTTGACGAAAGTGCCCTGGTATTCGGTGTTGATGACCTTGCCGGTAAGCCCGTTTCTTGCGGGGGTATCTGGCGAGAGGTGAATGCGGTCGCGGCGGACCGAGAAACGAATTTCCGCGCCCGGGGTCACTCCTGGCGCGGAGGGCAGGTCATAGCGGTGCCCATCCGCGGTGGTGACGCTTGCCGAATCGCCCGAGGTGCTTTCGACCTTGCCTGCCAGCACATTCTGGCCGCCCATAAACCGGGCCACATAGGGGCTGTGCGGGTGGTTATAGATGTCGCGTGGTGAGGCGGCCTGTTCGATCAGCCCGTGATCCATGACGACGACCTGATCGGCCAGCGCGATGGCTTCTGGCTGGGTATGGGTGACATGGATGAAGGTGATCCCAAGCTCGTTTTGCAGGCGCTTCAGTTCAACCCGCATCCGCAGGCGCAGGAATTCGTCAAGCGCAGACAGCGGCTCATCCAGCAGGAGGACCTTTGGATTCGTGATCAGGGCGCGCGCCAGTGCCACCCGCTGTTGCTGTCCGCCAGACAGTTCCGAGGGCAGGCGGTCCGCGAGATGGCCCAGTTGTACGCGGTCCAGCATCTCACGGGCCTTGAGGCGACGGGCTTCGGTTGCCTCGCCTTTCACGCGCAGCGAGAAGGCGACGTTGTCGGTCAGCGAAAGATGCGGGAAGAGGGCGTAATTCTGGAACATCAGCGCCGTGCAGCGGCTGCCGGTTTTCGCATGGGTGACGTCCTGCCCGCCGATGGAAATATTGCCGGAGGAGGGGGTCTCGTGCCCGGCAATCATCCGCAAAAGTGTGGTCTTGCCGCAGCCAGAGGGGCCGATCATGCAGCAGTAAGACCCGCCCTCGATCACCAGATCGACATTGTTGACCGCCTTCACCGACCCGTAAAGCTTGGTTACGCCCTTGATATCAATACGGCTTACATCAGACATAGTCAGTTTCCTCACTTCGCGCGGGCACGGCGTTTCTGGATTAGGGCGATGCCGGCGAAGGCCAGTGCGATGACGGCGAAGCTGAGCACCGAAGTCACGGTGCCGATCGCGTAAAGCGCGGGTGTGGTCACATTCGTCGTCATATTTGAGATCTCGATGGGCAGGGTATTCCTGCCGCCTACCGTCAACAGTGAGCGCGGCATTTCATCGTAAGACAGGGTAAAGCCGAACAGTGCCACGGCGATCAGACCGGGGAACAGGATCGGCACGGTCACATAGCGCAGGGTCTGCCAGGGGGTGGCGCCGGCATCGCGGGCGGCCTCTTCCCAGGAGCCGTCAAACCGGTTCAGAACCGCGAACATGATCAAAAGGCCAAAAGGCAGGGTCCAGCTCAGATGCGCGCCCAGGCCCGAAAGCCACCAGTTCAACCTAAAGCCAAGCAGCTGGAACAGTTGCGAAATCCCTAGGCCGAGCAGGATCCCCGGCACCACGAGGCTGGTGATCGCCAGGTAAAACAGCGGCCCGGCACCGATGAACCGCTTGCGAAAGGCGAGGCCGGCGAAAAGGCAGACGATTGCGGTAATGGCCAGAGACATCGCGCCCAGAACCATCGACCGCCGGAAGGCGCCGCCAAGATCGCCATAGCGCGTTGAGGTCCAGAGGTCGTTGAACCAATGGGTCGAGACGCCACGCAACGGGAAGGTCAGCCCGCCCGTTGGCCCCTGGAAGCTGAGGATGAAGATCACCAGCATCGGGCCGTAAAGAAAGATTACGAAAAGCGCGAAAAACGCCGCCAGCAGGTAAAATCCGAGCCCGCGTTTTTGGGTTGCCTGTGACATTACACCCTCACTTCGCCAGTTCAGAGCGGATATCGACGATCCTCAGGATCGCCGAGACCATCAGCAACACGACCACGATCAGCAGAACCGCCATCGCGGCAGCTTCCGGGTAGAACAACTGGTCGATCTGGTTCTTCATCGCCGAGACGACCGATGCGCTTTGCCCGCCGCTCATGACACGGACGACGAAGAAATCGCCCATCACCAGCGTGACGACAAAGATCGAGCCAAGCGCGATCCCGGTGCGAGACAGCGGCACGATCACCGTCCAGAGGATCTGCCAGCCCGAGGCGCCGGCATCGCGGGCGGCTTCGATCAGGTTCGGGTTGATTTTGGCCATCGAGTTGAAGATCGGCACGATCATGAACAGGGTGAAGAGATGGATATAGGTCAGGACCACCGCGAAGTCGGAATAAAGCAGGATATCAAGCGGTTGATCGATCACCCCGGCTGATATCAGCGCCTGGTTGAAGACGCCCTCGCGGCCCAGAAACGGGATCCAGGACACCATGCGGATGACGTTCGATGTCCAGAATGGAATGGTGCAGAGCAAAAACAACCCGATCTGCCATTTCAGGTTCCGCACATGGAACACGAGAAAATACGAACAGGTGAAGCCGATCAGCATGGTCGCGATCAGGGTCAGCGCGGCGTATTTCAGCGTGTTCAGAAACAGTGTCAGCGTGACCGGCGAGGTCAGCACCTGCGCATAGTTGTCCCAGGTGAATTCCGGGTAGATCGTGATGCCATCGGTTTGCCAGAAGCTTAAAAGCAACACGGTGATCAGCGGAATACCCACCATCGCCAGCATGATCAGCGCCAGCGGCGCGACCTGGAGATAGGGCGTCAGCGGCGAAGATCGCCCGGAAGAACGCGACATTGATTAACCTCGTGAGAGTGCCGGCGGGGCGCGACCCCCGCCGGAAATTGGATCAGGCCGAGACGAATTCGTTCCAGCGCTGCACCATGTAGCGCTCTTCATCCATCACAGTGTTCCAGCAGGCGACATTGCCCATGCGGGCCTCGAACGAGCCGCCATCACGCACAGCGCCCGCCTTGTCCATCACCGCGCCGTAAGGGTCGAGGATGTCCTCTTTCGCGGCCTGGCCTTCATACCAGTAGCCCCATTCATTCTCGGTCAGCTGTTCCTTTGCCGTGGTCGGCACCGAGGAATAATAGCCCTGCCGCGCGATGAACGCGCCCTGCCAGCCCGAGAGATACCAGTTCAGATATTCATAGGCGGCTTCAAGTTTGATGCCTTCGAGGTGCTTCATCAGCCCCATGCCAAGGCCCCAGCCGCGGTAGCCCTCTTTCAGCCCCTGATAGACGCAGGCAGTGCCGCGCGATTTCACCGCCGTCACGGCGGGCGACCACATCGACTGGATCACCACCTCGCCACCCGCCATCAGGTTGACGGATTCGTCAAAGGTCGACCAGAAGGCCCGGAACTGACCGGCTTTCTTCAGCTCGATCAGGCGGTTGATCGTGGTGTCGATCTCTTCCTTCGTCATGTTGCCTTTGTCGCCATAGGTCAGCTCGCCCAGAGCCTCCATCGCCATGGCGGCGTCCATGATGCCGATCTGCGGGATGTTCACCAGCGCGGTCTTGCCCTTGAATTCCGGGTTGAACAGCTCGCCCCAGCTTTCCACCGGGCGCCCGATCAGGTCTGGCCGGATGCCGACCGTGTCGGCATTGAAGATGGTCGGCATCGTGGTGGCGAACTCGGTCGGGCTGGCAGAAAAGGCGGTGTCGCCCGGACCGCCGGTATACATCACCTTGACCGGCGTGGTGCCCTGCATCGACTGGGCGGATCCGTCGAAATTCTTGCCGTCCTTCATCACCGGCGTGATATCGCCCCATTTCGCGATCTTCGCCACTTCGACCGGCTGCAGCTGGCCCGAGCGCCAGACCTTCTGCATCGCCCAGAATTCCAGATCGGCAATGTCGATGGCCTCGGGCTGGTTCACCACCTTGGCCATCAGTGAGGTGCTGTCAGCGGTTTGCGGCACGATTTTGAACCCGAGATCGGCCGAGGCCTTTTCGCAGATATCGGCGATCACCGAATAAGAGGGCCCCACCTGGTTGAGCGTGATGTCTTTGATTGTCTGGGCCCAGATCATCGGCGCGCCGAGAATCCCCGAACCCACTGCCGCGCCGGCTCCGGCGGCTGAGGCTTTCATAAAGCCCCGGCGGCTGAGGCCCGGTTTCTTGCTGGTCGTCATGGTCATTCTCCCTGTTGCTGGAGGTGGCCTGCCGGGTCTTCTGACCGGTCAGGCGCTGATGCGAACTATCCGGAGCGGATATCACTCTGACAAGTACGCTAGCAAAGTGTTCTTAGGATGCAATGCACAATTTTTATCTGGAAAGATGTAAGGCATGATCGCATACTTCCGATAAGGCGCCTGAACTGCCGGATTTTCGGGCAGGTTTCCCAGTGTTTGTCGGGATCTGTGCGGCCTTTGTATGCGATGGACAGAAAGATCGGACGGATGAGCCAGGACATCACCGAATCTGCCCCGCTGATCGACCGCCCGGCGATGTCGATGGCGGCGGCGGGGTCACGTCCGGCCTTTCTCTATGTCTCGATTCGCGACCTTCTGTTCCGCAAAATCAGCAGCGGCGAGCTGCCGCCCGGGACGGTGCTGAAAGAAGCGCCGGTTGCGGGGCAGCTCGGGGTCAGCCGGGCTCCGGTGCGCCGTGCGCTCGCGCTCCTGGCCGAGGCCGGGCTGATCTTTGAGGCCGGCGGTCAGGGGTTTAAGGTTGGCCAGGCGGAGCCGGTGCAGCTGCCGCTGCGCCAGCTCCACCAGATTCTCACCGGCGAGCCGGAGGAAATCGACCGCTCGCCTTCCTGGGAGCGGATTTTCGACGAGGTGCGCGAGGAAATCACCGCCGCCATGCCTTTCGGCTCCTGGCGTATTCAGGAGGCGGCGCTTGGCGACCATTTCAATGTCAGCCGGACCGTCGCGCGCGAGGTGCTCTGGCGGCTGATGGACCGGCGCCTGGTCGACAAGGACAGCAAGTCGCATTGGATCGTCGGCCAGATGACCGCGCGCGACCTGCGCGAAACGTTGGAAATGCGGGCGCTGATGGAGCCGGCGGCGCTGGTCCAGGTGTTGCCCGGCCTCGACCGGGCCTGGCTCGCGGGGCTCGAGACGCAGGTCGCGGCACTGATCCGCGTCTTCCCGCAGGTGGACCCCCAGGCGCTGGATCAGATCGACCAGGCGATGTTTCAGGAGATGTTTGCCGGGCTGCGGAATTCGCGACTGCTGGCCTCGATCCGGCGCAACCAGATCTCGCTGGTGGTGCCGCATCTTTTCCGTCACCACTTCCCGCTGACCGATGACCTGGCCGCATTGCTTGATTACGCGCGGATCCTGCATCATCTGGGCCGGGACGAAGCCGAGGCGGCGCAGGTCCTGATGCGCAGCCATTTGTTGCGGATCGGGCGGCTTACCCTTGCGCGGCTCCGGGTGCTGTCGCTCCTGCCGCCGCCGCGCCGGGTGGCCTGGCTGATTCCGGCACATCAGGGGGGAATATGACGGACACCGTGCTGCGCGTGATCGGAACACCTGCGACCCTGACGCCTGAACTGTGCGCGCGGGCGGCGGCAGATTTGCCGTTCGGCATTCAGTTCGAGGTGCTGGACGGGCTCGATTGTCAGCGCCGCGGCGTGATGGCGCCCGAAAGCTTCGATGTTTATGACCAGTGGTTCCATTCGCTGGATCTTTTATGGACGGCGGCCTCGATCCGCCCGATCGACACAACGCGGCTCGCGCGGTGGGATGAAGTGACCATTGCAGGAACGCGCCCCGGCGCCGATGGGCGCCAACCCGGGACTTGGCCCGGAAGCCTTCTTTATGCGCAATCTGATCGCAGCCTTGCCGCGACGCCGCAGCCGGGAGCGGCGCCGCAAATATCCATGTTGCCAACAACTTACAACGTGGACAGCTTTGTCTGGACACCGGAAATGCCGGCGCTTCGCCACGCGGGAGAGCCGGAAAGCTGGGCCTGGCTTCTCGATGGGCGCTGGCATGGGCGCGCGGCCCTCGCCGCCGATCCGGCCGCAAGTGTGGTAGAACTTGCGCTGGCTGCGCGGGCGGCGGGGCTGGTCGACATTGCCGATCCGGGCGATCTGACCATCGAAGAGATCGACGCGCTTTTCGCTGTGCTGATGCCTCTGCGCCGGTCCGGACATTTCACGCGCTTCTGGGCGACATCCGATGATGCGGTGCGGCTGATGACGCCTCAGGGCAGTGGTGGCGGGCCGGTGATTTCGGCTTTGTGGTCGCCGGCCTATTACGCGATGCGGGCCATGGGACGCGATCTGCATTATGCGGCGCCGGGCGAGGGCTATCGCGGCTGGCATTCCGGACTTTGCCTTTCGGCGGCGCTGTCGGGCGAACGGCTCGACATGGCATATGCCTGGCTTAACTGGTGGCTCGACGGTGTTCCCGGGGCGATCATGGCGCGGCAGGGCTATTACATGTCGGTGGTCCAGCCGCTGCGCGACACGCTGACGCCGGCCGAATGGGCCTTTTGGTATGCGGGCGAGCCGGCCTGCGAAGATCTCGCGGGCAGTGACGGGCAGATCGTGGTCCGGCGCGGCGAGCGGCGTGAAGGCGGCAGCTATCAGGACCGTGTTGCCCGTATCGCCGTCTGGTCGACCATCATGCCTGAACATAATTACCTGATCCGGCGCTGGCGCGAGTTCCTGGGGGACTGAGGGCGCTGCGCCGGTTCAGTCGCTGGCGCGAATCAGCACGCCTTCGGCCTGCAGCGCGGCCTCGAGGTCCGGGGGCGGCGGCAGGTCGCAGATCACCTCGTCAATCGCGTCAAAGCCGCAGACCTGGACCAGGCCCTGCACTCCGAATTTCGTCGCATCCGTCACCACCACCCGTCTGCGGCCGCAGCGCAGCATGGCGAGGGCGAATTCCGCCTCCTCCAGATCGTAATCCATCACCCCGGTCAGGGCATCCATCGCCCCGGCCGAAATCACCGCATGATCGACGCTGAACCGGCTGATAAAATCTATCGCCGAGACCCCGAAGGACGCACCACTGTCGCTCCGCAGCCTGCCGCCCGCCATATAGACCTGGTTGCCGTTCACCGTGGCCAGTGTGCGGGCAATGTCTGAAGAATTCGTCACCACCACCAGCTGATGATGCTGCAAAAGCGCGCGTGCCAGCAGGCTGGTCGTCGTTCCGGTATCCAGCATGACCGAATCCCCGTCGCGGATCGTGGCGGCGGCGCGGCGCACGATGATGTCTTTCGCCGCGCGGTTTTCGCGCATCCGGCGCTCGAAGGGGGCCTCGCGCAGCGTCGAGGCCAGCCCGACCATTCCATGCATCCGCACGATTTCGCCCTGCGCGGCCAGGCTCTTCACGTCGCGACGAATGGTCTCGGCCGAGACACGCAGCCGCGCTGCAAGTTCGTTGATTCCAACCGTTCCCTGGTCCGACAGCATCGCGAGGATCTGGCCGTGACGCGGAGAGTGATCCATGAAAGCCCTGACCTCGTGACCGTTTGCGCATCTGGCGCGCGAATTTATGACCGTTTCCACAGATATCGGTCATAGTCGGTCATAAATCCACATTTTTGTTGACGCAATCCCGAAGCCACCGCCAGTCTTACACCAAGATGCGGCGACAGACTGCAGGGGGGCATATGACCGGAGAGACAAGAGTTCCGCCAGAGAAGGCGGCGATCATCGGAGCGCTGCCGCTCTGGCAGGGGGAAATCAGCATCGCGCCGCTTCTGGGCGGCATCAGCAATGAAAGCTGGCTGGTGCGCGATGCGCAGGGCGGCCATGTGGTGCGCTTTGGCAAGGATTATCCGTTCCACCACGTGATCCGCGAGCGCGAGATCATGACCGCCCGCGCCGCCGAAGCCGCCGGTTTCGCTCCGGCGGTAGAATTCGCCGGGCCGGGGGTCATGGTCAGCCGCCACCTGAGCGCGCATACGTTCAACGCGGGTGACGTGCGCGGCAATATCGACGGCGTGGCGCGGCTGATCCGCGATTTCCATCGTGAGATGGGGCGCCATGTCTCTGGGCCGGGATTCATCTTCTGGCCCTTCCATGTGATCCGCGATTATGCCCGTACCTTGCGGACGGGCGGCAGTCGCAAACTGGCCGATCTGCCGCGTTATCTCGCTTTGGCCGATGAACTGGAGGAAGCGCAGATCCCGCTGCCGATCATTTTCAGCCATAATGACCTGCTTCCGGCGAATTTCCTCGATGATGGCAACCGGCTCTGGCTGATTGATTTCGAATATGCCGGGTTCTCGACCGCGATGTTCGACCTTGCCGGCGTGTCGTCGAATGCGGGCTTTTCGGCGACAGAGACGAACACGCTGCTGCGCGCCTATTTCGGCGAGACGCCGTCGCGCGAGTTGCTGCGCGCTATGGCCGCGATGCAATGCGCCAGCCTTCTGCGTGAGGCGATGTGGAGCATGGCGTCCGAGCTGTATCTGAACGCGCCCGGCACCGATTACCCGGCCTATACCGAAGAAAACCTCGCGCGGTTTGAGATCGCGCTCGACCATTACCGCTCAGTTTACGGAAAGAAAACCTGATGTCGCAGACCCTGCCCGCACATGCCCAGATCGTGGTGATCGGGGGCGGAATTATCGGCTGCTCGACCGCCTATCACCTGGCGCGCGATCACAAGGCGGATGTGATCCTGCTGGAACAGGGCAAGATCACATCGGGGTCGACCTGGCATGCGGCGGGGCTGGTGGGGCAGTTGCGATCTTCGGCCTCGATCACCAAGGTTCTGAAATACTCGGTTGACCTGTACAAAAATCTCGCCGCCGAGACCGGGCTTGAGACCGGCTGGAAGATGACCGGCTGCCTCAGGCTTGCGACGAATGAGGATCGCTGGACGGAATATCGCCGCCTCGCCACCACCGCGAGAAGCTTCGGAATGGATATGCATCTTGTCTCGCCCGAAGAGGTCAAACGCATGTGGCCGCTGATGGATGTCTCGGATCTGGTCGGCGCCTCCTGGTTGCCGACGGACGGGCAGGCGAGCCCATCGGATATCACGCAGTCGCTGGCCAAAGGCGCGCGGATGCACGGTGCGAAGCTGGTGGAGAACGTGCGCGTCACCGGGTTTCAGATGGATGGGAACCGTATCACAGCGGTCGAGACCGATCAGGGCGTGATTGCCTGCGAGAAGGTGGTGAATTGCGGCGGACAATGGGCGCGGCAGGTGGGGGCGAAAGCGGGTGTGAACGTGCCGCTGCAACCGGTGAAGCACCAATATATCGTAACGGAAAAGATCGAGGGGCTGGCGTCTGATGCGCCGACTTTGCGCGACCCCGACCGGCGCACCTATTTCAAGGAAGAGGTGGGCGGCCTCGTGATGGGGGGCTATGAGCCGAATCCGCAGAGCTGGCGCACGGGGCTACCTGGCGGCGATGTGCCCGACCAGTGGGAATTCCAGCTGTTCGATGATGATTTCGACCATTTCGAGCAGCATATGAAAGAGGCCATCGCCCGGGTTCCAAAGCTCGCGGAAACCGGCCTCAAGCAGATGATCAACGGGCCGGAGAGTTTCACACCGGACGGGAATTTCATCCTCGGCCTCGCGCCGGAATGTGCCAATATGTTCGTGGGCGCCGGGTTCAACGCCTTTGGCATCGCCTCGGGCGGCGGCGCGGGCTGGGCGCTGGCGGAATGGGTCATGCGGGGCGAGGCGCCGCTGGATCTCTGGTCGGTTGATATCCGCCGCTTTTCGGGGCTGCATCGTGACCGCGTCTGGGTCGAGGAACGCACGCTTGAGGCTTACGGCAAGCATTACACCATCGGCTTCCCGCATGAGGAATATGAAAGCGGGCGCCCGCGCATCACCTCGCCGCTTTATACGCGGCTGAAAGACCATGGCGCGGTGTTCGGATCGAAACTTGGATGGGAACGGCCAAACTGGTTTGCCGGCCCGGGCGAAGAGCCGCGCGATATCTATTCGATGGGCCGCCAGAACTGGTTTGATGCGGTGGGCCGGGAACACCGGCTCGTCCGCGAAGGGGTAGGCGTTTTCGACCAGTCGTCCTTCGCGAAATATGAGGTGGCGGGGGCAGGGGCGGCCGATGCGTTGGAACTGATCTGTGCGAACCATGTCGCGAAGGCGCCGGGCCGCCTGACCTATACCCAGATCCTGAATTCGCGCGGCGGCATTGAATGTGATCTGACCGTGGCGCGGCTGGCCGATGACCGTTTTTATCTCGTGACCGGAACGGGGTCGCGCACCCATGATCTTGCCTGGATTTCCGACCATCTGCCATCGGGCGATGTGGCGATCAGCGACGTGACCGAGGACTATGGCACGCTGTCCCTGATGGGGCCGAAGGCGCGCGAGGTGCTGACTTCGGTCACAAAGGCGGATGTCTCGAATGAGGCCTTCCCCTTCGGGGCGGTTCGCGAGCTGGAGATCGCCGGCCATCAGGTCCGTGCGCTGCGGGTCACCTATGTCGGCGAACTCGGATGGGAGTTGCATGTACCCCTTTCCGGCACCGGCGATGTGTTTGACGCGCTGATGGTGGCGGGGGCGCCGCATGGCATTCGCCCGACCGGCTACCGCGCGATTGAAAGCCTGCGCCTGGAAAAAGGTTACCGCGCCTGGGGATCCGACATCACTGCGAATGACACCCCGTTCGAGGCGGGCCTTGGCTGGGCGGTCAAGCTGAAACGCGGCACTGACTTTATCGGCCGCAAAGCCTGCGAGGCGGCGGCTGGCGCCGCCCTGACCAAACGGCTTGCCGGGTTCACCACCGATGATGCCGATGTGGTGCTGCTGGGGCGTGAAACGATCCTCAGGGATGGTGAGCCGGTCGGCTATCTGACCAGCGGCGGTTACGGCTACAGCCTGCAAAGCCCGATCGGCTTTGGCTATGTGCGCAATGAGGCGGGCGTCAGCGACGCTTTCCTGCAATCGGGCCGCTATGAGCTGGTCGTCGCCAACGAGATCCGGCCCGCGAAACTGCATCTCGATCCTCTTTACGATCCGGGCTCGCTGCGGGTGAAAGCATAAGTGACTGCAGGCCGGGCCCGAAATGGCCCGGCCTTTTATCAATGAAAACAATAATCAACAGGAGGGACAGCAATGGCTTCCATTGGAACCTATATTATCTGGCTGATCATGGTTTGCGCCGTTCTGGGTGCGATTGCCGCGATCCGTGACCCTGAAAAGGGGCTTGGTAAAGAGTTCACCGAGGGTCTGCATTCCATCGGTCCGATTTTCATTCCTGTGGCCGGGATCATGGCCGCGATTCCTTATCTCTCGCATTTTATCGAATTCGCGGCCGGGCCGCTTTTCGCCCTTGTGGGTGCTGACCCCTCGATTGCCGCGACCACGGTGATTGCGGGCGATATGGGGGGCTACCAGCTGGCCGACAAAATCGCCCAGACCCGCGAGGCATGGGCGATTGCGACCGTGGTCGGTTTCATGTCGGGCGCGACGATCATCTTCTCGATCCCGGTCGGCCTCGCCATGCTGAAGAAGGCTGATCATAAATATATGGCGCTGGGCATCATGTCCGGCATTCTCTCGGTGCCGGTCGGGGTGCTGATCTCCTGCACGGTGATCGCACTTTCGGGGCTGGACATCCGCCCGGAGGTCTCGACCGCGTCCGATGCGAATTTCGCCCTGACGCTCGGTTTTGGCGAGATATTCCGCAATCTCCTGCCGCTGATCATCTTCTGCGTGGCAATTGCGCTCGGCCTGCGTTTCGCGCCGGATGCCATGATCACCGGCTTCCTGTGGTTCGGAAAGATCATGTATGCGGGCATCACACTGGTGCTGGTGGCCTCGATCGTCGAATATTTCACCGGGTTCTTTACCAATGTCTTTGGCCATTGGGGCTTTGATCCGATCATCGCGGATGAGGCCGACCAGTTCCGTGCGCTGGAAGTGGCGGGCTATATCGGCATCATGCTCGCGGGCGCTTTCCCGATGGTCTACCTGCTGACGAAATATCTTGCGAAACCGATGGAGGTGCTTGGCGCGAAGATCGGCGTGGCGCCCGAAGGCGCGGCGGGGTTGCTCGCGGCCTGTGCCAATATCCTTGCCATGTTCCGCCTGGTCGAAAAGATGCGTCCGCGTGACAAGGTGGTGGCGATTGCCTTCGCGGTTTGCGCGGCCTTTACCTTTGGCGATCACCTTGCCTTCACCGCGAATTTCCAGCCAACGCTGATTGCGCCGCTGATCCTGGGCAAGCTCCTCGGCGGTGTGGCGGGCTTTATCCTCGCGGTCTGGCTGTCTGTGCCGAAAGCCGAGGCCCTGGCAGCGGCAGAGCGCTGATCCTTCCTTGCCGCCCGGGCGCAGGCCCGGGCGGGACTTGACGCGAAGGTCAGAGGGCGCGACCGGCCAGCATCCCCTCATAGACCGCCTCTTCCGCCGTGCGGGGTGTCTCGCAATCGCCGATGCCATGCCATTCGATGCCCAGGGCCGTGATCTCAGACCTGAGCCCGTCAAAAGGCAGATGACCACTCGACAGAACCAGCATATCCACGCCTTCGATTTCAATCGGCAGCTCTGATGCGGTGTGTTGCAGGAAGACCGTATCGCCAAAGGTGCCGATCAGTCGCGCATAGGGCGTGACCCGCACACCAAGCCGGTGCAGCGAGGCCGCCGTCGCATCGCGAACGTAGAAGGGCATCGCCTCGCCCATATAAAGCCCGTTCACCGCCAGATCGACCCCGGCGCCGTCGCGCGCCAGTGCCTCGGCCACGCCCGGCCCGATCCAGTCGGCGCGCCAGTCGGCCACCACCACCCGCGCACCGGGTTTCACCTCGCGCCGCAGGATCTGCCAGGCGGTGGCCACCCGGATCTCGCCATCCGTCTCGAAGGGCGGCAGGTAGGGCGTGGCCCCGGTCGCAAGCACCACCGCATCCGGGGCGAATTCGTGCAACAGGCTTGCATCGACGCGGGTATTCTTGCGGATCGTAACGCCCGCAAGCGCGCATTCGCGGGTCAGATTGGTCACGATGCCGCCGAATTCCGCGCGATGCGGCAAAAGCTGCGCCAGCAATGCCTGGCCGCCCAGGCGTGGTTCCGCGTCGAAAAGCGTCACGTGATGGCCGCGCTCTGCCGCCACCGCCGCCGCTTTCAGCCCGGCCGGGCCGCCGCCGATCACCATGATCTTGCGGGGATGCGTGGTTGCAGGATGACTGCCGAACACAGTCTCACGCCCGGTTTCGGGATGCTGGATGCAGGAAATCGGCAATCCGCGATGGAAGTGATGAATACAGGCCTGGTTGCAGCCGATACAGGCGCGGATATCGTCGAACCGCCCCTGATCCGCCTTGACCGGCATTTCGGGGTCGCAGATCAGCGCGCGGGTCATGCCACAGCCATCGGCCTCGCCGCGCGCGATCACCAGTTCGGCCTCTTGCGGCTGGTTGATGCGGCCGGTGATGAACACCGGCACCTGAAGTGCCGCCTTGAATGCGCGGGCCTCCGGCGCGGTATAGGCGGCCTGGAAATTCATCGGCGGCGCGATATGGACCGCGCCGCCGATGGTCGCCGAGGTACCGATGGTGACGGAAAGATAATCGATCCGCGCGCCAAGCCCTTTCGCCGCCGCCAGCGTCTCGGCATTGGTCAGCCCGGCCTCGTCTTTCTCACTGGCCGAGATCCTGAGCCCGATGATGAAATCATCGCCCGTCGCCGCGCGCATGGCCTCCAGCACATCTGCCATGAATTTCAGACGGTTGTCATCTGACCCGCCATATTCATCCTGACGCCGGTTGACGCGCGGATTCAGGAACTGCGCCGGAAGATAGCCATGCGAGGCGACCAGTTCGACGCCGTCAAGGCCGGCCCTGTACATCCGCCGCGCCGCATCGGCATAGCCTTGCGTGATTTCGGCGATCATCGCGGCATCCATTTCGCGCGGCATATTGCGGAACCGCTCATTCGGCGTGCCGGATGCGGAATATGCCACCGCCAGCATCCCATTCGCGCTTTCCATGATCTCGCGCCCGGGATGGAACAGTTGCGAAACCACCCGCGCACCATGCCTGTGGCAGCGCCGCGCCAGTTCGGCATAGCCCGGGATACAGTCATCTGTCGTGGCCATGATCAGATGCGAAGTATAGCGCGCTGTCTCATGCACGCCCGCCACCTGGGTCACGATCAGTCCGGCGCCGCCTTTTGCGCGGGCTTCCTGATAGGCGATATAGGCCTCGTTCACGAGCCCATGTTCCGGCAGGCAGGTGTCATGCCCGGTTGAGACGATGCGGTTGCGGATCTCGCGCCCACGGATGGTCAATGGGCGGAACAGGTGCGGAAACATCGCGTCGGTCATGGCTGCCCGGGCTCCCTGGGTGGCGGATGCGGCAGGTTTGACAGGGCAAGTAAAAAAATCAATAGTATTTTTTACTGACGGAAGGAGAGGGGATGCAGGATGAAGCCGGATGAGCCGCGTCTGAAGGCTGCGCCTGCCGCCGAGGGTCGCATCCTGGGCGAAAGGCTGCGTGAGCTGCGCAAGCGGCGCAAACAAACCCTGGCGCAGCTGGCGGATGGGGCTGGGCTTTCTATCGGCTATCTGAGCCAGATCGAACGGGATCTGGCCGAACCTTCGATCAACGCGCTGGTTTCCATTGCGCAGCATCTGGGTGTCACGGTGCAATGGTTTTTCGCCGGCGACGAGCAACCGGTGCCCGAAGCCGAACAGGGCTATGTCATCCGCCAGGCCAACCGCCTCCAGGTCGCCTATCAGGGCGGTGCCGTCGATGAATTGCTGACGCCGCGCCTGTCGATGGCGCTGGAGATGATCCGCTCGCGCCTGCCGCCCGGCGCTGAGGCGCAGGACGCCTATAGTCATGACGGTGACGAGGTCGGTCTGGTGCTTTCGGGGCAGCTGGAGCTTTGGGTCGGTGACCGTCATTTCCGGCTGGAGGCGGGGGACAGCTTTTCCTTCGCCTCAAGTGAGCCGCACCGTTATCGCAATCCGGGCCCGGCAGAGACCGAGGTGATCTGGGCGATAAGCCCGCCAACCTACTGATGTTTATGGGATAGGCGGGCGGAGAGACGGCGAAAAGGGGGAGGATGTGAAGGGGGGTGAATTTGGCCCACCACCCCCCCTCAGGGGCCCGGAGGCTCCAAAAGAGAGCTTGCACAGAGCATCCGGATCACAGCTTTCACTGTTAGCGCTATCATTAGCAGGGGATTACTGCCTGTTCAAGCCCCTCATGAGGCGCTAACAATCAGGAAAGCGCTGTTTCATGACCCGCCCCGATCTGCCCGCCTCTTTTCAGATCCCGCCAGAGGACCACCCATTGACCAAACCAACGCCGCCCGAACCCCATCGCGCCCTGACCCTTCGCGATGTGTCAGAGGCCTCCGGGGTCAGCGAAATGACGGTCAGCCGGGTGTTGCGCAATCGCGGCGATGTGTCAGAAACGACGCGGGCCAGGGTGCTCGAGGCGGCGCGCCGTCTGGGCTATGTGCCCAATAAAATCGCAGGCGCGCTGGCGAGCCAGCGGGTCAATCTGGTCGGCGTGGTGATTCCGTCTTTGTCGAATATGGTCTTTCCCGAGGTGATGACCGGGATTTCGAAGACGCTGGAAGATACTGGTTTGCAGCCGGTGGTGGGCGTCTCGAATTATCAGATCGATCGCGAGGAACAGGTCATCTATGAGATGCTGTCCTGGCGGCCCTCGGGGCTGATCGTGGCGGGGCTGGAACATTCCGCGGCGTCAAAGGCGATGCTGGCGCAGGCCGGTATCCCGATTGTCGAGATCATGGATATCGACGGCACAGCGGTCGACAGTATGGTGGGGATCTCGCATCGCCGCGCCGGGCGCAAGATGGCCGAGGCGATCATCGCGGCGGGCTATCGCAAAATTGCCTTTCTCGGCACCCATATGCCGACGAATGACCACCGTGCGAGGAAGCGGCTGGAAGGGTTTGAAGAGGCGCTGGCCGCTGCGGGCCTTTCGATGGTGGACCGCGAATTCTATTCCGGCGGCTCGGCGCTTGCCAAGGGGCGCGAGATGACAGAGACTCTTCTGAAACGCCGCCCGGATGTCGATTTCCTGTATTATTCCAATGATATGATCGGCGCAGGCGGGCTGTTGTGGTGCCTTGAACAGGGATTGGATGTGCCGGGCCGGATCGGCCTTGCCGGGTTCAACGGCGTCGAACTGCTCGACGGTCTGCCCCGCCGGCTGGCGACGATGGATGCCTGCCGGCTGGAAACCGGAGTCGCTGCGGCCGAGATTATTGCCGGCAAACGGTCGAGCGGGGTGATCGGCGGTGAGGTGATCGAGTTCGAGCCGAAGCTGCAGCCGGGCGATACCATCCGCAAGCTTTGAGGGGCGGAACGCGGGCATGGGGGGCTCTGCCCCCGTCTCCTTGCGGAGACTCCCCCGGGATATTTAAGGACAGATGAAATCGGGCAGCGGGATTTCATCTGTCCTTAAATATCCCCGCCGGAGGCTTCCGAAGATGCCACCGGCGGGGCGCTGGTCATTTCCAGCTGATATGGTCATCCATGGTGCAGCCATAGGGCGCGTTCTGATCCCCGAAGCGCTGTTCGAGCTTGCCGCAGGCCCAGAGATTGATCGGTTCCGGCATCATTGCATTGATCTCCATGCCGATCGGATCATGCGAATCCGAGCTGCCGGTCACATACCAGAGCCACCAGCCAAGCGCGGCAAGAACGAAGAAGAGGATCACCCCCAGACCGGCCAGCAGATTGCGAAGGGCTCCGCCGCCGCGTTTCTTTGCCGGGGCCTCGCTGTGCTGCGCCTGGCCGAATTTTTCGGCCTCCTCGCGGTCGAGCAGCGCCAGCGCCTCACGACGTTCCTGATCTGTCAGGTCGATCCGCGTCAGGGCGCGGTCAAGCAAGGCCGGCAGCCGCGAGCCGGTGCCCCTTACCCCCAGGCCATAGCCATTGCCCTGATCATCCCAGACCATCAGCGGATCGTCGCCCTTGCGCAGGGTCGTGGTCAGCACGGGTTTGGGCTGGTCCTTGTCATGATAGCTGATCTGCGTTTTGCCGCGCAATTGCTGCATATTGGTGATCACAAGCGGCAGCAGCGTCAGGCGTGAGGGCTGCGCGAGCGCGCGCGACGCCTTGCCTGCCCGGAGCTGCTGCCAGAGGATCGCCGCCGCGCCGCCGAAGAACAGCAAGGCGAAGGCCGCCAGCATAAAGATCCGGTTCCAGATCTTTTCGACGCCAAGGCTCAGTGTCGCGAGATGCGGCTTATCGGCCGAGATCACCACATCGACCCAGTAATCGCCGCTGTGGATATCGACGAACATCAGCTTGATATCGGATTCGTAATGCCGGCCCTCGTAATTATAGGCGACATGAGCGTCGCAATCGGTGAAGAAGGCCTTGCGGGTAGTGCATTGGCCGTTCCGGACATCACTGTCCTCAACCGTCACCGGGTTCTGGCTGATTTGCCAGTCGCGCCAGATATCCGGCCCCTGCCACCAGGCCAGGAAGCCGCCGATCACCAGCAGCACAAGAACCATGAACAGGGCAGCACCCGGTGGCGAGATACTGCCGGGGGTGAGTTTCAGCGGGCGATCGGGGAGGGTCAGGTTGGTGTATGACATCGAACTCATAACTCTGTGTGATTTTGAGCAAGCTGTCACAGACAGGTGATGAGACCCAGATCAAAAGTGATTTGTTCAGGAAAACCAGACCCTGGCGCCCGCAGGCCCTGGAGCCGGTGCGGGAATTTCGCGGTGAGGACGATCGGGGAAATCAGACCGGGGTGGCGATCAGGCGCGCGCCGTCCTGGCCGGTGATCCGGGCCGGGATGAGGCGGCCCTCGGGCTGGGGCGCGGCAAAGCTCACTTCGGTGAACTGGCCGGTTCGGCCATTATGCGGACCTTCGCTCAGGACCTCATGCAAAGCGCCCTGCTGGCTTTCCAGATGGCGGATGAGCGCGCTTTCCCCCGCAGCGCGAAGCCGGGCGGCGCGGTCGCGGATCAGCGGGCCTTTCACCTGTGGCATCCGCGCGGCAGGCGTGCCTTTGCGGGGCGAATAGGGGAAGACATGCAGGAAGGTCAGGTCGCAATCCGAGACCAGCTTCAGGCTGTTTTCAAACATCTCGTCGGTCTCGGTCGGGAAACCCGCAATGATATCGGCGCCGAAGATCAGATCAGGGCGCAGGCTGCGCGCCTCTTCGCAGAACCGGATCGCGTCATCGCGCAGATGGCGGCGCTTCATCCGTTTCAGGATCATGTCATCGCCTGCCTGCAGGCTGAGATGCAGATGCGGCATCAGCCGGCGCTCGGTCGCGATGGCCTGCATCAGGTTCTCATCGGCCTCGATGCTGTCAATCGACGAGATCCTGAGCCGTGCCAGATCCGGCACCAGCCGCAGGATCCGCATCACCAGATCGCCAAGGCGCGGCGTTGCGGGCAGATCGGCCCCCCAGGAGGTGAGGTCGACACCGGTCAGGACAACTTCCTGAAATCCCTTATCCACCAGGCGCTTGATCTGTTCGATCACCACGCCGGCGGGGACAGAGCGCGAATTGCCACGCCCATAGGGGATGATACAGAAGGTGCAGCGATGGTCGCAGCCATTCTGCACCTGGACATAGGCGCGGTGGCGGCCAAAGCCGTCGATCAGATGGCCGGCGGTTTCTTTCACCGACATGATGTCATTAACCAGCGTTTTTTCGGTCACGCCGATCAGGTCCGGGGCCAGGAGGGGCGCGCGCAGCCCTGTCCAGGTCTCGGCCTGCATTTTCTCGTGATTGCCGATGACTTTCGTCACCTCGGGCATCGCTGCAAAGGTCTCGGGTTCGGTCTGTGCCGCGCAGCCGGTGACGATGACCGGGGCGCCGGGGTTTTCCCGCGCCAGACGGCGGATTTCCTGTTTGGCCTTTCTGACGGCCTCGGCGGTGACAGCGCAGGTGTTCACGACCACTGCGCCATTCACCCCGGCCGCTGCCGCGAGTTCTTTCATCGCCTCGGTCTCATAGGCGTTCAGGCGACAGCCCAGCGTGGCGAAAACGGGGGCGTTCATGTCAGCGCGCCAAGAAAGGCGGGCGGGATACGGCCCTCGAAAACCAGCGCCACCGGCCCGGCCATCCAGACGCCATCCTCGCGCCAGTCGATTTCCAGCACGCCGCCATCCAGGTCAAGCGTCACGCGTCGCCCGGTCAGCCCGCGCAGATGCGCCGCCACTGCCGTCGCACAGGCGCCCGATCCACAGGCGAGCGTGATGCCGGCACCGCGCTCCCAGACCCGCATGCGCAGCCGGTCGGGGCCGGTCAGGCTGGCGAATTCGACATTGGTGCGCTCGGGGAACAGCGGGTCATGTTCGATCCGCGGGCCAAGGCTCGCGACATCCGCCGTATCCGCATCTGGCACAAAGAACACGCAATGCGGGTTGCCCATGCCAACCGCCACCGGCGCACCGTCGAGCGGCAGCTGCGCGGTATCGACCGGATGTGACAGCGGCACTTCAGCCCAGTCCAGCTGCGGCTGGCCCATATTCACATTGACGCGGCCATCTTTCAGCCGCTCGGCCCGCAGGGTTCCGCGTTGGGTGATCAGCGTCACCGCATCTTTGCCCAGATCGCGCATCACGTAATCCGAGACGCAGCGTGTGGCATTGCCGCAGGCCCCGGCGCGGCTGCCATCGGTGTTCCAGAAATCCAGCGTGAAATCCACGCCGTCCTGACCTTCGGGCGCCGGACGGATCTCGGCCAGCTGATCAAAGCCCACGCCCCGGTTGCGGTCGCCAAGCGCGCGCGCCAACGCAGCCGTCACCACCGCCTCGCCGCGAGCCCGCGAGTCGATCACCACGAAATCATTGCCCGCCCCATGCATCTTGATGAAGGGCAGGCCGCTGGGGTCAGGGCCCTGTGTCATGCGCCCCATATACGCCTGCGCCGTCCCGCAATCCAGAGCGCAAAATGCATGTCCGTGCGCCGGTTTTGCACGGGGTGCTTTCCCGCCCTGAGGGTCTTTCACCCGGGGCGCCGCCTCTGCTAGCCTTCGGGTGAACGCATTGTCACGGGACTGCCATGGATCTTACCGCTTGCTCCGCTCTCGATCTCTCGCAGCTGATCGCCCGCCGCGAGGTTAAACCGTCTGAGGTGATGGAGGCACATCTGGCCCGCATCGCTTTGGTGAACCCGCAGGTGAATGCGGTGATCTCGCTGCGCGATCCCGACCAGATCATGGCAGAGGCGCGGGCGCTGGACGATGTGGCACCTGCGGGCGCGCTGTTTGGCCTGCCGCTGGCGGTGAAGGATCTGCTGAACACCAAAGGCATCCGGACAACCTATGGCTCGCCGCTTTACGCCGATCATATACCCGAGGCCGATGATCTGATCGTTGCGCGGATGCGGGCGGCGGGGGCGGTCGTGATCGGCAAGACCAATACGCCGGAATGGGGGCATGGCAGTCACAGCTTTAACCCGGTGCATGGCGTGACGCGCAATCCCTATGATCTGGCGCGCAGCGCGGGCGGGTCATCGGGGGGCGCGGCGGCGGCGCTGGCCGCACGGATGGTGCCGCTGGCGGATGGTTCGGATATGATGGGCAGCCTCAGAAACCCCGCAGCCTTTTGTAATGTCTACGGGTTTCGTCCGAGCTGGGGGCTTGTTCCGACCGATGCCGGGGCCGAGACCTTCCTTGACACGATGGCGACGGAAGGCCCGATGGCCCGCGATATCGCCGATCTTGCGCTGCTCCTGGGCGTTCAGGCCGGGCCCAATCCGCTGACCCCCTTCGGTCAGCCCGCCCAGGATTACCTTGGTGCGGTCCGGGCCGCACCGGATGACCTCAGCGGGAAACGCATTGCCTGGTTTGGCGATTTCAACGGTCAGATCCCGTTTGAATCCGGCATCATTGCCGCCTGTGAAGCCGGGCTGAAGACCTTTGAAAGCCTCGGCGCCGAAGTGGTGCCGGTGCAGTTCCCTCTGCCGATGGCCGATCTCTGGCACGCCTGGGTCACGATCCGCAGCTTCCTGAATTTCGGGGGCAAAGGGGCTGAGCGCCATACGCCTGCCCGCTGGGCGCAGCTCAAACCCGAAACGCAATGGGAGGTCGAGACCGGCGCAGGCGTGACGGCAGAGGCGCTCTACCAGGCGTCGAAAATCCGCTCTGCCTGGTATGCGCACGCACATCAGCTGCTGGCGGATTACGATGCGCTGGTGATGCCGGTGGCGCAGGTCTGGCCCTTCCCGGCCGACTGGCGCTATCCCGAAAGCATCGATGGCCAAAGGATGGATACCTATCACCGCTGGATGGAGGTGGTGGTGCCGGTCTCACTGATCGGCCTGCCCTCCTTGGCGGTTCCGGCGGGATTCGGCGCGAACGGCCTGCCGACGGGTATCCAGATTGCGGGCCGCCACGGATCCGATGCCGCGATTCTCGCGATGGGCGAGGCCTGGCACCGCGCCACAGGCTGGCCGGAAAAGAACCCGCCCCGGATCTGAGGGCCTGCCCTCCGGAAAAACCGGAAAGGGCGGGCCCCGGGCCAGGGCGGGCCGGAGGGCCAGAGGTTGCCCGGGCCGGAACCCGATGCATCCTCCGACAGGGAGAGCAAGAGGGGGGGGCGGGGCAGAGTAGTCTCCCCCGGCTTTGCCCCGGATCGGTGGGGCTCAGAAGAAGCCGAGTTTCTTCGGATTATAGGAGACCAGCAGGTTCTTGGTTTCCTGATAATGGTCGAGCATCATCTTATGGTTCTCGCGCCCGATCCCCGACTGTTTGTACCCGCCAAAGGCCGCGCCGGCCGGATAGAGATGGTAGCAATTGGTCCAGACCCGGCCCGCTTCGATCGCACGACCGGCGCGGTAGGCGGTGTTCGCATTGCGCGACCAGACTCCGGCGCCCAGACCGAAGACGGTGTCATTGGCAATCTCGATTGCCTCGTCCTGGGTCTTGAAGGTGGTCACCGACACGACCGGCCCGAAGATCTCTTCCTGGAAGACCCGCATCTTGTTGGTGCCCTCGAAGACGGTCGGCTGGATATAGAAGCCTTTCGAGATATCGCCGTTGAAATGGTTCGCCTGGCCGCCGGTCAGAACTTTCGCGCCTTCCTTCGGCCCGAGCTCGAGATAGGACGAGATCTTGTCGAATTGCTGTTTCGAAGCCTGGGCGCCGATCATCGTATTCGCCTGACGCGGGTCGCCTGCCACGATGGCTTCGACCCGTTTCAGCGCGCGTTCCATGAACCGGTCATAGATCGATTCCTGGATCAGGGCCCGCGACGGGCAGGTGCAGACCTCGCCCTGGTTCAGCGCGAAAAGGGTGAACCCTTCCAGCGCCTTATCGAAGTAATCGTCATCTTCATCCATCACGTCTTCAAAGAAGATGTTCGGCGATTTGCCGCCCAGCTCCAGGGTGATATTGGTCAGATTATCCGCTGCGGCCCGCATGATCGACTTGCCCACAGGGGTCGAGCCGGTGAAGGCGATCTTGGCAATCCGGGGCGAGGCTGCCAGCGCCGCACCGGCTTCGGTTCCGGTGCCGTTGACGATGTTCAGCACGCCTGGCGGCAGCAGGTCTTCGATGAATGAAAGCAGGAACAGGATCGAGGCCGGGGTCTGTTCCGCCGGTTTCAACACGACACAATTCCCCGCCGCGAGCGCCGGTGCCAGTTTCCAGGCCGCCATCAGGATCGGGAAGTTCCAGGGGATGATCTGGCCCACAACGCCCAGCGGTTCGTGGAAGTGATAGGCGACGGTGTCATCATCGATCTGCCCGATCGAGCCTTCCTGCGCCCGGATCGCGCCGGCAAAATAGCGGAAATGGTCCACTGCCAGCGGGATATCGGCCGCCATGGTCTCGCGCAGCGGCTTGCCGTTATCCCAGGTCTCGGCAATCGCGATGGCTTCGAGATTCTCTTCAATCCGTGCGGCGATCTGCAGCAGGATGTTTGAACGCGTCGTCGCCGAAGTCTGTGCCCAGCCACGACGGGCCGCATGGGCGGCATCCAGCGCCGCTTCGATATCGGAAGCGTCCGAACGCGGAACCTCACAGATCACACCGCCGGTTACCGGCGAGACATTCTCCATATAGCGCCCGGCTTTCGGCGCGACCCACTGGCCACCGATGAAGTTTTCATAGCGGGTTTTATAGGGCGCAGTGCTCAGGCCGAATTCTTCGTGCTTGGTCATGGTAGCTCCTCCATTGGCCGCTCTCCCTTGCGGCTGATGACACCAAGCTGGCGTCTGATTTCGCGCGGGTCACCCCCGGGAATATGCCGCAACTGCGAAAGCTGTCGCAGTTCTGAGACAGTCTGTCCTGCCGACTGCCCGTGAGTGCGATGGGAGTGCGGCGGTCCGTCTGGCAGCAGTCAGCCGGGCCGCACTCAGTCGGGTCGGCCCATTTTGCGATGCAGGGTCGCGCGGCTGATCCCAAGCGCCCGTGCCGCGGCCGAGATATTGCCGCCGGTGCGCGCGATGGCGCGGTGGATCACCGCGCGCTCGCCATCCTCGGGGCGCAGATGGCTGCTGACGCCCAGCAGATCGGCGGCAGGAACCGGGTTTCTGGCCAGGTCACCGGTCAGGCCCAGATGCTGGCGCGCCATGCGCGTGGCACCGATCACCAGTTCATCGGCATCGACCGCCAGAAGCGCGCCGGTGCCGCGATCCGCACCGGGAACCAGCACCATCCGCGCGCCGCTGTAGCGCGCCTGGAAAAGATCGGCCTCGATCCGGCGCGCGGCCTCATGCACCGAATGGCTCAAAAGGCCTGAAAACCCTTCGGCAATATCGGCGCGCACGGTCGAGACATCCAGCACCGCCACCAGATCTCCCGAAGGATCCCAGATCGGCGCCGAAGCGCAGGTCAGCGCGGTATTTGCGGCAAGGTAATGCTGGTCACGATGGATCACCACCGGTCGCCCTTCGGCAAGGCAGGTGCCGATCCCATTGGTGCCGGCCGCCGCTTCGCTCCAGTCCGAGCCGGCGCTGAGGCCGGCATCCTGGAAATCGCGGTCTTCCGATTGCTTCACCAGGCGTTCAAAGGGAATGCCGTCCTCGCTTGCGAGGATCACGCTGGCGCCAAAACCGCCGACCACCTGAAACAGCCGCTCCAGTGTCGGGCGGGCGGCGCGGGTCACCGGCTCCATCCTCTCGCGCAGCCGGGTCAGGCCCATCCCGTCCAGCCGCTGATCACGTGGCGCAAGGGCCGATGGTGCCAGCCCGTGGCGGGCCGAACGCGCCCAGGAGGCGACAATCGAAGACCGCGCTGCCTGACCCGTTTCCAGCGCGGCGGAAACATGGGCCACATGGTCGCGGATGGTGCGGCTGGTGGTGATATTGCCTGGCATGGATCGGCCTTCCCCCCTCCGCCGTCCGGGACCCGGATCCCGGCCGGAATTGCATCTTGGAAACAGCAGTTCTTTCCCCCGGCGCCCGGCTTTTCTGCTACTCTCTGAGCCAGGGCTGCTAGGTCGCCGGTTGGTGACGCCGATCTGCCGCTGCCAGCTATATGGGCATTGCCCGCAGAACTGCATCACTCCGGATGCGACAGAGTAACGCATGTTCTGCTTTCGGGGGCAAGAAATCTTGTGGTGCCGTCACGAGCCTGTGCAACGAGTGCCGCATCGCCAATTTGAAAAGGTCGTGGTCCAGGATGATCGTCCGTGACAAACCCACCCCGCTGCAACTGCTGACCGCCACGCGCGGCTCGATCATCTTCCAGGTCGCGTCGCCGGTGCTCTTCGTTGCCTGTTTCGCGCTTGTGGTGGTCCTGCTGGATCATCTGACGCCCTGGGTGCCGCATCTGAATGCCGCTGCCTATACGGTGTTCGGGATCGGGCTGTCGCTTTTCCTCGGGTTTCGCAATGCCGCCGCCTATGATCGCTGGTGGGAGGCGAGAAAGCTCTGGGGCGGGCTGCTGGCCGATCTGCGCAGCTATGCCCGGGAGGTCGGAACTTTCGTGCCTGACCCGCAGCGGCGCGAGCGGATGCTGCGGCTGTCGCTGGAATTCATCCATGCCCACCGGATCAACCTGCGCAAGCTGGTGCCGCCCGAGACCGGGCCCGGGGCGCAGTTCCGCGCGGCACCCCATCCGCCCTGTGCTGCCCTGGATGCGATTACCGAGGAGCTGAGCGCGGGCTGCCGGTCGGGCGAGATCGACGGCTTTGGCGCACGCGCGCTGACCACCCGCATGGCCAATCTCGCCCTGCTTCAGGCGGGGGCCGAGCGCATCGCCAACAGCCCGTTGCCCTATGTCTATTCGCTGCTGATCTACCGCACGACCTGGCTATATTGCCTGCTGCTGCCACTGGCACTGGCGGAAACCACCGGCTGGCTTTCGCCTTTGTTCACCGCCATCGTGGCCTATATGTTCCTTGGTCTGGCGGAAGTGACCGAGGAGCTGAGCCATCCCTTCGGCACCAGCCCCAATGGCCTCGCGCTGGATGCGATCTGCCGCGCCTGCGAGATCAGCCTTGCGCCGCATCTGGGGGAAGAGCCGCCGAAACCGCTGGGTCCGGTCGAGCATTATCTCAGCTAGACCTCTTGCCAGCCGGGCGCAGGAGGGGGAAACTGGTGTGATGAAACGCTTTTTCCTGCGCCTTTACTTTGACAATGCGATGGTCGGCCCCGGCAAGGCCGAATTGCTGGAACATATCCGCGAGACCGGCTCCATCTCGGCGGCCGGTCGTGCCATGGGGATGAGTTACAAACGCGCCTGGATGCTGGTGGAAGAGCTGAACGCGGCCTTTGCCAGCCCGCTCGTCGCCAGCGCGCGCGGCGGCTCGGGCGGGGGCGGCGCGCATCTGACGCCCGAGGGTGAACAGGTGCTGGCGCTTTTCCGCGAGATCGAGCGCAAATCGCGCGAGGCAGGCGCCGAAGAGATCGCGGTGCTCGAGACAATGCTGGCCCCGACTCAGCCCTGATCTGCGGCTATGGGCGTTGTGGTGGTCGGGAAATAACCCTTGCACCTGTTCGTCCTGGCGGTCTTTATATCCGTAAAGATATATCGAACCGGAGGAATCCCATGTCTTTCGCCAGCCGTAAATTCGCCCGCCGCGCTGCACTGTTTGCGACCGCTTTCAGCCTTGCGCTGCCCGCCATGGCCCAGGCCGAAGAGGTCGTGGTCTTTGCCGCCGCATCGATGAAGAACGCGCTGGATGAGGTTGCGGCGAAGTTCCAGGAGGAAACCGGCAATACGGTGGTGATTTCCTATGCCGGCTCGAATGCGCTGGCGAAACAGATCATCGAGGGTGCGCCCGCCGACATCTTTATCTCGGCCGCCGTCAACTGGATGGATGAGGTCGAAAAGGCCGGTCTGGTTGTCGAAGGCGCGCGTGAAGATCTTTTGGGCAATACGCTGGTCCTGGTCGCACATGGCAAGGATGCCGCACCGGTCGAGATTGGCGAGGGCTTTGATCTGAAGGCGCTTTTGGGCGATGAGAAGCTTGCCATGGCCTTGATCGATTCCGTGCCCGCCGGCCAGTATGGCAAGGCTGCGCTGGAACATCTGGGTCAATGGGGTGCGGTTGAGGGATCGGTCGCTCAGGCCGACAATGTCCGCGCGACGCTGGCGCTGGTAGCCCAGGGCGAGGCGCCTTACGGCATCGTCTATGCGACCGACGCCGTGGCCGAGGATAATGTCACCGTGGTCGGCACCTTCCCCGCTGACAGCCACAAACCGATCGTCTACCCTGCCGCCCTGCTGACCGGCGCGGCAGATGCGGCGGACCGCGCCTTTTACGAGGCGCTTTCGGGGGATGAGGCCCACAGGATCTTCGCCGCAGAAGGCTTTTCGATCCTGAACTGAGACTGTTGAAAGGGCCTGAGAGGCGTGACGGACTGGCTGTCTCCTGACGAATGGAACGCGGTGATGCTTTCGCTGCGGGTGTCGTTCTGGGCGGTGCTGGTCAGCCTGCCTTTCGGCCTTTTCATCGCCCATGCCCTTGCCCGGTGGGAGTTTCCCGGCAAACAGGTGCTCAATGGCATCGTGCATCTGCCGCTGATCCTGCCACCGGTCGTCACCGGCTATCTGCTGCTGATCACTTTCGGGCGCAAAGGCACGGTGGGGCAATATCTCGACCAGTGGTTCGGGATCGTCTTTGCCTTTCGCTGGACCGGGGCCGCGATGGCCGCAGCCGTCATGGCCTTTCCGCTGATGGTGCGCGCCATGCGGCTTGCTATCGAGGCGGTGGATCCGAAACTGGAACAGGCGAGCGCCACGCTGGGGGCATCAAAACCCTGGGTCTGGCTGACGGTGACGCTGCCGATGATCCTGCCAGGCGTGATCGCGGGCTGCATCCTTGCCTTCGCCAAAGCGATGGGGGAATTCGGCGCCACGATTACCTTCGTCTCGAACATCCCCGGCCAGACCCGCACCCTGCCATCGGCAATCTACAGTTTCATGCAGGTGCCGGGCGGCGAGGCACAGGCTGCGCGCCTCGTCTGGGTCGCCATCGCCATCGCCATGGCGGCGCTCCTGCTGTCGGAATGGGTCTCGCGGGTGGTTGCGCGCAGGATTTCAGGGCAATGACGCTGTCGGTTTCCCTGCAGCACCGTTTTCCCGGCATCACGCTGGATGTACGGTTCGACGCGCCCCAGGGGGTGACGGCGCTCTTTGGCCGCTCGGGGTCGGGCAAGACCACGGTGGTCAATGCGGTGGCCGGGCTCTTGCGTCCCGATCAGGGCCGGATCACGCTTGGCGACCGCGTTTTGCTTGATACCGCGCGCGCAAACTTCCTGCCGCCGTATAAACGCCGTATCGGCTATGTCTTTCAGGACGCACGTCTTTTCCCGCATCTGACGGTGCGTCAGAACCTGCTTTATGGCCGCTGGTTCGCGCCAAAGGGCCGTGCGGGTGCTGCCTTTGATCAGGTGGTCGACCTGCTGGGCATCGCCCCCTTGCTGGACCGCCGCCCCGGTCGCCTGTCTGGCGGCGAGAAAAGCCGGGTGGCGCTTGGCCGGGCGCTTTTGTCTGACCCCGATCTTTTGTTGATGGACGAGCCGCTTGCTGCGCTGGACGAGGCGCGGAAATCCGAAATCCTGCCCTATCTGGAACGGCTGCGGGACACAGTGGCGCTGCCGATCCTTTATGTCAGCCATTCACCCGCCGAAGTGGCGCGGCTGGCGACGACGGTGGTGATGCTTGAGGCCGGGCAGGTGAGCCGTGCCGGCCCTGCGGCCGAGGTGCTGGCCGACCCGGTTTCCGCGCGCGGCTTTGGACCGCGCGAGGCGGGCGCGGTTCTGAAGCTGCGCGTCGGCGCGACCGATGCCGATGGGCTGACGCGGCTTGAGACCGGTGGCGGCGCGCTCTGGCTGTCTTTGCCGGGCGTGGCCGAGGGGACGACGCTGCGCCTGCGGATCCTTGCGCGCGATGTCATGCTGGCGCGACAGCAGCCGGAAGCGATTTCGGCACTGAATATTCTTGACGGCACGGTGCAGGAAATCTCGGAGAAAGACGGCGAGGTGCTGGTGCGTCTTTCGGTGGGTGAGGCGGCGCTGCTGGCGCAGATTACCCTGCGTTCGGCCAGGCTGCTCGAACTTGAACCGGGGATGCGGGTCTTCGCGGTGGTCAAGTCGGTTGCGGTGGCCCCGGGGACAGCAGGGGCGGGAACACTGGTGTAGGTGCGGATCGCGCTTCGTTACAATTACTGCTGCATTTTCACCCTGCCGGGTGATGGGTCGCCCCGGAAGTCGCGGGTATCCATGGTCTATTGAAGCAAGCCCTTTCATTCGTATTCGCCGGGGGAGGCGCCGTCAGAACGTGACCTCCCCCGGATTTCAGCCCTGATACGGACAGGCATCAGGGCCACGTTCAGGAGTGGATCAGGGAGAGTGTTCAGCCTCGCCCGCTCAGGCGCCGCATCAGGGCCAGCTGGCTTTCGGAACCCGTCTTGTGAAGCAGGCTCTTCACCTGGCTGCGGATCGTTTCGACCGAGCGGCTGTGGGCGTCGGCGATTGCCCGGATCGAGAGCCCCTGCGTGATCGCCGTCAGCACCCGTGTTTCGGCCGCACTCAGGGCATAGCGCTGCTGGAAATGCGCAATTCGCAGCGGTTCGGACCTCAGCTGAGCCTCTTCGATGATCAATCCGCCGGCCGGACCACACAGGAATTCGGATATCGGCGCGCGGGCGGCACGGAACAGGGTCAGTCGGTAGCCATTCTGATGCCAGACATGCTCTGTGGGCCCGTCATAGCCCCGCGCCAGGATTTGCCCCAGAAACTGACGCGCGGCCTCATCTGCAAGGTGAATGCGGCCAGTCGGGGTCAGGGAAAAGAGATCCGCGCGCCGTGCCGCCTCTTCAGCCGCCGGCGAAATCGATACCGGTTTCAGATCATCGCCGATCACGCAAAGCCCGGTGCCGAGCACGCCAAGCGCCTCGGCGGCGAAATTGCCGGCCATGGCCTCTCTGCCAGGATTAGAGAAATGGCGCATCACCCGCTGAAGATGCGGCCTCAGGGCCTCAAGCCGATGGCCCATCATCGTGGCGATTTCAGGATCACTGTCGCCGAAAATCATGGTCAGCAGCATATGTTCGCCGCCCCGACGCCCGAGAGTCACGCCGGCCGAGCCGATAAATCCGGCGGGGCGCAGGAAATCGCTGTAAAACTCGGTTCGCTTCAGCGCGTCGCGCGAGGTCACCTCATGATCGACGATCACATCATTGGAGAGGCGCAGGATGTGATCGGGCAGCCAGGGGTTATGCTGGCAGTAATATGCGGCGTAATCCGAGATTTGCTTTGCACCGATGCCTGAGGTCAGTTCCAGCCGTCCGACACCGCCACTCATATGGTCATTTTGCAGCAGGAACAGCGCGCCGCCATTTATGCGATCGGATGCCAACAGGCTCAGAAACCGCGACCAGTCCGCTTCCCCGAGCAGAATTGAATAAAGCGCCTCGGTCAGGTCGGCATGAAGATCAGGCAAGCAACACCCCTTCCTTCCCGCAAGGAAAGCACAGGCGCTCGCGGAAAGAAAGTCAGCTGTACCGGCGGTGGCCGCGGTTACGCGATGCGCGAAACCACGAAATCCGCAAGATCGCCCAGGATCGCCTTGAGCGGATGATCGGGGAGCGGCGCCAGCGCGGCGCGCGCGGTCGCGGCCCAGGCGAGCGCATCGGCGCGGGCGGCGGTCAGGGCGCCGTGGCGTTCCATCAGCGAAAGCGCAAGCTCCAGATCGCCCTCATGCTGATCGCCTTTGGCGATGACGCGGGTCCAGAAGGCCTGTTCTTCCGTATCGGCTTTGGCGACCGCCTTGATCAGCGGCAGGGTCAGCTTGCGTTCGCGGAAATCATCGCCGGTGTTCTTGCCGATCACGGCCGAGGTGCCACCGTAATCCAGCAGGTCATCGGCAATCTGGAAGGCGATGCCAAGCGCGTCGCCATAAGTATAGAGCGCCCTGACCTGATCGGGCGTCGCCCCGGCAATCTCGGCGCCGGATTCCGTTGCCGCTGAAAACAATGCTGCCGTCTTGCCGCGCACCACCCGGATATAGGTGTCCTCTGTGGTGGCCAGATCCCGGGCGGCGGTGAGTTGCAGCACCTCGCCTTCGGCAATCGTCGCCGAGGCATTGGCGAGAATGTCGAGCACGCGCAGGCTGCCCGGTTCGACCATCAGCTGGAAGGCGCGGGCGAAAAGATAGTCACCGACCAGCACCGAGGACTTGTTGTCCCATAACAGATTGGCGGTCGGCCGGCCGCGGCGCTGCGCGCTTTCATCGACGACATCATCATGCAAAAGCGTGGCGGTATGGATGAATTCAACCGTGGCGGCGAGCTTCTGGTGGTCTTCACCGCCAGGATTTCTGGCCGGATAGCCGCAGATATGCGCCGCGGCGAGCACCAGCATAGGGCGGATCCGTTTGCCGCCGGCCTCGATCAGATGGGCGGTGACTTCGGGGATGCGGGGCGCATGTTCACTGGCCATCCGCGCACGGATGATCGCGTTGACGGCGGCCATATCCGGGGCCAGAGCCTCCGCCAGCCGATCCTGCGGACCGCGATGCGCGTTGTCACTGCCGTCCATCTTCATCCCCAAACACTCAGGTCAACTCCTGGCGGGCAGGCGCCTCTTGCCCTGACGGCCCGCTGCGGCTACCCAAAACCTATGAAAGAGCTTTTGCGCACGACCGACCCGACGGTGATCGCCTTTGCGACGGCCCTTCTTGAGGGCGAGGGAATAACAGCCTTCGACCTGGACGTCCACATGAGTGTACTCGATGGTTCACTCGGAATTTTGCCGCGCCGCCTGATGGTTGCAGACCGCGACCTCTTTATGGCGCGGGCGATTGTGACGGATAACGGCCTGGAGGTTTCGCCATGAGCACGGAGCAGTTTGCCGATGGGGATTTGTCGGATGACAAATTCCTGTGCGGCAGGCTCAGGCTCTGGCAGCCGCTCAGGGGATACCGGGCGGCGACGGATGCGGTGCTGCTTGCGGCGGCCTGTGGCGCGAAGCCGGGCCAGCAGGTGCTGGATCTGGGCTGCGGGGCAGGGGCGGTCTCGCTGTGTCTTGCCGCCAGGGTGCCGGGTCTGCGGCTCGCGGGGCTGGAAGTGCAGCCGCTTTACGCCGCCCTTGCGCGCAGGAATGCAGAGCGCAATGGCATCGCGATGGAGGTGCATG
The DNA here is from genome assembly GCF_023371075.1 of Pseudomonas sp. GX19020. Classification (NCBI taxonomy): domain Bacteria; kingdom Pseudomonadati; phylum Pseudomonadota; class Gammaproteobacteria; order Pseudomonadales; family Pseudomonadaceae; genus Pseudomonas; species Pseudomonas sp. GX19020. Next base: position 99,458 of record NZ_JAMCCR010000009.1, read on the forward strand.
AGGGCGATCTGAGCCGGATGCCCCTGGCCCTGCGCCATGATTTCGATCATGTGGTTGCCAATCCGCCCTGGTATCCGGCCGGGGGCAGCGCCTCGCCGGTGGATATCCGGGCGAAAGCGATGCAGGTGGTCCTGCCGGTGTCGGAATGGGTCGCGGCGGCCACGCGGCGCCTCGCGCCCGGCGGCTGGCTGACACTGATCGCAGGCGCGGATTCGGTGCCCGAACTTCTGGCGGCACTTGCGCCCAAGCTCGGCTCGGCCTCGATCCTGCCGCTGGCGGCACGTGAGGGGCGGGAAGCGCTCCGGGTGATTTTGCGGGCAAAGAAAGGGGGGCGTGCTGCCTTTCGTCTGTTCCCGCCGCTGGTGATCCATGAAGGCCTGGCGCATGACGGCGACCGCGAAAGCTATACTGCAGAAGCAAATGCAATTTTGCGTGACGGTGCAGCCCTGCCGGCGCGTTTCGGCTGATTAAAAGAGAATTACCGGCAGTATTTGTTGCGATCAAATGAAAGAGAGATGACACGACTCGCGTTCCGTGCTGCAATCCTCCTTACGCGAACCATACAGGAGGACGAAATGACCATTTCTTCGCATCTGGCAGAACTTCGCAAGAAGCACGAGGTGCTCTCTGATAAAGTCGAGAAAGGGCAACGCAGCCCCGCGACGGATGCAACCCAGATCGCAGAATGGAAGCGCCAGAAGCTCCGGCTGAAAGAGGAAATTGGCCGCCTCAGCGCATCCCACTGAGTGAATTCTCCTGAGGCCCGCCCGGAAAAGCCCGGGAGCAGGTGGATCAGGACGCCTTGCGTGAGGCGATCAGCGCACCACCGGTGATCAGGATCGCCGCCGCAAGAATCGCCCAGCTGGCTTCGGCTTTGCCCGCGATGATCAGGGCAAGCGTCGACAGCAAAGGGGCAGCATAAGAGGCGACACCCAGCAGCTGGATGTCGCCTCTTTTCATGCCGATATCCCAGGTGAAGAACGCCGCGCCCACCGGGCCAATCCCAAGCAGAAGCACCGAGAGCCAGCCGGCAGTGCCGGTGGGCCAGAGGGTCTCCTCCAGCGCCAGATGTGCGACCAGCGACAAGGCCGCGGAGGCGAGACAGAAGATGGTGACGCTTTCTGTCGGCACATTGCCGAGACGGCGCGAGATGACCGAATAGGCCGACCAGGTGAGGGCGCAGCCAAAGGCCAGGATCATGCCGGTCGTGTTGAAACCGCTTTCTTTGCCGCCGCCAAGGATGATCAGCGCAGCACCCGTAAAGGCGACAGCTGCCCCGAGCAGTTGCGGCATGCGCAGTTTCTCTCCCGGCAAAAGGCCGGAAAAAAGAACGAGGAACAGCGGCCAGAGATAGGCGATCAGCCCGGTTTCTGCGGTGGGTGACACGCGGAAAGCGGTGAAGTAAAGAAAATGATATCCGAAAAGACCAATCGTTCCAAAAGCATAGACTTTCCAGGAGACGGTCTTCAACAGATGGAACCCGTTTCGCGCCGTCCAGACCAGCCCGATGCCACCGCCAATGGCAAAACAGATCGCGTTGAGCAGGAAGGGCGGTACGGGATCTGATCCGATGGTCAGAAGGGCCAGCAAGGCCCACATCAGGACTGCGCTGAATCCGATGGCCGTAGCCTTGTTTTGCGACATTTCAGCTCTCCTGCCCGCGTTTCCTTAAGTAAGGAAACGGCCCGGAGTTTTCTGTAAAAACTCCGGCGCCCTTGTAATCCGGCACCGCATAAAGAGAAAGACCCGCCGGGGCGGGCCTTTCCTGTGGCGTGCCGGGATCCGTCAGACGACGAACTGGCCCCCGTTTGCAGAGATGGTCGACCCGGTGATGAACCCGGCATCATCCGAGGCGAGGAAGGCCACGCAGCGCGCGATCTCTTCCGGCTCGCCGAGGCGGCCGACCGGGATTTGCGGGATGATGCGTTCGGCGAGGACTTTCTCGTCGATGGCACGCACCATTTCGGTGCCAATATAGCCTGGGCAGATCGCATTTACCGTGATGCCGGCCCGCGCCCCCTCCTGGGCCAGAGACTTGGTAAAGCCGAGATCTCCGGATTTCGCCGCCGAGTAATTCGCCTGGCCTGCCTGACCTTTTTGCCCGTTGATCGAAGAAATATTGATCACGCGGCCGAATTTGCGATCCCGCATACCCGACCAGAGCGGGTGGGTCATATTGAACAGGCCGGTCAGATTGGTGTCGATGACTTCTTTCCACTGGCCGGGGGTCATTTTGTGGAACATGGCATCGCGGGTGATGCCGGCATTGTTCACCAGCACATCGACCGGTCCCAGATCGGCCTCGACCTTTTTGATGCCTTCAACGCAGGCATCATAATCGGCAACTGACCATTTATAGGCCGGAATGCCGGTTTCCGCGGTAAAGGCCCTGGCCGCATCGTCATTGCCGGCATAATTTGCGGCAACCTTATAGCCGGCCGCTTTCAGCGCGATTGAAATAGCCGCGCCGATGCCGCGAGAACCGCCGGTGACGAGTGCAACTCTGGACATGATTCCTCCTCAGATAAGCTGTTCCCGTGAAGCTAACGGCAGTTCAGCGGGTGCGCAACATTGTTTCAATTATTATTTTTCCTGCGCATCATAGTTTCATCATGGTTGTATGTTTCTAAGGCAGCCCTGCTATGGAAAAGGGCACCGGATCGCGCCGGTGCCCCTGAATTTAGTTTTATATTACAAATATTTGATGTCACTCGCGCTCAAGGCACATCGCGACACCCATGCCGCCGCCGATGCAAAGCGTGGCGAGGCCTTTCTTCGCACCCGACCGGTTCATCTCGAAGATCAGCGTATTGAGGATCCGCGCGCCCGAAGCGCCGATCGGGTGACCGATAGCAATCGCGCCCCCGTTGACGTTCACCTTTGCCGGATCCCAGCCCATGTCCTTATTCACGGCGCAGGCCTGAGCGGCAAAGGCCTCGTTCGCCTCAACGAGGTCAAGGTCAGCGGCCTTCCAGCCGGCCTTGTCCAGCGCTTTGCGCGACGCATAGATCGGGCCGACACCCATGATCGACGGATCAAGACCAGCCGTCGCATGAGAGGCAATCCGGGCGAGAACTTTCAGCCCGCGCTTCGCGGCTTCCTCTTCGGTCATCAGCAATACGGCGGCCGCGCCGTCATTGAGGCCGGACGCATTGGCGGCGGTCACGGTTCCGTCTTTGGTGAAGGCGGGTTTCAGCTTTTGCATCGCCTCGATCGTGGCGCCGTGACGGATATATTCGTCGCTGTCGACCAGAATATCGCCTTTGCGGGTCTTCACCGTGAAGGGCGCGATCTCGTCTTTGAACTTGCCGGCTTTCTGCGCAGCTTCGGCCTTGTTCTGGCTGGCGACAGCGAATTCATCCTGCTGTTCGCGCGAGATCTGCCACTGGGCAGCTACATTCTCGGCGGTCTGGCCCATGTGATAGTTGTTAAACGCATCCCAGAGGCCGTCTTTGATCATCGAGTCGATCATCTTCATGTCGCCCATTTTGGTGCCGGCGCGCAGATGCGCGACATGGGGCGAGAGACTCATGCTTTCCTGACCACCGGCGATGACGATTCCGGCCGCGCCGGTCTGGATCTGCTGGGCGCCGAGCGCGACCGTGCGCAGGCCCGAGCCGCAGACCTGGTTGATCGACCAGGCCGGGCTTTCCTTGCGAAGGCCGGCGAGGATATGCGCCTGACGGGCAGGGTTCTGGCCCTGACCTGCGGTGAGCACCTGGCCCAGAATGGTCTCATCGATGTCGGACTTATCGATCCCGGCCCGGGCGATAACGGCCTCGATCACACTCGCTCCCAGTTCATGCGCCGGCGTATTGGCGAAAGCCCCATTGAACGAGCCCACGGCGGTCCGTGCGGCCGAAACGATTACGATATTGGTCATCTGAAGCCTCTCCTCAGGCAGTAACGTCGGGCAGAGATCCGCGAGCGGATCGGGTGGCCCGCAGGGTCTTCTTTGGCGAAGAGGGACACAATCAGAAGAAATACGCAAGAATATTGCGCGACAGTTTTTGACCTCAGCCTGCGGTTGCCGCCGCATGCCTGGCGCGGAGATACAGGCTGAAATCGGGATCGAGTTCCGGCCGGCCGAACAGATAGCCCTGCAGACAGCCGACGCCCTGCTCCCGCAGCCAGTTCGCTTCTTCGTTGCTTTCGACCGCTTCGGCCACCAAGAACATGCCAAATTCCTGCGCCATGGCGATGGCTGCGCGCAGGATCGGCTGGTTTTCCGGATCCCTGTTGCAGTTGCGGATAAAGCGGCCGTCTAGCTTGGCGATGTCGAAGCCGAATTCATGAAGCAGGCTCAGCGAGGTGACGCTGTCGCCGAAATCATCCAGGGTGAAGGTGATGCCATATCCCCGCAACTCGTCCATGAAGGGGATCAGCACATCGGGCATCTGCATCGCCGAGGCCTCGCTGATTTCTAAGATCAGCCCTTTGCCGATGCCGGGGTTTTCGCCCAGCACGCGGCGCAAAAGCTGCGTCCAGGGTTTATAGCCCACCGATCTCGCCGACATATTGACCGCGATTCGTACCCCGGGATTGCGCCGCAGCGTCATCAGCCCCAGCCGCAACGCCGCCACGTCGATTTCGCGCCCAAGCTCGCGGGTTTCGGCAACCGACATGAAGTCGCGCGCGGGAATCGTCATCTGCTTTTCATCCAGCAGCCGGATATAGCCTTCATAAAAGCCGATAATATCAGGGGCGGCGGCATAAACGGCGGGCTGGAAGGCCAGGCGCATCCGCTTGTGCTGCAACGCCTCGCGCACCATGTGCAGCACCGCGCGTTCTGCCGAGGAAACCGCGATGGCAAAAGGAGAGGCTTCCTGGCCTTCGAGATCGACTTTCTTGCGCCGCGCCTGTTCGAAGCTCATCCCCGCTGTCCTTATTGTTCGGGTGACACTCTGCGCGAAGATAGGTAAACCGAGGCTGAACGTTCTGCGTTTGTTTCAAATTTTGCCTATTCCGGGAGGCCAATATGACTGCCGATTCCACGCAACGCTGTCCCTGGTGCGGCACAGACCCGCTTTATGTCGCCTATCACGATGAGGAATGGGGCCGGCCTGAGCGCGACCCGCGCGTGCTGTGGGAAATGCTGATCCTCGAAGGCTTCCAGGCCGGGCTCTCCTGGTACACGATATTGAAAAAAAGGGAGAATTTCCGCGCAGCCTTTCAGGGCTTTCAGCCGGAGACCATCGCCTCCTGGGGCGCGGCCGAGGTGGAACGCCTGCTTCTTGACCCCGGCATCGTGCGCCATCGGGGCAAGATCGAGAGCACAATCCGCTCGGCCCGCGCCTTTCTCGAGATCGAGGCAGCCGAGGGGTTCTCGCCCTGGATCTGGTCTTTCACCGGCGGCGGGGTGTTGCAGAACCGGCTCGGGTCGATGGCAGAGGCCGTAGCGTCCACACCTGAGAGCACCGCCATGTCCAAAGCCCTGAAAAAACGGGGTTTCAATTTCTGCGGCCCGGCGATCACCTATGCCTTCATGCAGGCGGCGGGGATGGTGAATGACCATCTGACCAGTTGCCCGCAACATGGGGAATGTGCCGCGCTCGCCTGATCGGGGAAGCGATCAGGCAGGAAGGGGCGCGCGCCCCCTTGGCGACTGCGACATCAGCGCGCATATAGGGGCAAAGCCGCGAAAGTGAGGACAGCATGCTCGGTCTTGATGAGACACAAAAGCCCGCCGCCAGCCAGCCTGGCGATCTGATCAAAGACGGATCTGATGCGACATTCATGGCCGATGTGATCGATGCCTCGCGCGAGGTGCCGGTGATCGTTGATTTCTGGGCGACCTGGTGCGGGCCGTGCAAGCAGCTCGGGCCGGCGCTGGAGGCTGCGGTCACGGCGACGAAAGGCAAAGTGCGGCTGGTCAAGATCGATGTGGATCAGAACCAGATGGTCGCCGGTCAGCTGCGCGTGCAGTCGATCCCGACGGTCTATGCCTTCTGGCAGGGCCAGCCGGTTGATGGCTTCCAGGGCGCGCTTCCCGGGTCGGAAATCAAAAAATTCGTCGAGAAACTGGTGGCGCTTGGCGGTGATGACGGGGGCCTGGGCGATGCGTTGGCGGCCGCCGAAGAGATGCTGACAAACGGCGACTATGCCGATGCGGTCGAGACATTCGCGGCCATCCTTGGTGAAGAACCTGAAAATGCGGCCGCTTTTGGTGGCCTCGCCCGCAGCCATATCGGCGCCGGCGATTTTGACGCCGCCGAGGCACTTTTGCAGACGGTTCCGGCCGCAATTGCCGGCGCGCAGGAGGTCGAGGCCGCCCGCGCGCAGCTGGAACTGGCGCGGCAGGCCGCCAATGCCGGCCCCGAGGCCGAGCTGCAGGCCGCCGTCGACGCGGACCCGGCCAATCACCAGGCGCGGTTTGATCTTGCCGTGGCACTCAATGCCAGCGGAAAGATCGATGAGGCGGTGGACCAGTTGCTGGAATTGTTCCGGCGCGACCGCGAATGGAATGACGGCGCTGCCCGCGCGCAGCTCTTCACCATTTTCGACGCGCTGAAGCCACAGGACCCGATTGTGCTGAAAGGGCGCCGTAAGCTCTCTTCGATGATCTTTGCCTGAGATGTTTCCGCTGCGGCCCTCGCTGGCAGATCTGCCGGGGACGCTCCCGGTCTTCCCGTTGCCCGGTGCATTGCTCTTGCCCCGGGCGCGGCTGCCTTTGCATATATTCGAGCCGCGTTATCTCGCGATGATCGACGATTGCCTGAAACATCCGCACCGGCTGATCGGTATGGTCTGCCCGCTGGGCGAGGACCGGCTTTCGACCATCGGCTGCGCCGGTCGTCTGGTGCAACTTGGTGAAACCGATGACCGCCGCTATATGATCACGCTTGCGGGTCTCGCGCGGTTCCGCATGGGCGACGAGGTAGAGGGCTTTACCCCCTATCGCCGTTTCAATGTGGACTGGTCACCCTTTGAGCGTGATCTGGGCGGTCCCGAAGAGGATAGAGGCCTCGACCGGCCGGCGCTGTTCTCGCTGATCTCGCGCTATCTGGCGGGCCGGGATCTGAGCGCTGACTGGAAGGGGCTGGAGGCAGCTCCGGATGAAATTCTCATCAACTCCCTCTCCATGCTGGTTCCGCTGTCGCCCGAGGATCGCCAGGCCCTGCTGGAAACCCCGGATCTTGCAACACGGCGTGAGACATTGGTGACTTTGGTGGAATTCGCCCTCAGGGGCGGCAATGGCGATGAGGTGCTGCAATGAGCGAGACCGGCAATGAAGACCAGAAACCGAACGCTTTCGACCGGCGGATGCTCGAGGCCCTGATCTGCCCGGTCACGCATGGGGCGCTGATCTGGGACAGTGAGAAGCAGGAACTGGTTTCGAAATCAGCGAAACTGGCCTTCCCGGTGCGGGGCGGTGTTCCGGTCATGCTTGTGTCGGAAGCCCGCGAGCTGGATTGACCGCCCGCCAGCGGCGGGCGCGGAATTTTCAGAAAAATTCAGGCCAAATTTCTTACTTAAGAAATTTGCGGCCCTCAGGGGCGCCTCAGGGACGATGGAGGCGCATCATGAAAAACCCGTCCATACCGCCCTGCGACGCGAGGTAATCCGGGCGCAACCGCAGCCCGCCGCTCTCTGTCCACCAGTCGGAACTGATGCCGTCAAGCTCAAGGCGGGTGGTTTTCAGCCCGGGATGCCGGGCCAGGGCGGCATCCAGCTGGAGCTCGCCCTCTTCCGGCAGGAGCGAGCAGGTGGCGAATACCAGTCTCCCGCCAGGTTTCAGCCAGTACAGCGCCCTGTCGATCAGCTGCGATTGCAATTCGGCCAGGCCCCTGATCTCGCTGCCATCCTTGATGAAGGGCAGATCGGGATGACGGCGGATGGTGCCGCTGGCCGAACAGGGCGCATCCAGCAGGATCGCGTCAAAGAGGCCATCCGGCTCCCAATGCAGGGCGTCGGCGGCGATCAGCTGCGCCTGCAGACCGGTGCGTGCCAGGTTTTCCTCAACCCGCCGCAGCCGCGCCGCCGAAATATCAAGCGCAGTGACCTCGGCGCCGGTGGCCGCCAGCTGCATCGTCTTGCCGCCAGGCGCAGCGCAGAGATCAAGTACCCGCTCTCCGGCCTGCGCCTGCAAAAGCCGCGCCGGTATTGCGGCGGCCATATCCTGCACCCACCAGCCGCCTTCGGCATAGCCGGGAAGGGCGGTGATCCGGCCAGGATCCGAAAGGCGCAGACTGCCGGTCGGCATCATCTCGCCCTCGGGATGCGGGCCTTCCGGGCGCAGCGTCAGATCAAGCGGCGGTGGGGCAGCGAACACGGTTTCCATCTGATGGACCGCATCGCGGCCCCATTTCTGCACCAGCGGCTGGCGCAGCCAGCGCGGCAGTTTCTGCACCGGCTGCTCTGCGAGGGCGGCCGGGTCGATCCCGCGCAGCACGGCATTGACGAGGCCGGACCTATGCCGGGTTTTACGGTCCTGCTGCGCGATGGCGACGCAGGCATTCACCACGCCATAGGGGGCGGCGCCCAGTGCCATTTCCACCAGCCCGAGCCGGAGAATATTCATCAGGGCGAGCGGCGGCGATTTGCGCAGCTTTGGCGCAAGGATGCGGTCGGCGGGGTCCAGCCTACGCAGCACTTCTTCTGTCAGGCGAGCCGCACGGGCGCGGTCCTGCGGCGCGAGATCTGGTTCGGAGAGCTCGGCGAGCATCCTGCCCTCGCCCAGGACCGCATTCAGTGCGGCCACCGCCGCTGCCCGTGCCGCTATACCTTCAGCCATTCTGCGCCCCTTTGCACCTGCCGTCCGGCGCTGTATCACAGACAAGGACCGGAGAGGAACCGCTGCCATGACCGATTGCCAACCGCAAGAAAAACGCGATCTGCCGCCCGAGGCGCTGCGGGCGCTTGCCGAAGCCGAGGCGCGGCGCAGGGCTTTGGGCGATCAGGCGGTGCCAAAGGAATATGGCGGACGCGACGGGCTGGAGCCGGTGCGCTATGGCGATTGGGAGAAGAAGGGGCTCGCGGTCGATTTCTGATCGACGGAGCACCTGTTGACGGGCTGACGGCTGACGGAGCGCCTGAGCCTGACTGCGCAAGCGAACCGCGCGTCTATATTCAGGCCTGGAACAGGCCGTCCCTCCGGATCGAGATGGCTGCGCCTGCGTCAGAGGCCGAGGACATCCGCCATGTCATAATGGCCGGGCTTTTTGCCCTGACCCCAGAGGACGGCGCGCAAGGCGCCCCGGGCGAAGATCGAGCGGTCCGTGGCAAGGTGGCGCAGCACGATGCGTTCGCCGTCGGCGGCAAAGATCACATCATGTTCGCCCACGACATCGCCGCCCCGGATCGCCGAAAAACCGATCGTGCCACGGCTGCGCGCGCCGGTAATGCCTTCGCGGGCGGGAGTGCGCAGCTCGGCCAGGCTTTTGCCACGCCCTTCTGCGGCGGCTTCGCCCAGCATCAGCGCCGTGCCAGACGGCGCGTCGACCTTGTGGCGGTGATGCGCTTCGACCACTTCGATATCCCAGTCTTCATCCAGCGCCGCCGCGACCTTGCGCGCAAGTCCGGTCAGAAGATTGACGCCAAGGCTCATATTGCCGGCGCGGATGATCACCGCATGGCGCGCTGCCGCGCCGAGTTTCGCGATATCCGCATCGCTGAGGCCGGTGGTGCCGATCACATGCACCGCGCGGGCCTGGGCGGCGAGGCCGGCAAATTCCACCGTGGCCGCGGGCGAGGTGAAATCAATCACCCCCTGGGCTTTGGCGAAGGCTCCGACCGGGTCATCGGTCACAATGATGCCATTCGGCTGGCCGCCCATGCATTCGCCAAGATCGCGGCCGATCCAGGGGCTGCCTTCGCGTTCCACCCCGGCGACAAGACGCGCCTTGCCGCTGGCCTGAATGGTCTTCACCAGCATCTGCCCCATGCGGCCCGACACACCTGTGACGACAATACCCGGCAGATCGCTCATGACTTCCTCCAGCGCTTTCCTGCCGTGGTTTAACGCCGAGAGCGCCTGGTTGAAACCCTGCCCGTTGCGGGGCGGGCCGAAAGCGCTTAAATGCGGGTCATGGCCACAAAACGCACATCCTCCGGTCAGGGGCCGTCCCAGCGTCAGCTGCGGGTTGGCGAACTGATCCGACGTACCCTTTCCGATGTTCTGAACCGGGGCGAGATCCACGACCCGGACCTGAATGCTATGCCGATCACGGTCGGTGAAGTCGCGCTTTCTACCGATCTCAAGGTGGCGACGGTTTATGTCATGCCCCTGCTGGGCACGGCGCCGGTTGATGAGGCAGTGAAGCTGCTGGCAAAGCACCGGGGCGAGCTGCGCCACCGGGTCGCGGCCGGGCTGACGCTGAAATACGCGCCGGATCTGCGGTTCCGCCCGGACGAGACCTATGACCGGCTTGACGAGACGCGGCGGCTCTTCGCGGATCCGAGGGTGCAGCGCGATATCGAGAGCAAAGATGAGGAAGGGGCCGGGGAGGACGAGGCGTGATCCGCCTCCTCGCAGCCCTGGTGGTGCTGATATCGGGTGCGGGTGCCGCATCGGCCTCGGCCTGCCGGCAGGATATGTTCGAGGGCGTGCCCTTCAGCCTTTGCGAAGTGACGGCGGCGGATGATCTGCGGCTGTTTCTCGATGGCCCCAGGGGTAATCTCGGCTCGTTCCGCGCGGTGGACCAGGCTTTGGCGGCCGAGGGCAAGACGCTTGGTTTCGCGATGAATGCCGGTATGTATCACCGCGACCGCTCGCCCGTCGGGCTTTATATCGAGGGCGGCGAAGAGAAACACGCCATCGTCACCGCCGAGGGGCCGGGGAATTTCGGCCTGCTGCCAAATGGGGTGTTTTGCTGGGCGGATGGCAGTTTCAACATCAGCGACAGCCGTCAGTTCGAGCCTCTGCGGGGCAATTGCCGCTATGCGACGCAGTCCGGGCCGATGCTGGTGATCAAGGGTGAACTGCATCCGCGCTTTCTGGAAAACAGCGATTCGACCTATATCCGCAATGGTGTCGGCGTCGATGCGGCGGGGACGAAGGCGGTGTTCGTGATGAGCGACCGCGCGGTCAATTTCCACCAGTTCGCGCGGTTTTTCCGCGACCATCTCGGGCTGACGGATGCGCTTTATTTCGACGGCAATATTTCGCGGCTTTACGCGCCCGAGCTGGGGCGCCATGACGGCGGTTTCGCGATGGGGCCGATTGTCGGCACCGTCGTCGATTCGGGTCAGGCACAGGACTAATCAATGGCGAAAACGCGCAAAGGTCGCCCGGTTTCCGGCTGGGTGATTGTCGACAAGCCTGCGGGCATTGGCTCGACCGATGTGGTGAACAAGGTGAAATGGGCCTTTCAGGCGCAAAAGGCGGGCCATGCGGGCACGCTGGATCCGGATGCGACGGGGGTGCTGGCGGTTGCTCTGGGCGAGGCCACCAAATGCGTGCCGGTGGTGGCAGATGCGCTGAAATGCTACCGGTTCCGGGTGGTGTTCGGGGCTGCGACCTCGACCGATGACGCAAGTGGCGCGGTGATCGCGACCTCGCCCCTGCGGCCTGCGGATGATGAGATCGAGGCGGCGCTGGCCGCGTTTCGTGGCGAGATCCTTCAGGTGCCGCCACAGGTTTCTGCGGTCAAGGTCGATGGCGAGCGGGCCTATGATCTTGCCCGCGAAGGGATCGAGATGGATCTCGCGGCGCGGCCACTATGGGTCGACAGTCTTGTGCTGCTGGGGCGGCCCGATGCCGATCACGCCGATCTGGAAATGGTCTGTGGCAAGGGCGGCTATGTGCGCGCCATTGCACGCGATCTTGGCCGGGCGCTTGGCTGTCTGGGTCATGTGGCCTGGCTCAGGCGGGAATGGTCGGGCCCGTTCGAAGCGGCTGAAGGGGTCACGATGGCGCAGATCGAAGAGCTGGCGCGGCAGGACGGGATCGATGCCCTGCTGGCGCCGCTCGAGCTCGCGCTGGCGGATCTGCCAGAGCTGAAGGCGACGGCGGAAGGGGCGGTGCGGCTGAAGAACGGCAATCCGGGGCAGGTGCTTGGCCATATCGACTATGGCGATGAGGCCTGGGCGAGCTTTGACGGCAAGGCGCTGGCGCTTGGCCGCTATATGGGCGGCGAACTGCACCCGTCGCGCGTGTTCAATCTTTGACGTGCTGGCCCTGATTTTCGCGGCACGGCTGCGACACTGAGGAGGGCGGCCGATCTGGCCGCCCTTTGACTTTTTGCCTCTGGCCTCCCTGGTTCCTGCAGCGCCGCGCCGGATCAGGCAGCGAGCAGCCTGATTTCGGACGGGTCGATCTGGCCATTCACCTCGGCCACGACAAAGCCATCGATGCTGATCAGGGATGAACCACCGGTCGCGCTTTGCGTCACCGAGACTGCGGGTGAGACATGGGCGGTCGGGTCATAGACCAGCACGATCTCATCATCTTGCGGGTCGTAATCGGTGATGGTCGCGAAGCCGCCTTCACCCAGCCATTGCGTCAGGACGAAGCTGTCAGAGCCCGCGCCCCCATGGCCATAATCACCCACGCCAAGATGGATCACATCATCGCCGTCACCACCATTGAGGAAGTCGACTTCGCCATCGTCACCCTCAGGGAAGGCGCCCCAGAGCGTATCATTACCGGCGCCGCCATCCAGCGTATCCGAGCCCGCACCGCCGACCATCTGATCGTCGCCTTCACCGCCCCAGAGCCAGTCATCCCCCTCCTCGCCATAAAGGCTGTCAGCGCCCTCGCCCCCCAGCAGCATGTCATTACCGGCGCCGCCCTGAAGCAGGTCGTCGCCTTCATGCCCCATCAGCTGGTCATCGCCATCGCCGCCGTCCAGCGTATCATCGCCCGCATCACCATGCAGCTGGTCGTTTCCGGCGCCGCCAAGGACAAGATCATTGCCGGCCCCGGCATTGACGATGTCATTGCCATTGCCGCCATAGACCGTGTCATCGCCATCGCGGGCATTGATCTGATCATTGCCATCATTGCCCAATATCAGGTCATCACTGTCGCTGCCGTCCAGCAGGTCGTCTCCGGAGGTGCCGGTGACCGGCACAGGCGGTGGCGAGACCGGGCCTGACCCGGTGCCGGAACCGTCCGGAGTGCCCGGGCCCGTGTCTTCGTCGGTGTCGCCAGCATTATCCGGCAAGGGGCCCGCGATCGGGGGATCAGCGACAGGGCGGTCATACTCTGGTATATGGCCATCTTCAAAGCCGGTGCCGGTTTCATCGGAACCGACACCCGTGGGGGCGTCCGTTGCGCTGCCGCCATCCGGTGCAGGGATACCTCCTGTCCAGCCGCCGCCATGGGTGCCGCCCGTGCGGAAAGGATTCAGGCCGTGGAAAGGGTCGCTCTGGGTGGCGTCATCCGCATCATCGAGAAGATTGCCGTGACCGGTCTGAGGGTCGCCCTGGCTGTCCTGGTTGTCGGACACATCCTCTTCGTCGGTGCTGCGGGCAGAAATGCCCTCGATCAAAGCCCCGGCGAACACCGCCCCCAATAATCCCAAAAGGCCGAGCATTGTCTCACCTCACATGGCTGACCCCATGGGGGCATTAACCATTTCTCACGTTAACCATCTGATACATATGAAAACTTCCTGATCAATTCATACCACGCAGAGGTGTATTCTCATAGGAGATGTTTTGGTTAAGTTGTGAAAAATCCGATGCGATCCGTTTCCGGATTCGCTCTGACCGGAAGGGTTCGTCCGGCGCGGGCCAGGATCAGACCAGATCCGATACACCTTGCCGATGACAGCGCCAGGGGCTTTCCTTTTGCGCCGAATCCCCGTATAGGCGCGCATCCCCTGCAGTGGTTATCCCTGCCGGGGTCTAAGGGCCCTGCTGGACGACATCCCGGCTTGTGCCGTCTCTCGCAACACCGAAAGGAGCATCCGATGTCGATCACCGTCGAAGAAAAAGCCCGCCTGATCAAGGAATACGCGACCAAAGCCGGTGATACCGGTTCGCCCGAAGTACAGGTTGCTATCCTGTCCTCGCGCATCGCGACCCTGACCGAGCACTTCAAATCGCATAAGAAAGACAACCACTCGCGTCGTGGTCTGCTTATGCTGGTCGCGCAGCGCCGCAAGCTGCTGGACTATCTGAAAGCCAAAGACGAAGCCCGTTACGGCTCGCTGATCGCACGTCTCGGCCTGCGTCGCTGAGGTTGGTCGCAGCGCCCGGTTTCGCCGGGTCGACCCTGTATCAGAAAAATGCCCGCGCCGGAAGGTGCGGGCATTTTGCTTTGATATCGCCCCTTTCTTATAGTCCTGAACTATAAGGGTGGCCGCAGATTTCTATTTCTGTCTTCGATTGTCTGCCTGTATCGACTGAGCAACCGGAAGGACGCAGCCGAAAGGGGAGGCCATGGCGCAAGACGAAAGCGGTTTCTCCCTGTCGCGCGCGGCGGGCTATCTGGCCGCAGCTGTCGCTTTCGCGCTGTTTGCGGCGCTCATTGCCCGGGCAGGAGCGGTCATCGCCACCGGCGCGGTCCTGTTCGATATGGCCTGGGTGCCCTCGCTCGGGATCGGTCTGTCTTTCATGCTGGATCCTCTGGCGCTGATCTTTGCCGCGCTGATCACGGGGATCGGCGGGCTGATCTTTGTCTATGCCACCGGCTATATGGGCGATCACCCGCAATTCGGGCGCTTTGTGCTTTTCCTGTTTCTCTTCATGCTTTCGATGCTGGGGCTGGTGCTGGCGCGCGACCTGATCACGCTTTTTGTGTTCTGGGAGCTGACCTCGCTCACCTCTTACCTGCTGATCGGCTTCAACCATGACGATCCGAAGGCGCGCCGCAATGCGCTCCAGGCGATGCTGGTCACGGCAAGTGGCGGGCTGGCGCTGCTGGCCGGCTTCATCCTGATCGGCTTTGCGGGCGGCAGCTATGATCTTGCGGAGATCCTGCAAGGCGGGGGATTGCAGCAGAGCCCGCTTTACGGCGCGATCCTGACGCTGGTGCTCATGGGGGCCTTTACCAAATCGGCGCAGATCCCGTTCCATTTCTGGCTGCCCAATGCGATGGCGGCACCGACCCCGGTTTCGGCCTATCTCCATTCCGCGACCATGGTGAAGGCGGGGGTCTATTTGCTGGCGCGGCTGCATCCGGTGCTTTCGGGCACTGGCGCATGGGAAATCACGCTGACCCTGGCCGGCGGGGCGACGGCGCTTTTTGCTTCGGTCATGGCGATTCGTCAGCGTGATCTGAAACTGGCGCTGGCCTGGACGACGCTGATGGCACTGGGCGTGCTGGTGCTGTTTCTGGCGCAGGGCACGGGCGTGGCCCTGACGGCGGCGCTGACCTTCCTTATCGTGCATGCGCTATACAAGGCGGCGCTGTTCATGGTGGTGGGCGCGGTGGATCACGGCACTGGCAGCCGCGATGTGACTGCCTTGCGCGGCTTGCGGCGGGCAATGCCGCTGACCGCGGTTTCGGCGCTTCTGGCTGCGGTTTCGATGGCGGGCCTGCCGCCCTTCCTTGGCTGGATCGGGAAAGAGCTGCTTTATGCCGGGGTCACGCCCTGGCTCGTTCTGCCGCTGCTGGCCTCGAACGCGCTGATCTTTGCGGTGGCGGGCGTGGTGGCGCTGCGCCCTTTCTGGGGGGCTGCGCCCGGGCCGTTGCCGCGAGTGCCGCATGAGGCAGGCTGGCAGATGCTGGCCGGGCCGGTCGTGCTTGGGGGGGCAGGTCTCGTCTTCGGGCTGATGCCGGGCCTCTTGCAGCCGCTGCTGGATGCGGCGGTCATGGGATCTGGCGCGGCCCCGGCGGCGGAACTGCATCTCTGGGCCGGGGTCAATCTGCCGCTGGCGCTCAGCCTTGCGACGTTCGGGCTGGGGGGGGTGCTGTTCCTGGCCGCGCCGCGTTTTCTGGCGCGCGGGACCGGGCTTTCCTTTGCTGACCGCTGCTGGGATCGGTTGCTTGTGGGCTTTGCCAGTTTCGCAGCCTGCCTGACCCGACTGATCCAGTCCGGCAGGCTGAGCCGCTACCTCACGCTGAGCTTTCTGACGCTTGGCCTCGTGCTTGGGGTCACGCTGGCCGCAAAGCGCCCGGCTCTGGCGGTGGACTTCACCGCGCCGCTGCCGCTTTGGGTGATCGCGGGTTTCATGCTTGGCGGGGCGGCGCTTGCACTGACGCCGCATTCGCGTATCGCCAATATCGCCGGGATCGGCACGGTCGGGATCGGGGTCGCGCTGATCTTTCTGATCTTCGGCGCGCCGGATGTGGCGGTGACGCAGCTGATGGTCGAGAGCCTCTCTGCCGTCTTGTTCGGCATCGCATTGTTGCGCCTGCCCGGGATCACCGAGCGCCGCAGCCCCCGCAGCCGCGCGCTGCATTGGGGGATCGCGGGCCTTGTGGGCCTGTCGGTCACGCTGATCCTGCTGGCGATCACTGCGCATCCGCCGGACCGGCAGCTTGCAGATTACTTCGAGGAAAACAGCTACAGCCTCGCGCATGGTCTGAACATCGTGAATGTGATCCTCGTGGATTTCCGGGCCTTTGACACTTTTGGCGAGCTCACCGTGGTTCTTCTGGCCGGCATCGGCGCCTGGGCGCTTCTGAGACGCCGCATCGGGAGGGCGCGCGGATGAGATCCCCGATCCTCGCCACCGGGGCGCGGCTTTTGCTGCCGCTTTTCCTGGGGTTTGCGCTTTATATCCTGCTGCGCGGTCATAATGCGCCGGGGGGCGGCTTTATCGCCGGGCTGATCGCGGCGCTTGGCTTTGCGATTGTGATCTTCGCCGACGGGCCGGAGGCCGCGCGCCGGATGCTGTGGATCGATCCGCGCAATCTGGGCGGCATCGGGCTGGTTTGCGCCCTGATCGCGGGGCTTGCGGCCGCGTTGAGCGGGGGAGCACCTTTCCAGGGGATCTGGCTCGATCTTCCGGTCCTGCCCCTGTCCACGGTGCTGCTTTTTGACATCGGCGTATTCCTGGCCGTGATCGGCGGCGTCCTCGCGCTGATCTTCGCGCTGGAAGACAGTGGAAAAGAGGGCGGCTGATGGAAACCATTCTCGCGATACTGGCCGGAGCGCTGGTTACTGCCGGGCTCTGGCTGATGCTTTCAGGCAATCTGCTGCGCTTTTTGTTCGGGCTGATGCTGCTTTCGAATGCGGTCAATCTGGCGATTTTCGCCGCCGGTCGCCTGACCGAAGGCCGACCGCCCCTGCTGGAACCCGGCGGCGCGCGGCCTGTCGGCGAGATGGCCAATGCGCTGCCACAGGCGCTGTTGCTGACCGCCATCGTGATTGGCTTCGGTCTCTTCGCTTTTGCATTGGCGCTGACGATCCGCGCGTATCGCAGCTTTGGCCATCTTGAGGTTGACCGGATGCGTCTGGCTGAGCCGGAAGAGCCGCGGGGGGAAGCATGAACTGGATCCTCGCCGCCCCGATCCTGACCCCGTTCATCGGGGCCGCCGCCTGCCTGTTCCTGCGCAATCGAAAAGGCTCCGGCTGGATTTCTGTCCTGACGGCGCTGGTCTCGCTGGGGCTCGCGGTCCGGCTTCTGGTCACGGTGATCGACCATGGCGTGATCGCCGGTCAGGTGAGCGCCTGGCCCGCGCCTTTCGGGATCACGCTGGTGGCCGATCATCTCTCGGCCGCGATGGTGCTGATCACGGCGATCATCGGGCTGGCTACCGCCCTCTGGGCCATGGCGGAAATCGGCCCGACCTCGGCGCGGCTCGGCTGGTTCACCTTGTTCCAGACATTGCTGGGCGGCGTGACCGGCGCGTTTCTGACCGGCGATCTTTTCAACCTCTATGTCTGGTTCGAGGTGCTGCTGATCTCGTCCTTTGGCCTGCTGGCACTCGGAGGCAGCCGCAGCGCGACGGATGGTGCGGTGAAATATGTCACGCTGAACCTGATTGCGACGGCGCTGTTTCTCTGCGCCGCCGGGCTGACCTATGGCGCGACCGGCACGCTGAACATGGCCGATCTGCATGGCAGGGTGGCGGCGCACCCCGATCAGGGGCTGATGACGGTGATCGCCATGCTGTTCATGCTGGCCTTCGGGATGAAAGCGGCAGTCTTCCCGTTGTTTTTCTGGCTGCCAGCCTCGTATCACACGCCACATTATGCGGTATCCGCCCTTTTCGCCGGGCTTCTGACCAAGGTTGGCGTCTATGCGCTGATCCGGGTGTTCACGCTGATTTTCACCGGAGATCAGGGCTGGACGCATGAGATCCTTCTGTGGTGCGCCTGCCTGACCATGGTGACAGGCGTGCTTGGTGCGGCGGCGCAGAGCGATTTCCGCAAGATCCTGTCGTTCCACATCGTCAGCCAGATTGGCTATATGGTGCTGGGCCTTGCGCTGATGACGCCGCTCGCGCTGGTGGGGGCGGTATTTTACCTGCTGCACCATATTATCGTGAAGGCGAACCTCTTTCTTGTGGCCGGGGTCTCGCGCCGCCTGACCGGAGCATCTGATCTGGCGCAGATCGGCGGGCTTTACCGCTCGGCGCCCGTCCTCGCGGTCCTGTTCCTGATCCCGGCCTTTTCGCTTGCGGGCTTTCCGCCGCTTTCGGGGTTCTGGGCGAAATATCTGCTGGTGCGGGCCGCGCTGGAGGAAGGGGCCCTGCTGGTTGCAGGGATCGCGCTGATGGTGGGTCTTCTGACCATCTACTCGATGACCAAGATCTGCGCCGGTGCCTTCTGGAAGCCGCATCCGGGCGGCTGTGAGCCCAGGCTGGCGCAGCTTTCCCCGCGCGCGCGGGTGCTGATGCTGACGCCGATGGCGGTGCTGGCGGCGATGACGGTGCTGATCGGGGTGATGCCACAGCCCTTCGTGACCTTTGCCACCACCGCCGCGCAGCAACTCCTCGAGCCCGACGCCTATATCCAGGCCGTGCTGGGAGTGCGCCCATGAGCCTTGCCGCCCATATTTTTCCCCGCATCGTCGCCGGTGTCAGCCTCGTGCCCTGGTTCCTGAAAGAGCTGGTGAAATCCTGTCTCCAGGTCGCGCTCGACTGCATCCGGCCGCGCCTGACGCTGTCTCCGGCGATCATCCGCTTGCCGCTGCGCCACGACATCACGGATGCCGAGATCTTTCTTTTATCGGGCCTGATCACCCTGACACCGGGCACGCTGACACTGGATGTGGCCGGAGATCGCAGTTGCCTCATGATCCATTGCCTGCATGGCAGCGATCCTGAGGCCCTGGTTCAGGAATTGCAGGATGGTATGGCGCGCCGCGTCAGGGGGGTGTTCAGATGAGGTCAGCAGTGTTTCTGGACCTGTGTCTGACCGGGGCCATGGCGCTTATGGCGCTGGCGGTGTTTCTGGGGCTGCTGCGGCTGTGGAAAGGGCCGACACTCGGCGACCGGGTGGTGGCGCTTGATATGATGTCGGCGGCGGTGATCGGCTTTTGCGCGCTGTTTGCGCTGAAGGCCGGGATCGGGGCCTATCTCGACATCGCGGTGGCGGTGGCGCTGGTGAGTTTCGTGCCGGTGGTCGCACTGGCACGCTATGCCGAGCGGCTGGCGCGGCGGGAGGGGACCGATGACTGAGGTGATCACAGGGGTTCTGGCGCTTGCGGCAGGGGTGTTTGCGGTGATTGCGGCGCTTGGCGTCCTGCGCTTTCCCGATGTGCTGACGCGTATGCATGCGGCGTCGAAGGTCGGGGCATTTGCCGGAAGCCTCGCGCTACTGGCGGCGGCGATTGGTTTTGGCACCACCGGGGCGGCGGTAAAGGCGCTGGTGGCGATCCTGTTTCTTTTTGTCACCGCCCCCATCGCCGCACATCTGATCGGCCGCGCCAGCGCCTGGCGCAGCGGGGGGCTGCCGCGCGGGCGGCGCTGATCTCGCTGGACGGATTGTGATCCGGGACGGCAGCGCCCGCTTTTGCGCTTTGGCGCGGTATGGCTTATGCTTGGCCCGAGAGCAGCCCCATCCGTCATCCGCGAGAGACAGAATGTCCCGTATCCTTTCCAGTGCCTTTCTGGTCCTGGCCCTCGGCGCCGGTGCCGCAGCGGCCGATGTCTGCAATTATCGCCTCAGCGAGATGATCGCGCTGCGCGCCCCGAAACTCGCGGCAGCGGCGGCAGATGCAGCCGTCGTAGGACGTTTTGACCCCACTGCGCCGGATTTCCTGACCCTGGTCGACAGCAGCACCGGCTTTTCCGCCGTGGGGGCCGTTGTGGCCGGCGCCAATGCCGCCAAAGCCCTTGGCGGGGCCGAGGCCGCGCTTGGGGCAGGGAGCACCGTGCTGACCTCGTCGGCACTTGGTGTGGCAGCGGGGGCGGCAGCGCTTGGCATTGTCGGGCTGGAGGGCGTCTGCCATTTCAAAGCCGAACGTCTCACCGATTATTATGAAGTTCTGGCTGTGCTGGCCGCTGTGGCCGAAACCGCCGACCGGGATTTCTTTCAGCTGCAGCTGGGCCCCGCGCGCAAGAAGGGCGCTGTGGTCGAGATCTGGGACACCGGCAGCGGCGTGCGAAAACAATATCCCGTGGCCGAGCTTTACTTCGTCAATGGCGAGCTGAAATATCGCCGCTGGGGCTTCAACAAGAGCCTCGGGATGCTGATGCAGTTCGAGGGTGGCATCCCCAAAGTCGAACAGAAATGACCTGAGCGAAAGAGAAAAGGCCCCGGATCGCTCCGGGGCCTTTCTTGATTCTGAAGCAGGGTTCAGCCCTCGGCTTCTTCTTTCTTCTCGGTGATTTCCAGACCGGTTTCCTGGTCAACCATCTTCATGCCGAGGCGGACCTTGCCGCGATCATCAAAGCCAAGGAGTTTCACCTTAACTTCCTGACCTTCTTTCAGGATCTCATTCGGGTGGTTCAGACGCTTGTTCGCGATCTGCGACACGTGGACCAGACCGTCCCGCTTGCCGAAGAAGTTCACAAAGGCGCCGAAATCGACCAGTTTGACGACCTTGCCGGTGTAGATCTTGCCATCTTCCGGCTCTGCCACGATCGACCAGATCATGTCATAGGCCTTCTTGATGGCATTGGCGTCGTTCGAGGCGATCTTGATCATGCCATCATCATTGATGTCGACCTTGGCGCCCGACACTTCGACGATCTCGCGGATCACCTTGCCGCCCGAGCCGATCACTTCGCGGATCTTATCGGTCGGGATCGACATGGTTTCGATCTTCGGAGCGTAAGCCGAGAAGCCCTGCGGCGCGGACAGTGCGGCATTCATCTCGCCGAGGATATGGAGACGGCCGTCTTTGGCCTGGGCCAGAGCCTGCTCCATGATCTCGGGCGTGATGCCTGCGACCTTGATGTCCATCTGCATCGTGGTGATGCCGTTGGCGGTGCCTGCAACCTTGAAATCCATGTCGCCGAGGTGATCCTCGTCGCCGAGGATGTCGGTCAGAACGGCCCAGCGGCCATCATCTTCCAGGATCAGACCCATGGCCACACCCGCGACCGGCGATTTCAGCGGCACGCCCGCATCCATCATCGACAGCGAACCGCCGCAGACCGAAGCCATCGACGAAGAGCCGTTCGATTCGGTGATCTCGGACACGACGCGGATCGTGTAGGGGAAATCGGTCGCAGCCGGCAGAACCGCCTGCAGCGCGCGCCATGCGAGTTTGCCGTGACCGATCTCACGACGGCCGGGCGAACCCACGCGGCCAACTTCGCCAACCGAATAGGGCGGGAAGTTGTAATGCAGCAGGAAGTTCGAACGGTAATTGCCGTTCAGCGCGTCGATGATCTGCTCGTCTTCACCGGTTCCGAGCGTGGTGACCACGAGGCCCTGGGTTTCACCGCGGGTGAACAGTGCCGAGCCATGCGCGCGCGGCAGGATGCCGTTTTCGCAGAAGATCGGGCGGACGGTTTTGTTGTCGCGGCCGTCGATCCGGGCGCCACCATTGATGATGTCACCGCGCAGAATGCCCGATTCCAGCTTTTTGATCGCCGAGCCGAGATTCTTGTCGGCAAGATCTTCTTCCGACAGCGAAGCCTTGATCGCTTTCACCGCAGCCGAGATCGCATTGGTGCGCTCCTGCTTGTCGCGGATCGCGAAAGCAGCGCGCATCTGGGTTTCGCCAGCGGCGGCAACACGGGTGTAAAGCTCGGAATAATCCGGAGCCTGGAAGTCGAAGGGCTCATTGGCGGCTTCTTCGGCGAGGTCGATGATCAGGTCGATCACCGGCTGCATCGCGGCATGGCCGAACTTGACCGCGCCAAGCATTTCTTCTTCGGTCAGCTCGTAAGCCTCGGATTCCACCATCATAACGGCGTCTTTGGTGCCGGCGATGACGAGATCCAGACGCTGGTCCGGGTTGTTCTTCAGCTGGGTCATGTCGTCCATGGCCGGGTTCAGAACATATTGGCCATTGGTAAAGCCAACGCGGGCTGCCCCGATCGGGCCCATGAACGGCACGCCCGAGATGGTCAGCGCGGCCGAAACGGCGATCATCGCGACCACATCGGGGTCATTCACGAGGTCACACGACAGCACGGTTGCCATAACGAGGACTTCGTTCTTGAAGCCTTCGACGAAGAGCGGGCGGCAGGGGCGGTCGATCAGACGCGAGGTCAGCGTCTCTTTTTCCGACGGGCGTGCCTCACGCTTGAAAAAGCCGCCGGGCACTTTGCCGGCGGCATAGTATTTTTCCTGATAATGAACGGTCAGCGGGAAGAAATCCTGGCCTTCCTTGGCCGTCTTGGCGAAGGTCACATTGGCCATGACCTGGGTTTCGCCCAGCGTCGCGATGACCGAACCATCGGCCTGGCGCGCAACCTTGCCGGTTTCCAGGGTCAGCGTCTCATCGCCCCACTGGATAGATTTTTTCGAAATTTTGAACATGCATTTTCCTCTTGGGAGCGCTCCGGCCCCTGCCGGTCTCCCGATATATGGCGACCCCATTGTCGCCGCCCCAATCCTCATGCATGTGCCCGGGGCCAGGGGCGTCACGTCTCAGATGGCGCGGGCCATACAGGAAAATGGCCTGTTTGGGAAGCCCGATCCGGTCGGCCCCCTTCTGCATCAGCCTTTGATCGCCGCCTGCAGCCTTTGCATATCGGCGGTAAGGGCGGGTGTGCTCAGCCCGAGTCTGGTGGCGAGGGCCGCGATCCGGATCCGCCAGTCAAGGCGCGCCAGTGCCTCGTGATGGTTGCGGCGCGCAACCTCCGGAGTCCAGGCCCGGACGGCTTCGGCAATCAGATCAAGGTTGCGCTCAAGATCAATCCCGCCGGTTTCCAGCACCGCGCCGGGCCAGCTGACCAGGTGCAGATCACCCTCGGGCTGGCGCCCGGCAACGCTGGCACCACAGGCCAGCGCATCGGTCCAGCGCGCGGTGACATAGGCGCGTGTCGGGTGGGTATAGGGGGCGGGCGCCGCGATGTTCGAATGCGCGATGATGAATTTCGACCGCGCATACCAGTCGCGCATCAGTTCGGTCTGCTGTGTTTCCGGGCTGGCGGGGAAGGGGGGACGGCCCTGGAACTGCAACCCCCGCGCCGCGCAGGCGGCGGCGGTGCGCGCGTCATCATCCCAGGCTTCGGGCTGGCGGCCGATCCGCAAGAGGTCAATCGGGCGCTCTGCCGCATCGCTGCCCAGATCCAGCACGTCGGCCCCCCAGCCCAGATACATCGCGCGGCCCGGCGCCAGCGCCTCGTAATCCGGGGCGTCACCCTCGCGGGTATAGGCCACCAGGTCGAAATGCGACAGCAGGCGCCTGGCGGGGCGCGGCCAGGTCCTGGTCCAGAAACTGTCGATCACCCAGAGCGCGCGGAACGCCCGTTTCTCGCGCCAGAGCGGATGGGCCAGCGCCCGCATCAGTTCGGAAGGTGAGCGCAGCACAAAGATATCACCGCCCGTGCCGCCGCGCGACGGAGGAAACAGCGTCGCGCCAAGCCGCCGCGGCAGCGACAGCCTGCAGGGGCCAAGGTCGTAAGTCTCGGCCTCAAGGAGCCGCGCCATCAGGCTGATCAGGTGATTGACCGGCATCCAGCCAGCATCCTGGTTTGCGAAACAGAACAGCCTTGTCGCAGCATGGGTCATGGTATCGGCCTCCGGCAACTGACAGGGGGCCTGCGGCCATATCCCGCGCAGAGATAGCAGAAATTCCGTGAAGGCGGAATGGGTTGGTGAGATTTCAGGGGGACAGCCGCTGTCAGGGGCCGGGTTCAGCCCAGTTCAGCCGAAGGCCAGTAGGACCGGTCGGGCTTTCCGACGTATTATGGCTGCGCGACTGTACGAAATGGCGGGCGCAATAGCTGTCATGACACAGATGCGATCCGCCGCGCCTCACCTTGCTGCCACCCGCCGTCCATTCCCAGACAGTGCCGGTCATATCGGGCCGCCCATAGCCGTTCGGCGCAAAGGCCCTGACCGGAGCGGTGGCTGCAGCGCCGTCCTCTGCGCTGTTCCGATCGGGAAAGCGGGCTTGTCAGATATTATGCCCATGCCACCCAGCCGGGGTCAGATCCTTCCCCCAAGGGAATTTCAACCGCGTAAGCCCGCCGCGCGCGACATAGTCCGATTGCGCCTCGGAGGGCAGGCTGTGGCCGGTAAACGCTGCAAAAGCCCTGGCGTCATGTGCCCCTTGCAGAAGGACGGGACCACCGGATCCGGAGACCGCTCGCCTCTGACAAGCGGCAAGAGCGCTTGCCGGCTTTGCCGCTTTGCCGCGGCGATATCGACCACTGTCACCGCAGGGGCTCCCGTTATGAACGAGGGGCGACCGGAGCGCAGGTCAGTTCGCGATGTCGATGATCTGCGCCTCATGCGGCATCAGGGTCATCATCATCCTTGCCCGCGCCGGTTCGCAGACCGGAGCCTGGCAATGACCTGTGTGGAAGCCGTCGATCCCGCGCAGAATTCGTCCGGAACCGGGAACTGTAAAGGCACTCGAATACCGATCTATGGCGCCAGGGCGCCACGGCATCGTCAAAGCGGACCGGAGGAATGTTTCTGCGCGTCATAAGGTTGCCTTGTCATGCACCGAAAACTCCGGTGGCATCAGGCCGCAGCTTGTTCCGGAATCGATTTTTGGTGCCAATCCGTTCCTCATGCGGGCATCGGGGGATAGCGGAGCAGCACGGTCCGCAGACCATGTTAATAAAATGGATTACCGTTTTCGATGCCATGTGTTTCAGGGTCATCTCTGCTTGGGAGGCAATTCTGGCGCGCGATCTGATAGCCAACGGTGAGCGGGCCTTCAGATCATCGACAGCACTGTGATGCGCGCCCATCATCATTATTCAGCGGAAGCAACAGGGGGACTGCTGATAAAAGGCTCTCTGCTGTTCGAGAGGTCCGGTGGCAAAACGATCACTGGTTCGTTTGCGGGACCACTTCCAGGATCAGGGTCCAACGGCGCTGACGTCCCGATGAGAGCCGTTCTGGCCGCCCCCGAAGGCTGTTATGCCTGTGGCACCGGGGCTGTCGCTCGGATAGACGTCACGAGGATATAGAAAGCCGCGGCGCGGCGCCGATGATCCCGATGCGCAAGAACCGAGAGATGCGCAAGGCTGTCGAGATGACCCTCTTCAACAAACCGAAAAGCTGCTGACTGGCCAACGGCTGCGACAATATCGCAGGCAGTATCCGCGCCTTTGCCGACGCCGCCTTTGTCAGGCTATGGTCCCGCCATTTTGCAACATGACCCAAGAGCGCTGTTTTCGGCCCAGCCCGCTCCGGCCGGGCTCATGATCGCGCTCTTTTTCAACAGGCCTGCTCCTTCGGTCTCTGGCAATCGGCCTGATGATCCGCCGGCCCACGGTCATGCCGCGATGGGTTGAACGACGTTCTCTCCTCCGCCTCTTCTGGCTGGACATGCGGCCATGGCACGGAGGGCCCGAACGGCACTGAACTGGTCTTTTCTGACTTCACGATCCGCTTCCCCCCAGTAACCCCGACACCTCTCATAGCGAAGGCGGCGGGGTTTTCCCCGCCGCCGACGGGTCAGCGCCGCTGGGGCTGACGCGGCTGATCGTTACCAGGCTGTTTCTGGCCGGGCATCTGCTGTTCCTGCTGGCGTCCGGGATCACTGTCAGATTTGCGGTGCGGATCCTTCACCTGAGGTTGCTTCGGATCGCGCGGCTGCTCGCGGGTCGGGTCTCTGGGGTCTGCCATTGCTAGTCCTCCATTTACGACAGGTTTGTCGCGCTTCATTGCGGCGACACCTCTAAAACGTCAGGGCCGCATGCAGGCTCCATCACGTAATATCACGCGCGAAATCCAGCCGGATTCACGGGCAGAACCAGGCTGAGGCCCGCCGAATTGCGCTCCTGCCCGCTCTGTCGGGCGACTTCAGTTGCCCCGGTCAAAGCAAAGGCGGCTCCTGGTCATCCCAGAGCCGCCCGCATCGGCCTCGCGGCTGGCCGGATTTCCCCCGCGTGTCACGGCGCTGAAGCCTCAGTGCAGGTCGCCTTCAGGTGTTTTCCTCGGTCCGAAACCTGTCCCGCGAGGCGATGATCCGGGTGGGGAGGGAATATGCGAAAGCTCATGGTCAGGCTGAGAAAGGAGGCCCGGGATCAATGGGCCGCATATGCCCCGGGAAAGGCCGCCAGCGGCTCGCGATTGGCTGGGCCAGCCTCGCCCTGCTGTTCGTCCGGCGCTTTCAGTCACGCGAAGCGAGGCGGTCTTTCAGGTGCGAAGCGCCGGTTCTAGCGCGAGGTCAGCCAGACCCCCAGCATCGTGACCGCAAGACCCGCAAACATTGCCATGGTCAGAGGTTCGGAGAACAGCGCCCATGCCCATACCATCGTGACGGGGGGGCTCAGATAAATGGCGGCGCTGACTTTCGCCGCAGGAAACATCCTGAGCGCTGTGTAATAGACCGAGTAGGTCGCGAAGGTCGCGATCAGCACCAGCCAGGCCATGCCGATTGCGAATTTCTGCGTCAGGGGCGGGGCCAGACTTCCTTCGCTCATCCAGGCGCAGGCTGCAAACAGGACAGAACTGGTAAGGGTGTGAATGCACAGGCTCTGATACACAGGGATGCGCAGCAGGGGCTGTTTGCGGTGCAGAATAGAGGCAAGGGCAAAGACCAGCATCGACACCACTGTCAGCCCATAGGCCCAGAGGGGGGCAGTTCCCAGACTCAGGCTGTCAAAGGTCACAAGCAAGACCCCGGCCAGGGCGATCCCGGTTCCCAGCCATTGGCGTGGGGTAAGGCGTTCACCCAGCAAAGGTTGCGACATGGCGGCAATGGCAAGCGGAAGCAGATCAGAGATCAGCGCGACCAGGCCCGTCGGGACACGTTCGCCGATGGCCAGCGCAAACCCCCCAAGGTAAATAAAAACCGCCATCACCCCAAAGCCCATCTGCGCCAGAACTGCCTTCAGCGACAGGCGAGGCCCGAACAAAATCGCAAAGGGCAAAAGGATCAGGCCCGAAATCAGCGTCCGCCAGAACAGCAGGAGGGCAATACCCGCCTCATCATTCGCGTATCGGATGCCGACGAAGCCGGAGCTCCATCCGACCACCAGCATGAGCGCCATGGCAGGCCAGAGAAACCAGGGCCGGGCGCGGGCCGGCAGAGCAGTGGCGAGGTTGGACATTCTGTGTTCCGGTTTGGACAGGATTGCCACTGGCTACGGGGTTTCAGGCGTCGGGGCACATGACAAATTTCGATATTCAAATGACAGGACCATCGTAAATGTAATGAATACTTGCCTGAATATTGCCACCTGGTCATGAATACGGGGTCACATGTGGGGCATTATCATGACCGAACTTCTATCGCGACGCCTCGATATCGACGCTTTGCGCGCTGTCAGGGCCATCCGTCAGCACGGTGGCGTCACGCGCGCGGCCGAGGCGCTCGGGCTGACGCAATCTGCAGTCAGCCACAAGATAAAGCGGCTGGAGACCAGCCTGGATTGCGAAATCCTCTGCCGCAGGCCCGGCATGACGCTTTTCACAAAGCAGGGGGAAGAACTGCTGTCCTATGCCGACCGGATCCTCAGCCTGCATGACGAAGCGCTGCTGAGCCTGACGAAAAACGATCTCAGCGGCCGGATCCTGCTGGGCCTGACCGAAGACACCACCTGCTCGGATCTTGCGCGGATCCTTGGGCGCTTTCATCGCCTGCACCCGCAGGTGTCGGTGCGCACCCGGGTCCGCATGAGCCTCATCTTGCGCGCCATGCTGGATCGTGGCGAGCTCGATGCCGCCATCATTCAGGTCTTTGCCCATGAAATCCGGCCCGCCGATGTCGTGCTGTTCCGCGAGGCGCTGCACTGGGTGAAATCCCGCGAACTTGCACTTGCGCCAGATGGACCGGTACCGTTTCTGTCTTTTGATGATGAGTGTTTCTATCGTCAATGGGCGCTGGATATCGGCCAGGATGGCGGTGCGATGCTGGAAACCGTCTTCGAATGTTCAAGCGCGGCGGGGATTACCGCAGCGGTCAATGCCGGCCTCGGGGTGGCGCTGCTGAGCGACCGGTATCTGCGCGCTGAGATGGAGGTGCTCGCGGACCGATTGCCCAAACCGCCGGCGCTTGCCTATGTCATCCGGCGTGCTCGGAAGGCCAGAAATCCGGCGCTGGACAGCCTGATCACCGAAGTGACCACCGAAATCAGTCGCAATGGCGGTCTGACGCTCGCCGCCTGAACTGCAGGTAAGCGCGCTGCAGGTCTGGGCTTCGACTGCCTGGCGGTCCGGATCGCGCGATAAGATGCGTTCACCGAAGGCATGGCCGCACCGCATCTTTACTTCGATCCTCTTCCGGCGACTCCGTGGCCTGGCCTATCCGGGCTGCTCGTCAGGTCTGCCGTCGATGGCGGAGGGCCGGGAGTTCCGGGCGAGTGGCAGTGAAGCATATCGGTGGCAGCGCGGCGTTCGGGATGGCCATTCGCCCGGATCTGCCGTTCAGGCACGATGGAGGGGCGTCGGGGCCGGAATTGTTCAGAGACTTGCTAAGGGTTCGGGGCGGGCAGACGTTGATGAGACTTTTCCTCTCGATCCACATACCCACCCCTCAGGCGGCGTTCATTGGCTGACGCCCGCCGGCGGTTACCGTTTGCGCGCGTCGAGCTCGGAATTGAACAGCCGCAGCCGATGGGTGAGTTTTTCACTGTCGATGACCGAGTCGAAATTTTCGAAGAGGAAGGACAGGGCTTCTCCTTCATCGAGGCCGGCATCAAAGGCGAAGCGCTTCAGCCGGCGATAGCCGTCTTCGGTCATGGCGACGGGAAATCGGCGGGTCAGTCGGAAACGTTTCGGCATCAGTCTCTCCAGAGCGGGCTTGCGTCAGTCTAGAACGCCTCTGCGGCCAAAGCCATGACCGGATCCGCACCGCTCTCTATCCGGGCCAGATGCGTTGCACAGGCGGGCAGCTGGCGGGCCATATAATAGCGGCCGGTGGCGATCTTCGCGTCAAGATAGTCCTGGTCCGCCGCGCCGGCATCAAGGGCCGCAAAGGCGGCACCGGCCATTTTCGTCCACATCAGGCCAAGGCAGACATGGCCGGCCAGATGCAGGAAGTCGGAGGATCCCGCCAGCGCCGCATTCGGGTTTTTCGCGCCGTTCTGCATGAAATACATGGCCGCAGCCTGAAGCTGTTTCGAGGCGGTTGTCAGCGCGTCAGCGAAGGGCTTCATCCGCTCATCACTGTCATGGGCGCGGCATTCGGCCTTCACCAGGTCGAAAAACGCCATCACATGCCTGCCGCCATCCGCCGCGAGTTTACGCCCGACGAGGTCCAGCGCCTGTACGCCATTCGCGCCCTCATAGATCATCGCGATCCTGGCATCGCGGACGAACTGGCTCATGCCCTGTTCTTCGATATAGCCGTGGCCGCCGAAAACCTGCTGCGCCCCGACCGTCGATTCAAAACCCTTATCGGTCTGGAACCCCTTTATGACCGGCGTCAGCAAACCGATCAGCCCGTCGGCTTCGGCATCGGCATTGCGATGCGCGCGGTCGATCAGCGAGGCGCCCCAGAAGGTCAGCGCCCTTGCGCCTTCGATAAAGCTCTTCTGATCCATCAGCATGCGGCGGATATCGGGATGCACGATCAGAGGGTCGGCGGCGCCTTGCGGGTTCTCCGCCCCGGTCACGGCACGGCCCTGGAGACGGTCTTTCGCATAGGCGACCGCGTTCTGATACGCTGACGCGGCCACGGCATAGCCCTGAAGACCGACCCCCAGCCGCGCCTCGTTCATCATGGTGAACATGGCCCGCATCCCCTTGTGGAGATCGCCCAGCAGCCAGCCCTTCGCGCCATCATAATTCAGCACACAGGTCGCGTTGCCGTGAATGCCCATCTTCTCTTCGATCTTGCCGGTCGAGATGCCGTTTCTGGCCCCGACAGAGCCATCATCGTTCACCAGAAACTTCGGCACGATAAAAAGCGAGATGCCTTTTGTGCCCTCGCCGCCACCTGGCGCGCGGGCCAGCACCAGGTGGATGATGTTCTCGGCCAGATCATGGTCGCCCGCCGAAATGAAGATCTTCTGGCCTGTGATCAGATAAGAGCCATCCTCCTGCGGTTCGGCCCTGGTGCGCAGAAGACCCAGATCGGTGCCGCAATGCGGCTCGGTCAGGTTCATGGTGCCGGTCCAGTCGCAGGCGATCATCTTCGGGAGATATTGCGCCTTTTGCGCCTCGGTGCCATGCGTATGGATCGCCGAAACCGCGCCATGCGTCAGGCCCTGATACATATTGAAGGCCATATTGGCCGAGACGAAGATCTCGCCCACGGCGCAATTGATCAGATAGGGCAGACCCTGGCCGCCATATTCCGGATCGCAGTCCAGCGCGGTCCAGCCGCCCTGCTTCATCGTTTCAAACGCGGCTTTGAACCCATCGGGCGTGTGCACTACGTCATTTTCCAGCACACATCCCTGGCGGTCACCACTTGCATTCAGAGGGGCGAGCACGGCCGAGGCAACCTTGCCGGCCTCTTCCAGCACGGCGCCGGTGAAGGCACGGTCGAGATCCGCGTAGCCGGGAATGTCAAACCCGGAGATCCCGAAAACATCATGCAAAATGAACTGCATATCCTTCACCGGGGCGGTATAGCCGGTCATCGCTCTCTCCCTTCGGTTCTGTGCCGCCGGACCTCCTGGCCCGGCAGTGGTCATTTGCCTGGCGGGGCGGCATTCTGGCTGCGGGCATTCTGGCTCCGGGCGGCGGCGATCAGGCCGGCACCGGTCTCCAGCTCTGCCTTCAGATCGCCTATCGCAACCGTCAGTTCATCGCGCTGCTGCTCCATCGCGCGCAGCCTGTCCTGGGCCAGATCCCAGGTGCGTTCCATCTGCGCGAGGTTCGAGCCATCGCGGGCATAGAGGTTCAGGACCTGACGGATGTCTTCCAGCGAAAAGCCAAAACGTTTGCCCCGCAGGATGATGGTCAACCGTGCCCGCTCGCGCCTGGTGTAGAGCCGTTGCGACCCGATGCGGATCGGCGCAAGCAGCTCTTTCGCCTCGTAAAAGCGCAGCGTCCTCGGGGTGACATCAAAGCTGTCGCACATCTCGCGGATCGTCATCTGCTCGTCGTTGGGCATTGTCCTCTTTCCTGAATAGTACCCCCGGGCGCGGACCGGTGGCTGGTTAAGACATGTGCTTTGATCTTCGGTGATGCAATTGGGCTTACGTAAACGTCAAGATAACGTCGCGTCACGCCTGCGGTATCGGCAGAGTGCTGCCGCTGCTGCGCTGCAGAGAGGCAGAGAGGCAGAGCAGGACGGCAAAGCCACAGCGGAGGTCGAGACGGTTTTGCGATTGGCCGACATGGGCAAAGCCAGGCTGAAAGGCCTGTGACCCGGCGCAGATGGCAAGGCGGAGCGGGCCATATGTGGTCCTTCTCGGTTTTGGGCAGCCATCGGGGAACGCGCATTCCCGGAACCAGGCTCAGCCCTGTCCGCCGCTCTCGGGCGGGCGGCACGCTTCGGGGCCAAAGGCCAGAACGGCAGCGCTGATCTCGGATCTGCGCAGCGGTTTCGTCAGATAGCTGTCCATGCCCGAGGGGAGAATTCCCTCTTCATCGCCCTCCATCGCAGGCGCGGTCAGCGCGATGATCGGAACCGGCCTCAGCCCGCGCGCGGCCTCGCTTTCGCGGATCGCCCGTGTCGCTTCGTGCCCGTCCATCCCTGGCATCGAGATATCCATGAAGATCAGATCGGGCCTGTAGCTTTCCCATTCCGCCAGCGCCTCATGGCCATTTCCGGCAAAGCGCAGCTCGACATCAAGCGGGCGCAGCATTTTCTGCATGACCAGCTGATTGGTCCTGTTGTCTTCGGCGGCAAGGATGCGCATGGCCCGCATGCGCTGCGCGGCAGGGAGTGGGGCCTCGGGCAAGGCGGATTCCGGCGCAACCGGCAGCGTCAGACGGTTCAGAAGCCGATAAAGCTCAGCCCGCAGAACCGGCTTTTGCAAGATTGCATCGACGGCCTCGCCACCCGCCTCCCGCGCGGCAAGCGGACTGGACGAGAGGAGGACCAGCGGCTTGTCATAACCGGCCTCTCGCAGCTTTTTGGCAAGGACCGCTCCGTCCATGTCTGGCATTTCGTGATCGGCAAGCACGACATCCGGGACCTTCCCGCCAGCGACAAGGTCCAGCGCGTCCTGACCCGAACGGCAGAGCCACACCTCTGCCCCAAAGGCCGAGAGCTTGCGTTCGAGGATGGCGCGGGTGATGAACCGGTCATCGACCACCAGCGCTTTTCCGGTCAGGACAGGCAGCCGCGCGGCCCCGCGATCTTCCGCCAGCGGCAGGGTAAGCCGGAAGCCGAAGACTGTACCCTTGCCATAATCGCTGTCGATCCAGACCGCGCCCTCCGCCCGCTCGATCAGGCGCCGGGTGATCGCGGGGCCAGGCCCGACGCGTTCGAATTTGCGGTTCCGTTCATTATCGACCTGACAGAAGTCGGCGAAAACATGGTCGAGCAACCCGTCCGGAATGCCGATCCCGGTATCTTCGACCGTGACATGCAGCTGGTGGCGCCCGCCTTCGGCCTTTATGCCGATGACGCGGGTGAGCACATGGCCTTTGGTGGTGCATCTGACCGCATTGCCAATCAGTTTGGTGAGCACCTGCCGGAGCCGCTCCGGATCCCCGGTGAAACGGGTGGGCAGGACAACATCGTAATCGATCATCAGATCGATGCCCTTTTCCCGCGCGCGCGGCTGCAGGAGCATCACCACCTCGTTGATGAGACGTTCGAAATCGAAAGGCTCGGGGCGCAGCGTCAGCTGCCCGGCTTCGATTTTGGAATAGTCGAGGATTTCGTTGATGATCATCTGCAGCGCCTCGCCCGAGGGCCGGATGGTCCCGGAAAAGAGGCGCGGCTCATCCGACAGCGCGGTGTCGTATGACAGTTCCGCCATGCCGCCGATGCCATTTATCGCTGCGCGGCTCTCATCGCTCATATTGGCGAGGAAGGCTGATTTCGCCCGGCTCGTGGCCTCGTCGGCGAGGCGCGCGGATTCGAGCGCCACCGCCTTTTCGCGCAATTGCGTGATGTTGACACGAAGGCCGACACGGCCACCATCCGGGGTCTCCTTATCGATGGTGCGCAGCCAGTGGCCGTCTTTCAGCTGATGCTGCCCTTCGGCCGCAGCGCCGCGGTGTTCCGATATCCCGGCATTGACTAGTTCTTCTTCGCGCCTGCGCGCCTCGGGATGCTCGCCCGGAGCGAGGCCGCAGCGCAGGATTTCCTTGAAAGACAGGCCTGGGGTCATCATCGGGGCCGAGGTCTTGTAAATATCGCGGTGGCTCTGGTTGCAGGTCACGATTCTGTCCTCGCTTCGAAAAGTACGAACCCATCCGGCAGCACATCCAGGGCCGGCCAATGGCGTGAATCGCAACCGGGCGGGGGAGGGGCCTGGCCGGGGGCAGGTCCGGCACTTCCGGGTCAGGGGGGGCAGCAACGGGTCCGCATTTGCGGCCGTGACCAGAGTGACCGGCGTTCCAGGCGGAGCGACGGCTGGGCATAGGGGGGCTCTGGATGGTGGTGCCACGGTTGAGAGGGGATCGGAGGGCCCGGCCTGAGTGACAGGCATCGCAGAGGATGCGCCGGCGGCAGCGGCAAGGGCTGCTCGTTCGGGTTTTGCCACATTGGGTGAGGCCAGGCGCTGGGCCCGGACGATGCTGCGGTTCTGGCGCGCCAGCCGCTCTTCGGCGGGGACGAGTTCGCAGATACGCCAGGCCAGCAGACGTTCTGCTGCCAGCCTCGCTCGCCTTTCCATGGTCAGTCGTTCTGACAGATCCATCGCCGTCATGATCCAGGAACCCGGTTTCGCTGTGCCGGATCTGAAATTCTGTCCAGAAGTCCGGTATTCCGGACCACCTTCTCCCTTCAAAATGAAGCAGGAGTTAACAGGGGAGAAGTTCCTTTCTCCCGCATGTTTATTCGCGCCCGCCTGACCTTCCCGGCACTTGCCCGGGGGGCGGACGCGTGCGAAGCTGAAAGAGACGTCATGGCAGGCGGAACGGGAGTATTGTGATGCGTAATTTCGTCAGAAGTCTTTTGATGGCGGCCACGATTGCCCTGCCCGGAATGGCCTTGGCCCAGGATCTGATCCCCGAACGGCGCTCGGTCGTGATGCTGGATTCGGATCTTGTGGGCGGCGATATCGCCTCGGTCTTCGACACGACCGTCCAGGCCTGTGAACGCGCCTGTGTCACCAATACCCAATGTGACGCCTGGACCTTCAACAGCCGCAATGGCAGCTGCTTCCTCAAATCCGATCCCGGTGGGCCCGAAAGCTTTATCGGTGCGCAATCGGCCTGGGTGGTCGCAGCAGCGCCGGGCGCGCAGGCCCGTGCAAAAGAGCGGCGTGCCGAGCTGAGCTTCCTGCCCGATGACGAATTCACCGCCGCGTTCAACCGTGCCAGCTCGATTGGCAGCACCCATCCGACCGGCGACCAGAGCGCCGATGATCTGCTGCGCGAGGCAGCAGGAGACGAGGCCCGTTCCAGCTTTACCGCAGCAGTTGACAGGACCGGCGCGGCGCTTGCCATCATCGATGATGCCGACACCTGGGCGGAATATGCCCGTCGCGCCAAAGCCGCGGCGGATCAGCAGAATACGAGCGACCGGGGCTGGTACAGATCCCAGGCCTTTTACGGCGCGCTGAACGCCTATCTGCGCGCCGAAAGCAAGGCGCAGCGCCATTCGATCCTCGTCTTTGCGGCGCAGCTGATGGAAGAACGCGGCAATGGGCGCGAAATGGTGCAGGCGCTGCGCCTCGCACAATCGCTCCAGTCGCGGGATGACACCGCTGCAATGCTTGACGAGGCGATCAGCAAATACGGCTTCCGGATCGAGGAGCATCAGGTTGAATCCGATCTGGCCCGTCCGCGCATCTGCGCCGTCTTTACCGAAGACCTGAAACCTGTCGATGTCGATTACGGCGATTATGTGCGCCTGCCCGCCGGCGGCACTGCGGTGGAGCTGGCCGATCAGCGCAGGCTTTGCGTCACCGGTCTGACCCATGGCGAACGCTATACGCTGACCTTCCGCGAGGGTCTCCCGGCGGCTGACGGTCAGACGCTGGCCAAGGATATCGAGATCAATGCCTATGTCGGCGACCGCACGGCGGCCGTGCGCTTCCCCGGGCGCGGCTATGTGCTGCCGAAATCGGGCGATGCGGCGCTGCCGGTCGAAACCGTCAATCTCGACACGCTGGAACTGCAGCTTTACCGCGTCAGCGACCGCAATATGCTGCGCGCCATCCAGAACGACTATTTCGGCACGCCGATCAATTACTATTCGGAATGGTCCTTCACCGATGAGATCGGTGAGATGGTCTGGGAAGGCACCGCCTCGATGAAGATCGAGGTGAATAAGGATGTCACCACCCGTCTGCCGATGGTCGAGGCGCTGCAGGGCCGCGAGGCCGGGATCTATGCGCTGCGCGCCGCGATGCCGGGCAAGGATGCCTATGATTTCCCGCCGGCCTGGCAATGGTTTGTGGTCTCGGATCTGGGGATTACCAGCATGACCGGCGTCGACGGGCTGCATGTCTTCGTGCGCAGCCTCGGAACCGCCGGCGCCAAAGAAGGCGTGAAGGTACAGCTTCTGAACCGGGCGAACAGCCC
Source organism: Pseudomonas sp. GX19020 (assembly GCF_023371075.1). Lineage (NCBI taxonomy): Bacteria > Pseudomonadati > Pseudomonadota > Gammaproteobacteria > Pseudomonadales > Pseudomonadaceae > Pseudomonas > Pseudomonas sp. GX19020. The sequence goes on from NZ_JAMCCR010000009.1 coordinate 135,373, forward strand.
GCTGGCCGAGACCGTGACCGATGCTCAGGGCTATGCCATTTTCGAGCCGGGCCTGATGCGTGGCACCGGCAGCGCGGCTCCGGCTTTGCTTGTGGTGACGGAAGGCGAGAAGGATATCTCCTTCCTCTCGCTCACTGATCCGGAATTCGACCTGTCGGATCGTGGCGTCGAGGGCCGTGAGGCCGCGCCGCCGGTTGATGTCTTCCTGACCACCGACCGCGGCGCTTACCGCGCGGGCGAAACCGTCTATGCCACCGCCATCGCACGCGACCCGAAAGCCGAGGCGGTGACTGGTCTGCCGCTGACCGCGATCCTGACCCGTCCCGATGGTGTCGAATATTCCCGCAGCCTGATCTCAGATCAGGGCGCGGGCGGCTATGTCTTCCAGCTTCCGGTTGCGGGCACTGCGCCGCGCGGCACCTGGTCGCTGGCGATCTTTGCCGATACCAAAGCAGAATCGCTGGTGTCGAAAACCTTCCTCGTCGAGGATTTCCTGCCCGAACGCATCGATTTCACCCTCGACGCCGGTGAGGCCGATCTGTCGCTGGCGGATCCCTGGATGAATATCGGGCTCACCGCGAAATATCTCTTCGGGGCGCCTGCCTCGGGGATGGAGATCGAGGGCGAGATCTATCTGCGTGCGGCCCAGGGGCTGAAATCCTGGCCGGGCTATGTCTTTGGCCGCCATGACCAGCCCTTCGACTCGCGGATGGACAGCTATCAGAGCGGCACCACCGATGATGAGGGCAAGGCGCAGCTCGACCTCGCATTGCCTGGCGCGGAAGGTCTGGAAGCCGACCGCCCGCTGACCGCGACCGCCGTGGTGCGGGTTGCCGAAGGCTCGGGCCGCCCGGTGGAGCGCCGCGTCGAGAAGAACGTGACGCCTGCCAGCGCGATGATCGGCATCAAGCCGGAATTCGACGGTGTGGTGGGGCAGGGCTCTGAGGCGCGCTTCCTCCTGCAAGGCATTGGCCCCGATCAGAAACCGGCCCCGATGGAGGTCAAATGGACCCTTACGCGACTGGAGAATGACTGGCAGTGGTACCAAAGCTATGGCAGCTGGTATTGGGAGCCGGTGAGCACCCGCAGCCATGTCTCGGAAGGCTCCGCGACGCTGGGCGGCAGTGATCCGGTGGCGATCTCGATCCCGGTGAACTGGGGCGAGTATGAGCTGAAGGTGGAACGGATCGACGGCGAGACCGCTGTGACCTCCACCAGCTTCTGGTCGGGCTGGTATGTGCCCGCCGATGTGTCATCGACGCCCGACACGCTGGAACTGTCGCTGGATAAGCCGGCCTATAAATCGGGCGAGACCGCGCAGCTGAGGATCGTGCCGCGTGCCGCAGGCACCGCGCTGATCACGGTGCTTTCAAACCGCCTTGTGCATATGGAAGCGGTCGAGGTGAAGGAAGGCGAGAACCTGATCCCGCTGACTGTCACCGATGAATGGGGCGCCGGCGTCTATGTGACGGCTTCGGTCCTGCGTCCGATGGATGTGGCGGCGGGACGGGTGCCCTCGCGTGCGCTTGGTCTGTCTTATGCAAAGGTCGATCCGGGCAAACGCGCCCTGACGACCACGGTGGAAATGGCCGATGAAGTCGATCCGCGCGGCCCGATGGATGTCGCGGTCAGGGTCGAGGGTGTTGAGCCCGGCGAGACCGCTTATGTCACCATCGCGGCTGTGGATGAGGGCATTCTGAACCTCACCGGTTTCAAGGCGCCGGATCCGCAGGGCTATTATTTCGGCCAGCGCAAGCTCGGCATCGGCATTCGTGATGTTTATGGCCGTCTGATCGACGGGCTGAACGGGGCCGAAGGCGAGGTGCGCTCGGGTGGGGATGCAGGCGCCCAGGCGCGGCTGCAAACCCCGCCTCCGACCGAAGAGCTGGTGGCCTATTTCACTGGCCCGGTCGAAGTGGGGGCCGATGGCTATGCCCGCACGACCTTTAACCTGCCCTCCTTCAACGGCTCGGTGAAGGTGATGGCCGTGGCCTGGTCGAAGACCGGCGTCGGTCAGGCCGACAAGAATGTCCTGGTGCGTGACCCGGTGGTGGTGACCGCTTCGGTGCCGCGCTTCATGGCACCTGGCGATCAGAGCCGGCTCTTGCTGGAGATCGTCCATGCAAGCGGCCCTTCGGGTGAGATGAAGCTTGCGGTGACCTCGGAGGATCTGACGCTTGGAGACGTGCCGGCGAGCCTGACCCTTGCCGATAAGGGCAAGGCGGAATTCAGCGTCGGTGTGATCGCAGGCGGGGTTGGCCTGTCCGAGATCCGCGTGGCGCTGACCACGCCGGATGGCAAGGAGCTGATCAAGGATCTGAAACTGCCGATCCAGGTCAATGACCCGGAAATCGCGAAAATCTCGCGCTTTGATCTGAAAGCGGGCGAGACCTTCACCTTCGACGAGACGGTCTTTACCGATATGGTGCGCGGCACTGGCAAATCGGTCATGGCCATCGGCCCGCTTGCACGGCTGAATGCGCCGGGGCTTTTGGCATCGCTGGACCGCTATCCTTACGGCTGCACCGAGCAGATGACCTCCCGCGCCATGCCACTGATCTACTTTGATCAGGTGGCACGGGTGATGGATCTGAAACATGCTGCGGATATCCAGAAACGGATCGACGAGGCGGTGTCCGAGATCCTGATGAATCAGGGCTCCGGCGGCGGCTTCGGTCTCTGGGGACCGTCCTCGGGGGATCTGTGGCTTGACAGCTACGTCACCGACTTCCTCAGCCGGGCACGGGCCCAGGGCTATGCGGTGCCGGATCTGGCCTTCCGCAATGCGCTGACCAATCTTCGCAATCGCGTCAATTACGCGTCGAATTTCGACGCCAATACCCAGGGCGGCGGCACGGATCTGGCTTATGCGCTGATGGTTCTGGCGCGCGAAGGGGCCGCGGCGATCGGGGATCTGCGTTACTATGCCGATGTGAAGGGCGATGATTTCGCCACTCCGCTGGCGCAGGCGCAGCTTGGTGCGGCTCTGGCCTCTTATGGCGACCAGACCCGGGCCGATGCGATGTTCCGCAAGGCCGGCGCGCAGATCCTCGCGCTGCCCTCGGATACGGACACCCAGGTGCTGCGCGCCGATTACGGCACCAGATACCGGGACACGGCTGCGATCCTTACCCTCGCGGTCGAAGCTGGCAGCACGGCGATCGACCGCGAGGAACTGGTCAACCGTATCGCCATCGCACCGCGCTATCTTTCGACCCAGGAAGCGACCTGGGCCTTGATGGCGACGAATGCGCTGATCGACGCGCCGGATGTCTCGGGCGTCACGCTGGACGGCAAACCGGCCGAAGGGCCGCTGGTCAGGGTGATCCAGGACGGCGCCGCGCCTGTCGTGGTCAAGAATGAAGGGCGTGACACCTATCTGACCGTCACCACTTTTGGCGTGCCGTCAGAGCCCGAACCCGCCGGCGGCAATGGCTATACGATCACCCGCAGCTACTACACGCTTGATGGCGAAGCGGTGGAGCTGGACAAGGTCGTCACCGGCAACCGCTATGTGGTCGAACTGGAAGTGACGCCCTGGGATTATTCGGATGGCCGCCTGATCCTTGCCGATCCGCTGCCCGCAGGGTTTGAGATCGACAACCCGAACCTGATCTCGGGCGGCGATACCTCGCAACTCGGGTGGCTGAATGTGCTGGGGCAGACTGCACATTCCGAATTCCGCCAGGACCGTTTCATCACCCAGGTGGACTGGTCGTCGCGCGATGCTTTCCGTGTGGCTTATATTGTGCGGGCGATCAGCCCTGGCAATTACCACCACCCGGCGGCCTCGGTCGAAGATATGTACCGGCCTGACTTCCGCGCCCGCACCGACAGCGGACGGCTGACGGTCAACGCCGAGTAAGATGGCGGGGTAAGATCATGCGCGCGCGCTGGATCTTTGCGCTTGCGGCGGGCCTCTGGCTCGCCGCAGGGTCCCGCGATGCCTTTGACGGCTGGATCGATGCGACCGTGCTGCCGCCGCTGGCGCTGGCCACCTCGGTCGAGGTCAAGGACCGCGATGGCGATTTGCTCAGGGCCTATACTGTGTCGGATGGGCGCTGGCGGCTCAGGGTCGATCTGGCCTCCGTGGATCCGCGCTATATCGACATGCTCCTGAATTATGAGGATCGTCGCTTCCGCGATCATGCCGGCGTTGATCTCCAGGCGCTGGCACGGGCGGTTTTGCAGGCCGCGCGGTCTGGCCGCGTTGTCTCGGGTGGCTCGACCCTGACGATGCAGGTGGCACGGCTTCTGGAAGAGGGCACCACGGGCCAGGTCGGCGGCAAGCTGCGCCAGATGCGGGTCGCGCTGAAACTGGAACGCGAACTTTCCAAGGATGAGATCCTCTCGCTCTATCTGTTGCTTGCGCCTTTCGGGGGCAATCTCGAAGGGGTGCGGGCAGCATCGCTGTCTTACTTCGGCAAGGAACCGACCCGCCTGACCCCGGCCGAGGCGGCCTTGCTGGTTGCGATCCCGCAAAGCCCGGAAAGCCGCCGCCCCGACCGTGCAGCCGACCGCGCCGAGGCGGCGCGCGACCGGGTACTGGACCGTGCGGTGCGTTTCGGGCTGATCGAGGGTGAAGAAGCCCGGGCCGCCCTGACCGAACCCGTGCCGGGGATCCGCAAGCCTTTCCCGGCCTTCGCCCCGCATCTTGCAGACCGGGCCCGGACCGCCGATCCGACGCTGGGCGAACATATCCTGACCATCGACAGGGATCTGCAAAAGCGGCTTGAGACCCTTGCGGCGGAAACTGTCCGCGCGCGCGGCAGCCAGATGCAGATCGCGATCGTGGTCGCCGATCACCGTTCCGGCGAGATCCTTGCCTCGGTCGGGTCTTCGGGCTTTCAGGATGAAAAACGCCAGGGCTTTGTCGATATGACCCAGGCGCTGCGCTCTCCGGGATCGACGCTGAAGCCGCTGGTCTATGCGCTGGCCTTTGACGAGGGCCTCGCCCATCCCGAGACGGTGATCGATGACAAACCAATGAGTTTCGGCACCTATGCGCCGCAGAATTTCGACCGGCAATACCGCGGCGAGGTGCGGCTGCGCGAGGCGTTGCAGCTTTCTCTGAACATTCCGGTGGTGGCGCTGACCGATGCGCTCGGACCGGCAAAGCTGATTTCGGCGATGGGCAAGGCGGGGATGAAGTACCGCATTCCCGGCAATCAGCCCGGGCTCGCGGTGAGCCTTGGTGGCGTGGGGGTGAGCCTTCAGGATCTGGTGCAGCTTTATGCCGCGCTGGCGCGCGGCGGCGTGGCGCTGCCGCTGGTCTGGCGCCTTGACGGTGAACGTGCCGGGGGCGCCCGCGTGGTCTCGGCCGTTGCGGCCTGGCAAGTGGGGGATATCCTCGCAGGCCTTGCGCCGCCGCCGGGCGCGCCGGCGAACCGGCTGGCCTATAAGACCGGTACCTCCTACGGCCACCGTGATGCCTGGGCGATTGGCTATGACGGGCAACATGTGATCGGGGTCTGGATGGGGCGCGCCGATGGCACGCCGGTGCCGGGGGCGTTTGGTGCCGATGTGGCTGCTCCGGTGTTGTTTCAGGCCTTTTCCCGGCTGAAACAGGCGCTGACCCCGCAACCGCCCGCGCCTGCCGCGACATTGCTGGTCGCGAACCGCCAGCTGCCGCCGCCCCTGCAACGTTTCCGCCCCCGCAATGCGGCCTTTGCCGAAGTGAACGCGCCGAAAGTCGATTTCCCGCCCGATGGGGCCGAGGTGGAGCTTTTGCGCACGAGCGAGGATCGCCCGGGCCTGAAGGTGAAAGTCTCTGGCGGCACCGCGCCCTTCACCTGGCTGATCGACGGCGCGCCGATGGCTGTCGGGTCGCCGGATCGCGAAATCATCCTCGCGCTGTCGGGCACCGGATTTGTGACACTGAGTGTCATTGACGCCGAGGGCCGCTCCGCCCGTTCAAGGGTGCGGCTCTGGTGACCCGCCCCGCCCGCGCCGGAATTTTTAAAAATTCCGGGCCGGTTTCCGGATCTGAAACCGGGCGTCGCACGTGATCCACCGCCAGTGCGCCTGGTGATCAGCGCCCCGCTCTCGCCCATCTGATGACCAGGCAAACCTGCGGGATCGACCTTTGCCCGACCGGCTTCAGGCGCTTTCTGGCCGCAGCGGTACGCGGCCCTGATCGGTCAGCAAAAACACCTCGCGCCCGTCAATCGCAATGGCGGTGAGCGGCCCGCCATAGGCGGCAGAACTGTCGATATTGACCCGGTTGCCGTAATGTCTGGCCTGGTCCAGCGCGGTATGGCCATGGACGATCAGCGGCCCGTGATCGCGATTGTCGTCGAGAAAGCCCTTGCGGATCCAGACGAGATCATCCTCGGCCTGGTCCTCCAGCGCAATCCCGGGCCGGATGCCGGCATGCACAAAGAACACATCCCCACGGCGAAGCGAGGTCGGGCGGCTTTCCAGAAAGGCCAGATGCGCCGGGTCTACCCTGTCGACCGCCTCGCGATGCACGGGATCGATGGGGCGATCCCCGGCGGCGCGGATGCCGTAAGAGCGCAGCGTCTCGGCCCCGCCAACCGCCGGATGCAACCAGTTATAGGGGTTTGACAGCGCGGGATCTGCCCACCACGGGTCATGGATGAACTGCGTGAAGAGACGGTCGTGATTGCCCTTGAGCACCACCCAGTCCTCACCCCGCTCCATGCCGGTCTTCAGCCAGTCGATCACGCCGCGGCTGTCCGGCCCGCGATCCTCAAGATCGCCCAGATGCACCACCGGCGCCGGACCGTGCTGCGCGATATCCTTCGCGATCCGCTCATGTGCGCGTTTCAGAAGGTCGAGATGGCCATGAATATCGCCGATTGCATAGCTGCGCATAGGGGGCTCCTGCATCCGTTCCGCATGCCCGGCATTGCCGCGGGCCGCGGGATCGGGCAAGGCTTAGGCCGACAGCCCTCTCGCCGCAAGCCAATCCTGACCTGTACCGACAATGATCCGCAGGGAGTGTTTGCGCTAACACGGTGCGGCAGCTAAACGGGGGCAAATCAGTTCAGGAGACTCAGATGGCGCTTGCAGAAATCGGTCTGGTCGGGCTCGGGGTGATGGGCGCGGCCCTCGCTCTCAATATCGCGGAAAAGGGACATCGGATCGCGGTCTGGAACCGCAGCCATGATGTGACGCAGAAATTCCATGCAGAGGCCGGGGATCTGGCCGCGCGTCTCACCCCGGCCGAGACGCTGGAAGATCTGGTGGCGGCGATTGCCGTGCCGCGTGCGATCATCCTGATGGTGCCCGCGGGCGATGCGGTCGATCAGATGATCGCGGCGCTGCGGCCGCTGCTGGGGCCCGATGATCTGATCATCGACGCCGGCAATGCCAATTTCCACGACACCGAACGCCGCGCCGCCGAGGCGGTCGCGCAGGGTGTGCTCTTTATCGGCATGGGGGTCTCGGGCGGCGAAGAGGGCGCCCGTCACGGTCCGGCGATCATGGGCGGGGGACCGCGCGCCGCCTGGGACCGCGTCGCCCCGATCATGGAGGCAATTTCGGCGAAACATGACGGCACGCCCTGCGCCACCTGGATGGGGCCGGGCGGGGCCGGTCATTTCGTGAAAACCGTCCATAACGGCATCGAATATGCCGATATGCAAATGATTGCTGAAGTTTACGGCCTTATGCGCGACGGTATGGATATGGCCGCCCCCGGCATCGCCGCGGTGTTCGAGGCCTGGAATGAAGGCGCGCTGCGCTCTTACCTGATCGAGATCTCGGGCAAGGTCGCCCGCGCGACCGATCCGGAAACCGGTGCCGCCATGCTTGATGTGATCCTCGACGCCGCCGGCCAGAAAGGCACCGGGCGCTGGACCGCGATCGAGGCGCAGCATCTCAGCGCACCGGTCCCGGTGATCGAGGCTGCCGTGATGGCGCGCAATGTCTCGGCGCGGCGGGACGAACGCCAGGCGGGCGAGGCGGTCTTCGGTGCCGGGCCGCAGCCGCTCGGGGGTGGGCTCAGCCTGAAAGACCTCGAAGGCGCGCTGATCGCGGGCAAGATCCTGTGCTATGCCCAGGGCTTCACCATGCTGGATGCGGCTTCGAAAACCTGGAACTGGGGCGTGCCGCTGCCGGAATGCGCCAAGGTCTGGCGCGAAGGCTGCATCATCCGTTCGGCGATGCTTGACCAGATGGCTCAGGCCCTGAGCGAAGACCCCGCGCGCAATCTGATCCTCGCACCGACCTTCACCGCGCTCCTGAAACAGCATCACGAGGCGCTGCGCCGCGTCGTCGCGACCGCCGCGCTCAAAGGCCACAGCCTGCCCGCACTTTCGGCCGGGCTCGCCTGGTTCGACCTCATGCGCACCGCCCGCGGCACCGCCAATATGCTGCAAGGTCAGCGCGACTTCTTCGGTGCCCATGGCTTTGACCGCCTGGACGGCAAACCGATCCATCATGGCCCCTGGGGCAACCACGCCTGAAAAGGAAAAGGGAGCCGGAATGGCTCCCTTTTTTATTTCATCTGTCCTCAAATATCCCACGGGCAAGCCGACGGAGACGCCACCGGTTCAAGGCACCGGCGGCTTGCGGGGGGTGTGAAACCCCCGCAAGCCAGCCAGTTCAGGCGACGTCAAACACCAGCGGCTTGACCTGCTGGAACATGCCCGTCGCCTCCAGCGTATCGACCACTTTCGCGTCAATCGGCCCGTCGAGATACAGAAGCGCAATCGCATCCTCGCCCACTGCCGACCGGCCGAGGGTGAAGTTCGCGATATTGACGTTGTTCTTGCCCATGGTCATGCCGAGAAGACCGATGATCCCCGGCACGTCATCATTGGTGGTGTAGAGCATATGCGCGCCGATCTCGGCGTCGATATTGATGCCCTTGATCTGGATGAATCGCGGCTTCCCATCCGAGAATACCGTGCCTGCGGCCGAGCGCTCGCGCTTGTCGGTCACCATCGTGACCTTGATATAGGCGTCGAAAGAGCCCGACTTGTCCTGACGCGTGGTCGAGATCTGGATCCCCTTGTCCTTTGCCACGCTCGGCGCCGAGACGAGGTTCACATCCGGATTATGCGCCTTCAGCACACCCGCAATCACCGCCTGGTTCAGCGCCGGCAGGTTCATCTCCGCCACGCGCCCGTCATAGAGGATGTTCACCGCCTTCACCGGCTCATCGGTCATCTGCCCGATGAACGACCCGATATGGGACGCAAGCCGGATCCAGGGGCCCATCACAGTGGCCTCTTCGGCGGTCACATTCGGCATGTTCAGCGCGTTTTGCACCGCACCGGTCAACAGGTAATCCGACATCTGCTCGGCGACCTGCAGTGCGACATTCTCCTGTGCCTCGGTGGTCGAGGCCCCAAGATGCGGGGTCACAACCACATTCGGCAGGTTGAACAGCGGGCTTTCGGTCGCCGGCTCGGTTTCAAACACGTCAAAGGCCGCGCCCGCGACATGGCCCGATTTCAGAGCTTCGGCCAGCGCCGCCTCATCGACCAGCCCGCCCCGCGCGCAGTTGATGATCCTGACGCCCGGCCTGGTTTTCGCGATGGTCTCAGCGTTCAGAATGCCGCGGGTCTTGTCGGTCAGCGGCACATGCAGCGTGATGAAATCAGCCCGCGCCAGCAATTCTTCCAGCTCGACCTTGGTCACACCAAGCTGTTTCGCGCGCTCTTCCGACAGGAAGGGGTCAAAGGCCACGACCTTCATCTTCAGACCCACCGCGCGATCACAGACGATGCCGCCGATATTGCCGGCGCCGATCACGCCGAGGGTCTTGTTGAACAGCTCAACCCCCATGAATTTCGACTTTTCCCATTTGCCGGCATGGGTCGAAACGCTCGCCTCGGGCAGCTGCCGCGCCACCGCAAACATCATCGCAATCGCATGTTCGGCGGTGGTGACCGAATTGCCGAACGGCGTGTTCATCACGATCACGCCTTTTTTCGACGCCGCCGGAATATCGACATTGTCGACACCGATCCCGGCGCGGCCCACCACTTTCAGCCGGGTGGCCAAAGCCAGCAGCTTCTCGGTCACTTTGGTGGCCGAGCGGATCGCCAGCCCGTCATATTGACCGATGATCTCGGCCAGCTTTTCTTTGTCCTTGCCAAGCTTCGGCAGGTAATCGACCTCGACGCCACGGTCGCGGAAGATCTGAACGGCGGTTTCACTCAATTCGTCGGATACAAGAACGCGGGGGGCCATTGCGGGGCTCCTTGAATGGGGTCTCAGGGGGAGAGAATTGTGAGGGGCGGGGGCGCGGACGCCCCCGAAAACCGATCAGGCCGCGACAGCCAGCGCCGCAATCTCGGCGTTGAAGGCGTATTCGATCCAGGGCATCAGCGCGTGCACATCGGCCTGCTCGACCGTCGCGCCACACCAGATGCGCAGACCCGGAGGGGCATCCCGATAGGCTCCGGCATCCAGCGCCACGCCTTCAGCCTCCAGCCTTTTTGCAACATTTTTGGCGAATGCAGCGCCATCCGTGATGCGCGGATCTGTGAATTTCACACATACGCTGGTGCAGGAGGCCGTTGCCGGATCCACCGCCAGATTGGCGATCCAGTCTTTGTCTGCGATGAAGGTTTTGACCTCATCCGCATTGGCTTCCGACCGGCCGATCAGACCTTTCAGCCCGCCGATGGTTTTCGCCCATTTCAGCGCGACGAGGTAATCTTCCACACAGAGCATGGACGGCGTGTTGATGGTCTCGCCAACAAAGATCCCTTCCGAGATCTTGCCTTTCGAGGTCAGCCGGAAAATCTTCGGCAGCGGCCAGGCCGGGGTATATGTCTCCAGCCGTTCCACCGCGCGCGGCGACAGGATCAGGACGCCATGGCCACCCTCCCCGCCCAGCACTTTCTGCCAGGAGAAGGTGGTCACATCAAGTTTCGCCCAGTCCAGATCCATCGCGAAAGCCGCCGAGGTGGCGTCGCAAATGGTCAGGCCTTCACGATCCGCCGGGATCACATCGGCATTGGGCAGACGCACGCCCGAAGTGGTGCCGTTCCAGGTGAAAACCACGTCCTTATTGAAATCGACCTGAGCAAAATCAACGATCTCACCATAAGGTGCCTTGCGCACGGTGGCGTCGAGCTTCAGCTGTTTGACGACATCGGTGACCCAGCCTTCGCCAAACGACTCCCAGGCGAGCATCTCGACGGCTCGCGCACCAAGCAGCGACCAGAGCGCCATTTCGACAGCGCCGGTATCGGAAGCGGGGACGATCCCGATGCGGTAATCCGCGGGAACGCCAAGAATGTCACGGGTAAGGTCGATGGCTTCTTTCAGCTTTGCCTTGCCGACAGCGGCACGGTGCGAGCGGCCCAAAGGCGCATCAGCAAGCATATCGAGGGAAAAGCCAGGGATCTTCGCGCAGGGGCCCGAAGAAAAACGCGGATTGACCGGGCGCGCGGCCGGGGCGGTGAGTGCCATATCTGGTATCCTTGCAGATAAATGCCTCTCGTTGGGGAGAGGTGTCCCACCGCCGGGATTACGCCTCTCGCGGGGGTGACGCAAGAGGAATTTGAAATGCCGGTTTCAGACTTTTACGACTTCGCTTTGGGGGGCTTTCTCAGCGCGCCCGGGGCCTCGCCCCAGGCATTGCGGAAGGCGCGGGACAGGGTGGAGGGGCCGGAAAACCCTGTGCGCAGAGCCACTTCCGCCAGGGGGTGCTGTGTGTCCGTCAGCATCCTCCGTGCGGCCTGGAGCCGAAGCGTCAGGCACCAGGCAGCAGGTGTGGTGCCGAGAGAGTCGCGAAACAGGATCTCCAGCCGGCGCGGCGAAAGACCGACGGCGCGGGCGGTCGCGGCGGCGGATTCGGGCTGGTCGATCCGCTCCTCCATCCGCCGCACAGCTGCGGTGACGCGCGGGTCGAGCGCAGGGTCGCGGCGCAGGGGCGCGATTTGCGGCTCATGGCCGGGGCGGACGCCGGTCAGAAAGCTGTTCGCGACCTGGCGCGCGAGGCCGGCGCCATGGCGGGCGCGGATCAGATGCAGCATGAAATCCTGCGCCGGTGCCGCGCCACCGATCGTCACGCGGTTGCGGTCGATCACAAAGCGGTCCGGCACGACCTCGATCTGCGGATGGCGGGCGGCGAGATCTTCCAGATCTTCCCAATGAACGGTGGCCCGGTAGCCGTTCAGCAGACCCGCGCGGGCGAGCACCCAGGGGGCGCTGTCAACCCCGCCGACCAGCTGGAACCGGGGCGCGATACGGGTCAGTTCGCGGATCAGGGGGCGGGTTGCAACCTCGTCAAGCCTATAGCCCGAGATCACGATCAGCGCATCGGCACCGACCGCATGGCCGGGTGGGCCGTCCGAGGGCAGCGACAAGCCGCAGGTCAGGGGCACAGGCTGGCCATCCGGCGAGACCACGCGCCAGCGAAACAGCTCACGCCCGAGCTGGCGGTTGGCGTTGCGAAGCGGATCAAGCGCCGAGGCGACCTCGAGAATCGAGGCCTGGGGCAGCACAAGGAGCGCAATGGTCAGCGGGCCGCGTGCCGATGAGAAGATAGCGTTTTCCGTCATGAAAAATTCGTAAATCGCAAAGCGTGCGCGGGCAAGCCGGATAATCTCGGGCGCAACAGGCCCCATGCTACAGGAAAGAGTCTCCCATGCCGCTGACCATGAACCGCGAGGTTTTCATCACCTGTGCCGTGACCGGGTCGGGGGGGACGCAGGATCGCAGCCCGCATGTGCCGCGCTCGCCGGAACAGATCGCAACTTCGGCGATTGATGCCGCCAAGGCCGGTGCGGCAGTGGTGCATTGCCATGTCCGCGACCCGGAGACCGGCAAACCGTCACGTGACCCGGCGCTCTATCGTGAAGTGACCGAACGCATCCGCGATTCGGGCACCGATGTGGTGCTGAACCTGACCGCCGGCATGGGCGGCGATATGCTGTTCGACGGCACCGAGACCATGAACCGCATGGCGGCGAATTCCGATATGGCGGGCGCTGCCGAGCGGGTGGCGCATGTGGTCGAATGCCGCCCCGAGATCTGCACGCTTGATTGTGGCACGATGAATTTCAACGAGGCCGATTATGTGATGGTCAATACGCCCGGGATGCTCCGGGATATGGCGAAGCGCATGGTGGCCTCCGGCACGAGGATCGAGATCGAGGCCTTTGACACCGGGCATCTCTGGCTCGCGAAAGCGCTGGCGGATGAGGGGATCATCCCCGATCCGGTGCTGGTGCAGCTGTGCATGGGTGTGCCGTGGGGCGCGCCGGATGACCTGAACACTTTCCTGGCAATGGTGAACAATGTGCCGAAATCCTGGCACTGGTCGGCTTTTGCGCTTGGGCGCAACCAGATGGCCTATGTGGCGGCGAGCGTGATTGCGGGCGGCAATGTGCGGGTCGGGCTTGAGGATAATCTCTGGCTCGACAAGGGCGTGCTCGCGACCAATGCGCAGCTCGTGGAGCGCGCGGTGACGATCATCGAGAACCTCGGCGCGCGGGTGATCACGCCGGCAGAGGTGCGGGTGCGGCTGAAGCTGGAGAAGCGGGCGCCTTTGCCGAAGTGAGGCGCCTCTGGCCGGGTGCGGATGCCTCCGGCGGGGATATTTAGAGACAGATGAAAAGGCTCTCCCGCAGCAATGGAGGGCCGGGGTCAGGGAAGGGGGCGCGTGCTATGGCGCGTAAGGCGGCGATTATCGGTGGCGGCGTCATTGGCGGAGGCTGGACGGCGCGGTTTCTGCTGAATGGCTGGGATGTGGCGGTGTTCGACCCCGATCCGGAGGCGGAGCGCAAGATCAATGCTGTGCTCTCGAATGCGCGGCTGGCTTTGCCGGCTTTGTCGGATGTGCCGATGCCGCCGGAGGGGAAGCTGAGTTTTGCGGACACCATGGCCGAGGCGGTCGAGGGCGCGGAATATGTACAGGAGTCTGTATCCGAGCGGATCGAGCTGAAGCATAAGGTCTATGCGCAGCTGCAGCAGGCCAATCCCGGCGTGCTGATCGGGTCTTCGACGAGCGGGTTCAAGGCTTCTGATCTGCAGACGGGGTCGCCGGCGCCCGAGAACATCATCGTCGCCCATCCGTTCAACCCGGTCTATCTGCTGCCTTTGTCGGAGATCTCGGGGTCGGAGAAGAATACGCCCGGGACGGTCGAGAAGACCGTGCAGATCATGAAAGACATCGGGATGTTCCCGCTGGTGATCCGCAAGGAGATCGACGCCTTTCTTGGCAACCGTTTCCTCGAGGCGGTCTGGCGCGAGGCTTTGTGGATGCTCAAAGACGGGGTCGCCACCACCGAGGAGATCGACGAGGCGATCCGCATGGGCTTTGGCCTTCGCTGGGGGCAGATGGGGCTTTTCGAGACCTATCGCATCGCGGGCGGTGAAGCGGGCATGAAGCATTTCATGGCGCAGTTCGGCCCGGCGCTGAAATGGCCCTGGACGAAGCTGATGGATGTGCCGGAGTTCAATGACGAGCTGGTCGAGCTGGTGTCTTCCCAGTCTGATGCGCAATCGGGGATGTATGGCATTCGCGAGCTGGAGCGGATCCGTGATCAGAACCTCGTGGGCTTCCTGCGCGCGCTGAAAGAGCGCAACTGGGGGGCGGGCAAGGTCTTGCGCGAACATGATGCGCGCCGCGCGGCAATCTTCCATGCCGACACCGATCAGGGGCCGAAGGCCGCGCCGCTGGTCATGGCCCATATGCAGGTGCTGCCGGGCTGGATCGACTATAACGGCCATATGACCGAGAGCCGCTATTATTTCTGCAACTCGGAAGTGGCGGATGCCTTCCTGCGGCTGATCGGGGCCGGGATGGACTATGTGGAGGCGGGGCACAGCTATTACTCTGCCGAGACCCATATCCGTCATCTCGGCGAGGCGAAGCTCGGTGACAGGCTCACCGGCACGCTGCAGATCATCTCGGCCGATGAGAAACGGTTCCGGTCATTTGTGCGGATCCTGAAAGGCGACGAGGTGGTCGCGACGATTGAGCAGCTTTGCCTGCATGTCGATATGAAGGCGGGAAAAACCGTACGGGCCGCGCCGGAAGTCTGGGCGAAGCTGAAGGCGGTGGCGGAGGCCCAGGCCGGGTTGCCGCTGCCCGAGGGCGCGGGCCGCGCCGTTGGCCAGAAGAAGGACTGACGTTATGGATTTTGGCCTGAACGAAGAACAGAAGATGATCGTCGAGACGACGCGCGCTTTCGTCGAGAACGAGCTTTACCCACATGAGGCGGAAGTGGAGCGCTCGGGCGTGCTGGAGCTGGATCTGATCCGCGAGATCCAGAAAAAAGCCATCGGGGCCGGGCTTTATGCCGCGAATATGCCGGCCGAGGTCGGCGGTGCGGGCCTCGATACCCTGTCCTGGCTTTTGTATGAGAAAGAGCTGGGGCGCGCCAATTATGCGTTGCACTGGACCTGCGTCGCGCGTCCTTCGAACATCCTCCTGGCGGGCAATGCCGAGCAGCGCGAGCAATATCTCATGCCGTGCATTCGGGGCGAGACCTGGGATTGCCTTGCGATGACCGAGCCGGGGGCGGGGTCTGATCTGCGCGGCATGAAGGCCACGGCGCGCGAAGATGGCGACGACTGGATCCTGAACGGAACCAAGCATTTCATCAGCCATGCTGATCTGGCGGGCTTCACCATCGTCTTCATGGCGACAGGCGAAGAGGACACGCCACGCGGCCCGAAAAAGCGGATCACGGCGTTTTTCGTCGATAAAGGCACGCCGGGGTTCACTGTGCGGGAAGGCTACCGCAATGTCAGCCACCGCGGTTACACCAATGCCGTGCTGGAATTCGACGATTGCCGGGTGAACAAACGGCAGGTGCTTGGCGAGCCGCATAAGGGCTTTGAGGTCGCGAATTCCTGGCTGGGCGCGACACGGCTGCAGGTCGCTTCGACCTGTCTCGGCCGGGCAGAGCGGGCGCTGGACCACGCCATCTCCTATTCGGCGGAACGCAAACAATTCGGGAGTCAGATCGGTAAATTCCAGGGCGTCAGCTTCAAGCTCGCCGATATGGCGATGGAGCTGAAAGCGGCAGAGCTGCTGACGCGGGAGGCTGCCTGGAAATATGACCAGGGCACGGTCACCGAAGCCGATATGTCGATGGCAAAGCTGAAGGCGACCGAAGTGCTGGCGATGGTGGCGGATGAGGCAATCCAGATCCATGGCGGCATGGGGCTGATGGATGAACTGCCGCTGGAAAGGATCTGGCGTGACGCGCGGGTGGAACGGATCTGGGAGGGCACCTCAGAGATCCAGCGCCACATCATCTCCCGCGAGCTTTTGCGCGCTGTGGGGGGCTGAATGGCGGATCCGGTCGAAAAGGCTGCGGGCCCGAAAATCCGCTTCACCTATTGCACGCAATGCAACTGGATGCTGCGCACGGCATGGATGGCGCAGGAACTGCTGCAGACCTTTGGCCAGGACCTGCATGAGGTGACGCTGGTGCCGGCAACGGGCGGCGTGTTTCGAATCGAGCTGGATGGTGCCGTGATCTGGGATCGCAAGGAACAGGGCGGCTTTCCGGATTCGAAACAGCTGAAGAAGCTGATCCGGGATCATGTCTGGCCGGAGCGCAATCTGGGCCATGTGGACAGCGCCGTAGCTTCCCATGGCTGAGCCGGTTGCCAACCGTGCCGGGGGCTGTCTGCCCCCGGACCCCCGAGGATATTTAGAGACAGCTGAAAACCAAATGTTAAGTAAATCCCACGACACTGGTTTGGCGGTACAGGCGGGGACGCCGATGGCCGCGACAGGTGAAACCCTGCCCCGCTTCGTCGGGGCAGGGGAACTGGTTCTGGAATTCATCTGTCCGAAAATATCCTCGGGGGGAGGCGCCGCTTTGCGGCGCCGTGGGGGGCAGACAGCCCCCCTCGGCGGATCCGGGATCGGGCACGCGCGGGGGGGCTGCGCATGAACCGGCTCGACAGATTGCTGCGCCCCCGGCATATCGCCGTTCTTGGTGCGGGCTGGGCGCTTAACGTAATTGAACAGACCCGCAAGATGGGGTTTGACGGGCCGGTCTGGCCGATCCATCCCAGTAAGCCCGAGATCGGCGGGCTTAAGGCCTATGCATCTGTCGCGGATCTTCCAGAGGCGCCGGATGCCACCTTTATCGGGGTGAACCGTTTCGCGACTGTAGAGGTCACCCGCGAGCTTGCGGAACGTGGCGCCGGCGGCGCCATCTGTTTCGCGGCCGGCTGGACAGAAGCCGGTGAGCCGGAGCTGCAGCAGAGCCTCGTCGCGGCCGCAGGTGATATGCCGATCCTCGGGCCGAATTGTTACGGCGTGATCAATTATCTCGACGGGGCGCTGCTCTGGCCGGATCAACATGGTGGCGTGCGCGTTGAAAAGGGGGTGGCGCTGCTCAGTCAATCCTCGAATGTCGTGGTCAATATTGCCATGCAGCAGCGCGGATTGCCGATCGCTTATGTAGCCTGTCTGGGGAATGCCGCTGTAGTCGGGCTGGCCGAACTGGCGGGTGCATTGCTTGACGACCCGCGCGTCACCGCCATCGGGATGTATATCGAGGGGATCGATGACGCGCCCGCCTTTGCCCGTTTGGCACATCGGGCGGCAGAGATGGGCAAGGGCGTGGTCGCGATCAAATCCGGCAAGACCGAGGCCTCACGCGTGGCTGCCGCCTCGCATACGGCTTCGCTGGCGGGGGGCGGTGCGGCCTCTTCGGCCTTCCTCGCGCAGCTGGGGATTGCCGAGGTCAACAGCCCCTCTGAGCTGATCGAGACGCTCAAGATCTTCCATCTTCACGGGCCGCGACTTGGGACAAAGCTCTGCTCTTTGTCCTGTTCGGGGGGCGAGGCCGGTATGGCCGCGGATCTGGCCGCACCTTTCGGGCTCAGCTTCCCGCCGGTGCCCGAGGCCAGTCGCGCGCGGCTTTCCGAGACGCTCGGGCCAATTGTCACCATTGCCAACCCGCTGGATTACAACACTTTCATCTGGGGTGATCTGGAAAAGACCACCGAGGTTTTCAGCGCCATGCTGGAGCCCTATGACGCCGGTCTCTATGTGATCGACATGCCGAGGGACGACCGCTGCGACCCGTCGAGCTATTTCCCGGCGCTCGACTCCATCGTCGCGGCGCAGAAGGCGACCGGAAAACCGGCCTTCCCCGTGGTCTCGATCTCCGAGAATTTCGGCGAGGCACGGGTACAGGGGCTGATGGAGCAGGGGGTCTGCACGCTGCTGGGCTTTGAGACGGCGCTGGCGGCGATCCGCGCGGCGCAGACGCCCGAAGGCGCGCCCGGCTGGGAGCCGGTCAAAGCCCTTGCCCCGCGCGAGACGCGGCTTTTGACCGAGGCCGAGGGCAAGGCGCTGCTGGCGGCAGCCGGTATCCCGGTGCCGCGGGCAGTGACCGGCGTCACGCTTGCCGAGGTGCAGGCGCAGGCGACGGGTCTGACGGCGCCCATCGCGCTCAAGGGGCTTGGTTTCGCGCATAAGACCGAGGCGGGCGCGGTGCGGCTTGGCCTTGCTTCGCTGCAGGGCGAGGCAGAAATGCCCGGTGCCACCGGCTATCTTGCCGAGGAAATGGTGACGGGGATCATCGCCGAGATGCTTCTTGGGATTGGCCGCGATCCGGTTTACGGCCTGACCCTGACCATTGGCATGGGGGGCGTCACGGCGGAAGTGCTGGCGGATACCGTCACCCTGGTCTGGCCGGCGGATGAGGCGCAGATCCTCTCCGCGATGCGGCGCCTGCGGCTCTGGCCGCTGCTTGACGGCTATCGCGGCCGGCCAAAGGCGGATGTGGCGGCATTTGCCACGATTGCCGTCCGGCTGGGCCATCTGACGGCAGGCGATGACAGTCTGGAAGAAATTGAAATCAATCCGGTGCTTTTGCGCGAAACGGGCGCAGTGGCGGTGGATGCCCTGATACGGAGAGACTGATGGCCGAGATGCAGATGCGGGTCGAAGGACCGGTAAAAACCCGGCGCGAGGGCGCCATTCTTGAGGTGACGCTCGACGCGCCCAAGGCCAATGCGATCAGCCTGAAGACGAGCCGCGTCATGGGCCTTGTCTTCCGCGATTTCCGCGACGATGACAGCCTGCGCATCTGTATCCTGCGCTCGACCGGCGAGAAATTCTTCTGCCCCGGCTGGGATCTGAAAGCCGCAGCCGAGGGCGATGCCGTGGACGGCGATTACGGCGTTGGCGGCTTTGGCGGGTTGCAGGAACTGCCCAATCTCAACAAGCCCGTGATCGTCGCGGTGCAGGGAATCTGCTGCGGTGGCGGGCTGGAACTCGCGCTTTCGGGGGATCTGATCCTCGCGTCAAAGACTGCGACCTTCGCGCTGCCGGAAATCCGTTCGGGCACGGTCGCAGATGCGGCCTCGATCAAGCTGCCCAAACGCATCCCCTATCACGTGGCGATGGATCTGCTGCTCACGGGCCGCTGGTTCGACGCCGAAGAGGCGTTGCGCTGGGGCCTGATCAAGGAGATCTGCGAGCCGGACGAGCTGCTGCCGAAAGCCTGGGAGCTCGCGCGACTTTTGGAATCCGGCCCGCCGCTGGTCTATGCCGCGATCAAGGAAGTGGTGCGCGAAGCGGAAAACATGCGCTTTCAGGATGCGCTGAACCGCATCACCAAACGGCTGATGCCGACGGTGGACCGGCTTTATTCTTCGGAAGACCAGCTGGAAGGCGCGAAAGCCTTCGCCGAAAAACGCGACCCAGTCTGGAAGGGACGCTGAGGGCGGGGGCAGGCTTGTATCGCCCTCCGCTGCGGTTTTTGTTGGATAATATATTGATATTAATGCATATTGTGGTGACCGCATGGCGGGTGGCTGATGCGGGCGTCGGGTATTTTGGACCTGGATCCAGTCGCCGATGGTGTTGGGGACCGCACACGCTATGTGGGGCGGTGGCCCAAGCACGCGGCAATGTCAGAAAGCCGTGGCTGCACAACATCTCAACAGTCGTTGCTCGTGAGAAGTTCTCGATTGACGGAAGCCCGGGAAGCTCAAGGAATGAGACGAACTTTGCGAAGAGCTACCGCTCAATGATGGGTTGGAGCGAACTTGAACCATCGTCTGGGCGGTAATCTGCCGTAACTTTCTGGCAAATTCCTCGTAAGAAAGCTCGGAGCCTCTGGATCGCGGCGCGGGGCTGACACCTTTCCGAAGCCCTCACCACCGACGCGGAAGGTGTGCTGCTCGCCGGTCGCCCAGTTCCAGGCGATGCCGCCGGTCTCATCGCCAAAGATCATCACCCTGCCAGAGGTGTTTGACCGGGCCTTGCCGGTCACCGGGCATTTCACCCACTGGCCGGTGATCGTCTTGCGCGGCGGCTCGATGCCGACGGCGCGGCAGCCGTCCAGCATGGCGTCGGAAAGGGTCATGTGGATCATGATGCCCTCCGCTTACCGCGACCACGGAAGCGCTTTTGCTCGCGCTCGATCAGAGCGTAGGCGCCTTGGTCAGCAATCAGCGGGGGTTGAGTGCCCCACGCTTTGGCGGGCCATTCGCTCGGGTAAACACCGTGGAAAATGCCCTTCGCCCACCGGAGGGCGTGCTCCGATCCCTTTGTGCTGTGACCATGGGTGTATGCGAGCGCAGCCTCCCAGACCTTACGGGGCTGGCTCAGGCAGTCAGCCCTCAGGCCGGAGCGCGCCTCCATGCCCAGCGCGGCGGCGTCAAACTCGCGCATGGTGCCTTCGACCGCGACGATCTCAGACCGCGCCGGGCGTTCCCATCCGCAGGCGAGGCAGGTATTGCCGCGAAGCATTCCGGTGCATTCCGGGCAGACCGGCTTTTCGCGCTGCACCTCTTCCCGCTTCCGGGGGGTGCTGTCGCGCTTCTCAGCGTCGGACATTTCACCGGCGCCATTGTCCCAGACGTCCAGCATGTCGACTGCAAAGCGCTCGATATTGCCCGAGTGATCGAGCCAGATCGCTTTTTTGTCGCCGCCGATGATCGGGCGCATGACCCGACCAATCTCCTGCAGGTGACTGGACAGGCTCTTGCGGTAGGGCTCCCGGATGAACACCTTGCGGGCATCAATCCTGTGGTAATCGTTAACGATGAAGGGGTTGAAAGCATCCGAACATGACGACCGCAGCTCATAGGCGAGCGCGAGATGGCGCGCCTGCAAGGCCGGGGTCTGTTCCAGCAGCGCCGCTTCGATTGCAGCAATGATGATCTCGATCACTAGCCCGAACTGAAAGGCACTGGCATGGATCAGCCGTTCCGCCAAAGCGATGGTCTGACTGTCTGGGGCGGCAATCAGACTGGCACGAATGGCGTAGTCCCCGATCAGGCCGACAACATCAGGTGCATGAATCACGGGAGAAAGCGGCGCGAAATGCACCGCATCCATGCGCCGGGCCAGTTGCGGATCGTGGTTGAGGATGCGCTCAAGCTCCTCGGTGCCCGAAAGCAGGATGCCCACCGGCCAATCGGGATCGGTCATTAAGGTTTTCAGCATCGAGGCGACGGCGTTGAGTTCACTTGTCGTGCCACGGGAACTGAGATCTTGTGCCTCGTCCAGATGCAGGAACAGGACGCGGCGCTGCCGCAGCTGATGCCTGGCCAAATCCCAGATGTACCACGCCTGCCGTTCGGCCGAGAGGTTGTAGCCGAGTGCGCGCAGGATCATCTGGCCGAGGAATTTCAGCGTAGCGGGGGACGGAACGCGGAGGCTGATGATCGTTGCTTCGGTGCAGGATGAGTGCGCCAGTTCCACCCTTGCCCGTGCGATGAGCTGCGCCATGGCGCAGCTCTTTCCGGTACCCGATGCGCCTGAAAGGGCAATGCCATGCGCATCTGCACTGCGCCCGGCGGCAATATCAGCAAGACGCTTTTCCAAAAGCATGCGGAACCGCCCCTGCAAAGGCTCGAACCGTTCGTGAAGGATGAACCTTGCGCGCAAATCGGCAATTTTGCTTGCGATGGTTGAGGGAAGGTCACTCATCGTCAAACCTCCAGGTCTTGCCGCGCGGCACATCGGGATTGGCGGGCAACGTCTCTTCCCGCGTCTCGAACGGGGATTTCTCCGCGTGTTCCGGGGGCAGAATTTCGATGCTGTCTGTGAGCGGATCACCGGAATGGCCGCCGTTAGCCAGCTTGATGCCGGAAGAGGTCAGAGAGAAATGCAGGGCTTCTTCGTTCCGGGCGACTTCGACATCGGTGACATGGAAAGGTGTCAACTGCATCCGCAATGCGGCGGCGCGGTTGGTTTCCGAAATCCGAGCAACGGCGCGCTGCACGAGATTCTCTGACAGTGCGGCTGCGCGTCGGTGCTGAATACGCAGCGCCCGGCAGGCCTCCTGCCAGTCGGTATAGCGCATCCCGTCAAAGCCACGATGGTTGCAGGTCGTGGCGTGCCACGACTTGCCGACTTTGACCGCGATCCAGCCCAGATCGAAAAGGTCAGCTCGGATTTCCACATCGCGTTCCGGAGAGTGAAGGAACGCTTCACGCAAGGCAGCACAACTGTAGGATAGCCCGGCAAACAGCACGCCATCGCCACGAAGTTTGCGGGTCAGCGGCCGTCCGAAAGCCTTTCGCAGCGTCAGCCCGTCCGGACCCGGCAGCAATCCTTGCTCTTTTGCCAGACGTTTCCAGCAGTCGGCTGGGGTCTCACCCTTCAACGACCCGTGGGGTTCATTGTGGTAAATGTCTACGACGAAGGTGAGCAGGATGCGGATAAGATCGTCGTCATCAAGGCATGCCAGTTGTTCGGAAGGGTAGTCAGCGCGTTCCACTGGGTTGAAGAACGTCCGCCCCGACAAAAGCGGCATGAGCTTGTGCCCGACCGTCCGGAAGAAGGTTTCGATGTTGCCGCGCATCTGCGGCAATCCCGCCGGGGGAAAGTGCATCGTCAGGCCGAGCGAGGCCGCGACCGTCCGGAAGTCTTCCGAGATGAAAGCTGATCCCTGATCGGTGACGAGGGTGCCGATACCCGCGACCTGATCCCATCGGCTCTCACAGCCCGCCGCCTGGGCGTAGGCCGTCCGGTCGTGGAGCACATCCCGCAGGGTGCGGATCGCATCCTGAGCGTTTGGGGTTTCAGCCAGCCGCAGCGCGAGGATGCACTTCGTGGCACAATCCTTGGCGATATAGAGCCAGCGCCTCCCTTTCAGCCGTTCAACCTGTTCGGCGGACATTTGGTCGAGAATCCCCGAAGGTGTCAGAAGAGAAATCACGTCGAGGCGGTTTTCATCCATCTCAACCCGCTCGCCGGGAAACAGCGTCTCGACACCCGTCTCGAAGAGATTGAATTTCCGGTTCGCCGCATCGATGCCCCAGCGTCTTGCATAGATGTAGTAGGGATCGGCCTGGGAAAGCCGCCGCAGGAGGCTGCGCTCGGATGGTAGTGCCAGTTCGGGCCTGCCATCGCCACGCCTGCGCTGGTTCTCAGATTGTATACGGGTACGGATATCGACCACCGTCTGCCGTTTGGTCGGTCGTTGTATGCTGGCATAGGCGTCAATGACTTCAGACGCCATCGCCTCGGTCCGGTGACACCAGCGCAACCCGCGATTGCCGCTGCGATGAGTGCGGGGCAGGAGTGCCAGCAGGTCGTACCCGCCGTGCTCATAGGCACGAAGCCAGCGCAGAATGGTTTTGGCGCAAGGGAGCTTGCGTGTAACCAACTCTGCACCCGCGCGTTTTCCACCGGAGCCATTGCCAATCTGCCCCGATTTCCGCCGGACCTCATAGTCGAGTACGGGCGTGATCATCGTGACCGATGTATAGGTTCTGACGACTTTGCCGCCCTGCTCCAAGGTCAGAAAGCTGTCGCAGATCGCCTGCCGCCAGAGAAGAATTGACCTGGATCGGTCATCGAGTTCAGCCAGCACATCAGCCGGACGGTTCTTCCGGTCGCGGCTACGGGCGAAATCGAAATACCCGGCTTGGTAGCGGGTTTTGGAGGATTGCAGCAGATCATGAACCTCGGCATGGGTGAAGCTCTCCGTAATCCCCGGCTGGTCGGTACGTTCAAGAGTGATGGTTTCGGCCTGCACCTCAGTGGGACGATAAGCAACGCCACCCACCGTTAGCAGGTCCGAGCGGGAGAGACGGACGCGCATGTTCATGCTGCGACCTCCGTCAAAGCGGGACGGTTCCACATGATCCGCCGCGCAGCTTCTGCCGCTGCCCTCCGGTCAAGCTGCTCGTCGGTCACGAGTATGACCCGATGCGCGAAATGCTTCGGCATGTCGGCAGCGATATGACGCAACTCGGTGATGAAATCCCGCCGGATAACCCTGCCCGCAGGCTTGATAGCGACCGCGATTCGCTCGCCATTGGTCAACGTGATGAGAAAATCGAACACATGCCTCGCAGTGTTGCCATCGGCGCGGCGGTACAGAATCGCGGGCGGCTGTTCCAGAATGTCATGTATATCCGGGCGCAGCAGCGTCAGGCACAGAAAGCGGTATTCCAACATGCTTTCGAACTGGATGACACGCGGGCGCTCGTAGGCCGGAAGTTTGGCGATCATGCTGCCGCGCAGGCTCGCCTTGGAGCGGCGTACAACATCCCGGCTCGCGCGGCTCGGTTCTGGCGCGCGGTAGATCAGGGTCTGGTTCATATGGTTTCGGAACGCGCGATCATCCATGCCCCTACCTTTCGGCGCAGGGGATGAAGCGCTTCCGCCTTCTTTCAAAAATGCAGGGGCAGTCCCGCCGAAACCATTCCGGCGGGTTGACTTTTTCTGCGTCTTGAGGGAAAGAAGGAGGGTCGCGACCAAACGACATCTAATTCTGAAGGGCCTTCCTGTTCCACTAGGAGGGCCTTTTCCCTTTGTGACGGTATGCTATTTTTCGGTTGAGCCCTCCTCCGCTATATATCTCTCTGGGAAGAGCCGTTCTGGCGTTGTCCCCAAGGCGTATGCCAGCTCCGCTTCGACCCGCCGCGATCGGCGGTAGCCTTGGCTGACAATCGTGATTGTCTCAGGTGCTACCCCAACCTCTCGTGCGAGTGCGCTGATTGAAAGACCGACTGCACTCAAGCGTTTGCGGATGTCTGCGTGGCGCGCCAGATCAACAGTCATTGTTACTCCATGCTAGACTAGGGGTTCCAGGCGAACTGGGAAACGAAAGTTGCGAATCACCTGTCCCACAAGTGGATCAAGTGATTCGGCAAATCAATAACAAAGGTCTCGCAAGCCTTTGAATTATCAAATTGAATTTAGATTGAGTCATGTGCGCGGTGATTTGGGTCATCACCGAACACCCGTGCGATTACGCTGTAATCCCGATCAAGGTTCGACGGCAGGACAAGGGAAACCGTCTGGTGAACTCTGTGCAGAATCCCACAACTCTGAGTGTTCGGCTCCAGCAAAATTGATTTCGCCGTGTCAGGAAGACTGCGCAATCATGACCGATTATAAAAATCGGCACCGTGCCCCCACATGCACTAGTGCCGCCCAGATCGGCCGGGCCGGTGGCCATCTCCCCGGTCGGGCTACGCCCTCCATTCGTCACGCACCCGGCGCTTCGTCTCATCCTGATTGACGCGCGGCAGCTGAAAGTGCTGCTCGTAGCCCATGGCATGCCATGATACCCCTCAATGAAGGAATAGCCGGTGGGTCCATGCCAAGCCTCGGCATAGATTCTCCGCAACGCTGGATAGTATCACTGTACGGCGCAAAAAAGGATGACAGCCATGAGACGCGGGAATCGCCGTCGCTTCACCCCTTTCGCCTCCCTGTCGCGACACCGGCAGCGTGATGCCTTCGTGCGTTTGCGTTGGAAAATTCTGGGCGATAAGCCGATCTATGGTGGGCTGTTCACCAGCCATCTGGTGCTGGACGAACCGGGCCGCTCAGATATCTACAGGCAGTGGTTCGATTTCCTGTTTCTGGGCCTTGACGGTCACAGCATCTGGAACGCCAGCATAACCACCGGCAACCTGCGTTTCTGGGAACGCGCCGAGGATCTCGCCTCGGAGCAGACCCGGTCACGGCTGACGGAGGCAGAACTGGAAGAGGAATATTGTTGGAAATTCAGCCCTGCGTTTTATGACGGAAGGCAGAAACTTTATCGGGTGATCCAGTCCGAACCGCGCCGTCATGCCGCGCTCGATGGCCTGACCGTCAGGGAGTATGAGGAGAAGGTCGCCTGGGAGGTCTTGCGCGAGACCCCGCCGGTGATCCATGAATCTTTCCGGCTGGACCACTCATACCAGTACGGCATCGGGCTGGAAATTATCGTCGATGCTCCATTCATTGCTCGCACCGTGATCGAAGGAGCAATCTTGAGGTTTCAGGAGCTTGGCGAGATCGGTTGGAAAAACCTCGAGCCAATCCCGCGCGATCACCTGCCGTTCCAGACAGAGGCAGAAGCAATGACCGCCGCTGAGCGCCATATACCGCAAGCCTAAACAGCTGTGGTACCAGCGAGCCAATAAAGGTGCTTTCGCGACATCATGTTTTGCTTGCGGCACAGCTCTAGAAGCCGTTGATTGAATGAAAATTTTGAGGTGCCGGTTTGAACCAGATTCCACGGGTATGGGGCGTCCATATGGGCGAGCATGTCGGCAGCCGCCCCGTGGACGAAGGATATGTCGCAATCGGCTGGTCGGCCTTGGGCGACCTGAGGCAGTATGCAGATCGGGACGCCCTCAAGGCTGCACTGGCCCTACACTACCCAAACAAGAAAGTCGGCTCACGGCCCGTCGATGCAGGCATCCTTTTTCGCTTCACCCACGAGATGAAGGCAGGCGACATCGTCGTGTACCCTTCGAAACACGACCGCATGGTCAATATCGGCAGATTCACCGGCTCTTTTGAACATGTTGCTGACGACCCCGATGACTATCCCAATCACCGGGGCGTAGAGTGGCTGCAGCACCTTCCCCGAAACGAGTTCGGGCAAAGCGTCCTCAACGAGATTGGCGCGTTCATCACGGTTTTCCTAATCCAAAGCAGTGCTGACGTATTCCTTACGAAGCTGGGTATAGCGGTACCGGCAGGCGATGCCCCTGTGAACGAACCGGCAGTAGAGGTTGAGGACGACGATACGGCGACAGTCGCCGTATCCAAGCAAGCGGAGCTGACGACCGGCGATTTCATCATCCGCCAGATCATGACCAAGCTGTCCGGATATGATTTCGAGGAGTTCGTCGCGCATTTGCTTGAATGCATGGGGTACACCGCTCGCGTCACACAGCGGTCAGGCGATGGCGGGGTCGATGTGATCGCACATCGCGACAAGCTCGGGTTTGAACCACCGATCCTGAAGGTCCAGTGCAAACGCAAGGTCGACCAAGTTCCGCGTCCGGAAGTAGACCAATTGCTCGGCACCTTGGGCGAAGGGGAATATGGGCTGTTCATTGGTCTAGGATCATTCAGCCGCCAATCAGTGGAACTAGAGCGCAACCGACCCAAGCTGCGGCTGATCGACGGCGAGCAATTTGTAGAGCTTGTCCTCGAAAACTACTCTCGGCTGTCACCGCGATATCGGACATTGCTTCCCTTGAAGCAAATCTACGTGCCCGATCTGCAAGGGTGAGGGGATGAAATTATATACAACCGTGTCTGTTTCGGTGATTAAGGGCGGAAAGCTGACGAACGGCGGTGCAGCATCGCTGCTGCGGTAAGCCCGGGAAAGCGTGTATTGCCCCAGTGAAAATCTGCTCATGCTACAAGGAGTAAAACGTAGCGATGAGTGGACCATTGGAAGACGTCGTCAAACGGTGGACGGCCAAGCGCAAGTCGGCGCTGGTCATCGAGATCCTTCAGGGCAAGACGACGGTGGCGGAAGCCAGCCGCAGCTTTGACCTTTCTCCGTCCGAGATCGAGGGTTGGGTCGATGATGCCCGTCGGGGCATGGAGAATGCACTGCGGGCGAACCCGCTGGACGTTCGCCAAGAATACGAGAAGCAGCTTCGCGATCTACAGGAGGCCTACGGCGAAGCGATGCTGGAGTTGCGTGCCCGAAAAAGTTGGCGGCCCCCATGGAGCGGGAGGACGACAATTGATCCGGACGCTCCATGAGGGCCTGCTGGCGGACGGGATTCAGGTGTCCCTGGTGAAGCTTTGCGCCTGGTTCGGCGTGCCGCGGCGGACCGTCTACTACAAGCCGACCAAGGCCGCCCCGAAGATCAATCCTGGCTTCGCCGAGCCGATCAAGGCCATGATCGAGGAGAACCCCTCCTTCGGCTACCGCACTGTGGCCTTCCTGCTGGGCTTCAACAAGAACACGGTGCAGCGGATCTTCCAGCTCAAGCACTGGCAGGTCCGCAAGCGTCCCATCGG